>JAJYRF010000101.1 GCA_021794255.1 bacterium | reverse complement strand
TAATAGTAAATAATAGTAAGTAATAATAAGTAAGAATAATTAAGAAAGTAAGAATAAATAATAATAAATAAGAATGATTAATAATAATTAGTATATAATTAATAATAATTTAAATAATAAAATAAAATTTATTAAGGAAAATAATGATGACTAAGAAGAATGGCGATGCCAAAAACGGCAAAACTAAAAAGGCAGGTCCGTTTGACGGTTCTAAAGTTTGGATGGACGGAAAATTTATTGATTATAGCGATGCAAATATTTCAGTAAATTCGCATAGTCTGCATTACGGTCTCGGTGCGTTTGAGGGTATAAGATGCTATGAAACATCACAAGGCGGCTCCGTTATTTTCAGATTAAAAGAACATATAGACAGATTATATAATTCAAGCCATATTCTTCAAATTGATGATATACCTTTTTCTAAAGAAGAAATTTTTAATGCTGTTGTTGAACTTGTAAAAATAAATAAATTTAAAGGGTGTTATATAAGACCCATTGTTTATATCGGGGACGGAGGCGGTCTCGGTATTTTTATTAAAAAATATGACGTAAAAGTTGCGATTTCTGCCTGGGTCTGGGGTGCTTATCTCGGAGAAGAAGCTTTAAGAACAGGTATCAGGGCAAAAGTTTCTTCTTATGCAAGATTTCATGTAAATACTTTTATGGGTATGTCAAAATCAACGGGTCAGTATATAAATTCGATACTTGCCAAAAAAGAGGTTGTAAACGTAGGTTACGATGAAGCAATAATGTTAGATACTTCAGGTTTTGTATGTGAAGCAAGCGGGGAAAATATTTTTATTTATTCAGGCGGGTATATTAAAACACCTCCGTTATCTTCGGTTCTTCCGGGTATTACAAGAAACAGCGCAATCGAAATTATTCAGAATGAAATGAAAATATCCGTTAAAGAAGAAAGAATTACTAGAGATGAATTATATATTGCAAATGAAGTTTTTTTAACCGGAACTGCAGCCGAGGTTACCCCGGTCAGAGAAATTGACGATAGAAAAATAGGAAAAGGAAAGGCAGGCGATGTTACTTTAGATCTGCAGGACAGATTTTTCAAAATTGTTAAAGGGAAAAATAAAAAATACGAGAAATGGCTTACTAAAGTTTAATGCACAAATAAATTAGCATATATATATCTACTTTAAATTAAAAAAAATAAAATAATTAGGATTATTGATAATTAGGATTATTTATAATTAGGATTATTGATAATTAGGATTATTGATAATTAGGATTATTATTGATTAAGGTAATAATTTTTTTTAAGATATATTTTAAATAAATCAAAAATCATAGGAATTGAATCAATCATAATATTTACATGTCCGCCAGGCTTATGGCGCCATTCGACCCCCACTTCTTTAACTTTTATTTTATTTAATTCTGCGATATAAAGTACTTCAACATCAAAAGAAAAACCGTTAATAGTTACTTTAGAAAATATTTTTTGTGCTGCTTCTTTTCTAAAAGCTTTAAATCCGCATTGCGAATCGCAATAATTCAAGCCTAATAATTGTGATTTTAAGAAACTGAATGTTTTTCCGACCATATTTCTAAAAGGCGGCTGAATAATCGTCAATTTTTCGGGTAAGTATCTTGAACCTATTATAACCTCAACATCCTTTTCTTTTTTGAAAATGTTTATAAATTTTAATATTTCCTGTTCGTCTGTTGACAAATCAGAATCCATAAAAAAGATATATTCATAATTTGCGGCAAGCATTCCTGTTTTAACCGCAGCGCCTTTTCCGCTTCTTGTAATTGTTATAATCCTTAAGTCGGAATTTGAAATATCTTTTAATACGTTAATTGTATTATCTGTGCTTCCGTCATCAACGGCAATAATTTCGTAATTAAATTTTTTTAGCTTTAAAAAAGACCTTAATTTTGATATTGTATATTTTATTCGTTTTTCTTCATTAAAAGCAGGAAGCACAATTGACAATGAAGGTTTATTTATTTCATATTTTGCGCTATCTTTGTCTGCTTCGCTAATTGTATTTATAGTTGTGTTTGTATCGGTTTTTGTCATAAATTTATTGTTTTATGTTAGTTATTTTTGAATATTATTAAGATAGCACTTGTAGTATAATTATAAGATAATACTGTAATATAATTAATTGTACATTAATTATACAATAACATAATTTCTATTTAAACGCCAACAATATGAATTATTTAAAAAAAAAATTTATTATTCTGCTTTATCATAAAATTGGAAAATATCCTGAAAATGCGAAATTCCCGGGACTATATGTTACTGAAGAAAACTTTGACAAACAGATTAAGTATTTAAAAAATAAGGGATATGTTTTTTTGACGCTTAGCCGTATGAAACAAATATATGACAATAATACTGACAATAATTATAAAAATGATAAATTTGTATCTATAACTTTTGATGACGGTTCAAGGTCTATTTATTCAAAAGGACTAAAAATTATAAAAGATAACAATGTGAATGCAACTGTTTTTATGGTTTCAGATATGATAGGGGGTATTAACGCATGGGATATTAAAAACGGAGAAAATAAAGATGAAATGCTTAATTTAGCAGAACTTCAAGAAATGATAAAATCGGGCATAGAAATGGGCGCTCATACAAAAATACATCCGCATTTAACTATGATTCCCGAAAAACTTGCTTATGAAGAAATATCGGCTTCAAAAAAAATTCTTGAAGAAAAATTAAATATTAATATTAATTTTTTTGCTTATCCTTATGGCGATTATAATGAAAATATAAAAAATTTAGTTGAAAAAGCCGGTTTTCAGGGGGCATGTATAACTAAAACAGGTATAGTAAAAGATAATACAGATTTTTTTGCATTAAGGAGAATAGCTATTAGACATAATACAGATTTTTTTAAGTTTAAAAGAAAAATATTTAAAGTAAAATATTTTTATTAATTTAGTTATAATATTCTAAAATAGCCGGTAAAATTTCTACTAATAGAGGCATTTTTTTAATAATTTATAATTTATATCGGCAAATTAAAAATATAGTATATAAATTATAAATAAATAAAATAATATGACAGAAAAACAAAATATTAAAAATATATTAATTATAAAGCTAAGTTCAATCGGAGACTGTTTACTCGCAACTCCTGCTATTGAGTCAATAAGAAAGGCTTATCCCAAAAGCTCCATAACATGGCTGATAGAGGATAAAGCTAAGGATATTGCTTTATTAAATCCTTATATAGACGAAATAATTATTATAGATAAGAAAAATTACAAATTAAAAGATTATTTAAAATTAATAGCATTGCTTAAATCGCGCAGATATGATTTGTCCTTAGATTTACAGGGAGTTGACAGAACATCTTTGCTTGCCTTTTTAAGCGGCGCAAAAGAAAGATATGTTGAAGAATATGCAAACCTTGGATTTTTATCTAATAAAAAAATAAGCAGAGCAGGAAGAAAATTTGAGCATGCGGCAAAATTTTATTTATATCTTGCAAGGTCATCGGGAGGGCTTGTTCTTAATGATATAAAGCTGACATTTAAAACGAGTAAAACAGATAAAGAATTTGCGAATAAATTTATATATGAAAATTTTTATTTTAACGCAGATACGGTTTTTATCGGAATTAATCTCGGCGGAGCGTGGGCAACAAAAAAATGGCCCGCCAAATATTTTGCTAAACTTTCTGAATTAATTTTAAGAAAATATAATGCCAGAATTGTGATATTCGGCGGCAAAGAAGACAAAACATATGCAGAACAAATAATAAATTCGCTGCAAAATAATTATAACAATGCAAAAACATTTAACTTTGAAGAAATATTTGATAAAGAAAAAAGTGAGAATACTAATATTAATATTACTAATAATAATATAGATAAAACTTTTATTAATTCTAATTTTAATTCTAATTCTAATTCTAATTCTAATTCTAATTCTAATTCTAATTCTAATTTTAATTCTAATTCTAATTCTAATTCTAATTCTAATTCTAATTCTAATTCTAATTCTAATTCTAATTCTAATTCTAATTCTAATTCTAATTCTAATTCTAATTTTAATTCTAATTCTAATTCTAATTTTAATTTTAATTCTAATTCTAATTCTAATTCTAATTCTAATTCTAATTCTAATTCTAATTCTAATTCTAATTCTAATTCTAATTCTAATTCTAATATTAATAATAGTATTAACATTAATAATATAAATAATAATATAAATACTATCAACAAATCAGGCAATAAACTTATTGCAGACATGACAGGCAAAACTACTTTGATGCAGGTAAAAGAACTAATCTCAAAAATGAACTATTTTATAACAGGAGATTCCGGTCTTATGCATATAGCTGCAAGCATAGAAAACGGTCCTGAAATAATCGCGCTGTTTGGACCTACTAGTTCTGAACTGACAGGTCCGATAGGAAGCAATGTTAAAATTTTGCAGGGCAATCTTATATGTTCCCCCTGTTTTAAAAAATCTTGCGGTTTGATAAATAAAAAAGAAATTAATAAGTATAGCAATGATGATTTAAGTCCCGACAGCTATAAGAATATAAATAATTATAATAATGATAACGTTAATTATAGTAGCGATAATAATAGTAATAATTTAGACGACAATAACGAAACAGAAAAATATGCATTGTGTATGAAAAAAATTTGTGTAAGCGATGTATTTAAATTAATTTCAGGTAAACCAAAAAGTTAATTAAAAGTTAAAAATTAAAATTATAACAAATATTAAAAATTAATAAGCAATATTAAAGATTAAATATTTATTAATATCTGTATTCAATTAATTAATGGTAAAAATAATAAAAAATATTGAAGATTTAAAAAATTTAAAAAATGAATGGAATATATTGCTGAAGGAAAGCCAAAATGATAATGTATTTTTAACATATGATTGGGTATATTTATGGGTTAAATATTTTTTAAATAGCAAAAGAATAAATAGACTTTTCATTATATGTATTTATGATGAAAATGGTAAAATTGAAGCAATAGCGCCGTTCTTCATTAAAAAATTTTTTGTGTTTTTTAACGTATTAATGTTTATAAGCTATGATTTTTCTGATTATTTAGGTATTATTATTGACAAACAGGCAAATCAAAAAAATATCATTGCAAAGATATTTAATATAATTGAAGGAAGCGATATTGCAAATATAATTTTTTTAAAGCAGATATCCGAATCATTGCTTGAAAATATAAATAAAAATAAACAAACGGCATATTTTTTACAATGTAAAGAAAGCGGCGATACCTATTATATAAAATTAACGGACGGAATAGACAAATATATAAAACAATTTAATTCTAAACAAAGGTATAATATATTAAGCAGGGTTGAAAAAGCCGAGAAAAAATCTATTGAATACGTTAAATCTGAAAATGCAGATAATTCTTTATTAGATTTATTTATTGATAATTTTTTTAAATTACATCAGAAACGGTGGAATGAAAAAGGACATAGCGGAGTTTTCCGAAATAATAAAATAAAATCATTTTTTAAGGAAGTATTTATTAGCTTTTTTAAAAATAATATTTTGGCGCTGTCTTTTTTAAAATATAATAATGAATTTATATCTGCCGCCGTCTGTTTTGACTACGCCGAAAAGCGGCAGGTTTATTTACCGGGTTTTGATACAAAATATTCAAATTTATATCCGGGTATAGTGTTGACTTATTATAATATTAAAGAAGCAATCGGCAAAAATTATTCAGAGTTTGATTTTCTAAAAGGAGACGAAGATTATAAAAAAAGATTTTTAGGTATAAAAAGAAAAAATTATAAGCTTTATTTATATAAAAGCAAATTTATTTTTTTTATATTTAGACTCAGCTTATTTTTTAATAATGGAATAAAAGCTAAGATTAAGGAATATTTTTTAAATATTTTTAGAAAAAAATAATTTAAGCCGTTATTTTATTTTTAAATATTTTTAATTTTTTACGGGCAGCCGCAGTGAATGCCGGTATTCCATAAACGACAAGCGTTTATATCTTATAGGCATGTGGAGTATGTCAGTATAATCTGGCTGCAATAACCTAGGGGGGTTCGTCGCAATAATCTTATAGGCATGCGGGGAGTATGTCAGTATAATCTGGCTAAACAATTGGTAAGCTAAATAAAATAATAGTTAATATTGATAGCTAAATATAAGCAAATGCAAAAAAACTTTCTTATTTTTGGGTTAAATCATATTGGAGATGTTCTTATGCTGACCCCTGCCATGAGAGCATTAAAATTAAAATTCCCGGAATCTAATATTTTTGTGCTGGCTTCAGAAACTGCTGCGCCTGTATTATATAGAAATCCTGATGTTTACAAGGTTATTGAAAGAAAAAAACATAAAGGTATATCAAATATTTTTTATTTGTATAAATTGTATAAAGAACTTAAAAAATATAATTTTTATGCATGCATAAATTTCTTAACATCTTTCGAATTTGCTCTACTATCTTTTTTTGTTTCAAAAAAAAGAATTGGAATAAGCAGTTTTAAAACATTTTTATTTTATAATTATAAAATAAAAAATGATAAAAAAATTCATAATATTGACAAGGCATTAAAATTTATTGATATTTTTTCAATAAAAGAAAAATACAATTCAAGACAACTTATATATGTTCCAGCTGAAGAAGATATTAAGACGGCAATAAAATTATTGAAAGACTCGAATATTGATACTAATATTAACATTATTGAAAACAGCCGTAACAATAACAATAACAATAACAATGCTAACAATAATAATGCCGTAGATAATAACATCGGCAATCGCAATGCTGCCGATAATTACAATGCTGATAATAATAGCAATCAATCCGATAATACAGGTTACAACAACAACATCGCTGATAATGATGATAATAAATATATTATTAACAAAACAAAGATTGTTTTATTTTCTCCGGGTTCAACAAGGAATACAAAAGAAGCTAATCCAGAGCTTTTTGCTTTATTTGCCGATTATTTGAATAAATTGGGTTTTTATGTAATAATCATAGGCTCAAAAAAAGATATTCCCCTTGCAAATAAAATTTATCGGCTGACGAGCGATAAGAAATTAACCGTTAACCTAACAGGTCTTACCGATATATATATGCTTGGAGGTTTAATGAAAATCTCCCGATTAGTTATTTCCGTTGACAATGGAGTAATGCATCTTGCCTCCGCGTTAAACACTCCTTTAATTGCTTTGTTTGGTTCAACCGATCCTGCCGTATGCGGTCCTGTCAATAATAGCAGCTATATTATAGATAAAAAAACCGATTGTTATCATTGTTTTTTAAATACCTGCGATAAAGAAAGTTTTTTAAAAAATGATTATCCTGATTGTATGGGAAATATTGAATTATATGATTTAACAGATGCAATGAAAGAATTAAAAATATAAAAATATAAATAAGATAATATATAAAGTAATATATAAGATTATATATATAAGATAATAAAAACATAACAATATATGATTATAAAGCTATTAATATGTCAACTACCCGCCGCTTATAGAATTGAGAACTTGAAAAAACAGGTTGATAAGAGAGATTATGTTTAATCAGCAGTTATCTAAGAGAACCTTTAAGGCACACACCTTTGGATGTTGCGCAAGTCCGAAGCTCTGCGGCTCGGCTTTAAACAGCGGTAAGAGGGGTAAACCGCAGTGAGCCGGGCTTAAAAACCTTAGATAACAACCTCGATGCGCATTTAACTCCACCCGACGGGAGGTTTTATATATATTATAATTATAAGACGATTGCGTCGGGATATTTTAAAACTTAAACTTAAAAGAGGATAGTTCTCATCCCTGCCCTTGCGGACGGGGTCTCCGAGCTTATAATAAGTTAGATGAAATTATCCGGTTTTACATTTATTAGAAACGGTATATTGATGGGCTATCCGTTTATAGAATCTATACAGTCGGCTCTTCCTATATGCGACGAGTTTATTGTTGTCGTCTGCGATAGCGATGACGGAACAGGAGAGAAATTAATAGAGCTTCAATCAAAAGAATCAAAAATAAAATTGATTAACTCCGATTGGAAATTAATTGAGAAAAAAGGCTCAATAATGTCGGAAAAAACTAACATTGCAATAAGCCGTATAACAGGTGATTACGGTTTATATATTCAATGCGACGAAGGTATTCATGAAAAAGACTATTCTAAAATAATTAAAATTCTTGAAGAAAATATAGACAATAAAGAAATTAAGGGCTTTGAATTTAATTATATTCATTTTTTCGGGGGTTATTTTTCTTATGCTAAAAAATCCGAAAAAAAGTTTTTTTACGATAAAGAAGTGCGTATTATCAGAAATGACGGAACTGTCGTATCTTGGGGCGATGCAATGGGTTTTAAAGATATAAAAGGTAATAAGATTCATATTGAAAACGGAAATGCAATTTTATTAGATTCAGCAACAATGTATCATTACGGAAGAGCTAAAAATCCTGCAAGTATGTATAAAAAAGAAAAAGCTATGGAAAAATTATATGACGGAAAAATATTAAATTTTTTTAAAAATTGGGTGTCTAATTTTGACCCGCGGGTTGATAAATATATATATTCAGATTTTAGCTGGTTAGAAAGAATAAATAAAAATAATCTCGGTTTTCACCCTGAACCTTTTAGAAAATTAGCCGTTACTCAAGACTGGAATATTGACGATTTTAAAAATTTTATGGAGCAGAAAAAAGGTATAAAACAAATTTTTAAAATGTTTATATACCGTATAGTCAAGGATTCAGTGAATGAATCAAGAAATGCCGTAATAAAAATAAAAAGATTGTTTAAAATATAATATAAAAAATATAATAAAATAGAAATATAATGAAAATATAGTATAAATATTATATTAAGTTTAAGCAAATTATATTAAAAATTATATTAATAATATGAAAATATTAGAAATTATTACTCCTACCAATATCGGTGGAGCAGAAAATTATGTTGTGAATCTTTCAAAAAAATTAATTGAAAGAGGGCATCAAGTTTATATAATTACCGGGAACAATGAAGAGTTTAAAGGAATGCTCGGCAATAATAATTTGTCTTATGATATTATAAATGCAGGATTTAAATTTGATTTTTTTTCTATTTTAAAAATAGTTAAATTAATAAAAAAATATAATATTGAAATAATTCATACAAATCTTTCAAAGGCTAATTTTATGGGAGCTGCCGCCAGCAGTATAACGGGAGTAAAAACTATTGCCACGGCTCATGGAATCAATAAAAAAAAACAATATAATTTATCAAATAATGTGATATGCGTTTCAAAAGCAGTATATTTAAATTTGAAATCGCAGAATTTTCCTGAAGAAAAACTTCATATTATTTATAATGGGGTAGATACGGATAAATTTAATCCTGATAACTATCAAAAAAAAGATATTATAAATGAAGGGATTATTAGCATAGGAATGGTTTCAAGGCTTTCGCGCGAAAAAGGCGTAGACATTTTTTTGGATTCAGCCGATTTAATATTGCAAAAAACAAAAAATGTAAGATTTTTTATTGCAGGTACAGGCAATTTAAAAGATGCTTTAAAGGAGCAGGCGCTTAAGCTAAATATTGATGATTACGTGTATTTTATCGGTTTTATAGATAAAAATCTCGCTGTTTTTTTTCATGAACTTGATATTTTAGTTTTTCCTTCACTGAAAGAAGGTTTGCCTTTATCGCTGATTGAAGCTATGTCAATGGAAAAAGCGGTTATAGTTTCTAAAGCAGGGGGTATGCCTGAGGTTGTAGAAGAAGGAAAAAACGGATATATTGTTGACATAGGCGATGCGATAGCAATAAAAGATAAAGTGTTTGAGCTTATAGAAGACAAACATTTAATACTTAAATATGGCATTGAGGCAAGAAAGACAGTTTTAGAAAAATTTAATCTTGATTTAATGGCTGATAATACAATAAAATTATTTGAAGAAATATTAGAAATTAAATCAGATAAAATCAAATAAAATTAAATAAAGTCTTATGCTAAATTCTGGTATACATTATATATTTATCCTTAAATCACCGTTAGAAATTTATTTTTCTGGATGATCGCTTCGCCATAAACGGCATGCGTTTATATAGTCTCTAATGGTGATTTAAGGATAAATATATAAAAAATAAAAATATTAAATAATTGTTATATAAAAATATTAAAAATTAAATTAAATATTATGCAAGATTACGATAAATTATTAGAGATAATAAAAAAGTTTAATAAGGCGCGGATACTTGTTATAGGCGATATTATGGTTGACCATTATATTTACGGAACTGTGAACAGAATTTCCCCTGAAGCTCCCGTGCCAGTTGTTAATGTTAAATACGAAAAACTTTTGCCGGGCGGCGCTGCCAATGTAATGCATAATGTTTCCAAGTTAGGCGCTAAAGTATTCATAGCAGGCGTTATAGGTAAAGATTATAACGGCGGTATATTTACGCAAATGGTGAATAATCAGTCGGTTGACGATTCTGCCGTTATAGAATCTGATGATTTTGAAACTATTATAAAAACTAGAGTTATAGCACATAATCAGCAAATAGTCAGATTTGATAAAGAAAATACGGGTTATTTCAAAAAAAAAGTTTATTTAAAATTATTAGAAAATATTAAATATTTAGCCAGTGAATTTGATGCGGTTATTGTTTCAGATTACGGAAAAGGCGTTATAGAGCGAAAATTTTTTAATGAATTAACTAATTTTTTAAAACTTAAAAATAAGTTTATTGCTTTAGACCCTAAAGTTGAAAATTTTAAATTTTATAAAAATGTGTCAATATTAACCCCAAATACAAACGAAGCTTCGGGCGGTTCAGATATTAATATAAAGGACGAAAAAAGCTTAATTAAAGCTTCACAAAAAATTTTAAAAAAAGTTAATTCCGATAATTTGCTCATCACTCGCGGAGAATCGGGGATGAGCCTTTTTAATAGAGATAATAAAGACCATAGGCATTTAAAAGCCAGAGCAAAAAATGTTTTTGATGTTACGGGAGCAGGCGATACGGTTATATCAACATTAACTGCCGCTGTATGCGCAGGTGCAAGCGTTTATGAAGCATGCTATATTGCTAATATAGCGGCAGGCATTGCAGTATCGCAGCTCGGAACATATGCCGTTAGTGCAAATGAGATATTTAAAGAATTATCGGCTGTTTCTGATGAATTAAATTAAATTAAATTTTTACCTTAATTTTGCAATATAATTTTATATACGGGTTCCTGCCTGCGCAGGCAGGAACCCAGAGTTATTTAGCATTAGAACTTATAAATAGTTTTTATTGCAGGTTTAAAGTTTTAAAATATATTTAATTTTTAACAAATATTATGTTATAATAGTAAAATAAATTTATAAATAATATATAATTTTATGACAATTATTAGAACTCTAATTAAGATTATTTATAACACCATATTTTAATATATGCATAATTTGTTAAATATAGGTTTCGGCAATATAATAGTTTCGGCGCGTGTAGTATCTGTTGTTTCCGCTGGTTCTTCGCCTATAAAAAGACTGAGAGAGACCGCTAAAGACGGTAATAACCTTATTGATGCCACAGAAGGCAGAAAGACCAAAACTATAGTAGTCACAGATTCGGGGCATATTATTCTTTCGGCTTTGAACACCGCAACAATAATAGCCAGATTAGAGGAAAGTCTTTTTAAAGAAAAACATATTGCAATATAAACATTAATAGTTAATTAATCATTATTGACATACTCCCCATGCTTAAAGGCAGGGGATGAGCTTCGCTGGTCTTCGCTTCGGCTCTGCTATCGACGATACCCGCCGGAAAATCCGGTCTTACGGTATCTCCGTTGCAAGAAGAGTAGATGTC
>JAJYRF010000097.1 GCA_021794255.1 bacterium | reverse complement strand
ATAAGAGTCTTTATAATAAGAGTCTTTATAATAAAAGTCTTTATAATAAGAGTCTTTATAATAAAAGTCTTTATAATAAAAGTCTTTATAATTCTGCAAAAAAAAAATAGAAAAATTTTGCTTTAAAGTTCTTTAAAGTTAATGATATAAATAATACATCAATATATTAATATATAGTATTAATACTATCAAAATATTATCTTAAAGGCAATATTCACAGTTTTTCAGAATACCACATCGGAACACCGCAAAAAGCGCATCCTATGTTTTCTACCTTATGTTCTATTGCAATAGATTTAATTTCTTTTAAAGCCATTTTTCTATATTGTATGGCGTCTTCCGCCATTTTACTTACAATAGTCTTAGCTTCGTCTGCAGAGCATATTCCCGAGTATTCCATAATTACTCCGAAACCGTCTTCTTCTGTTATAGCGATAGCAATAGATGCCGCAATAATTTCATTCTTTTTATCGCTAACAATAGAGCCGTATGCAATAGGTACTAAAGATCCTCTGCTATAATTAATTTTACTCATAAACTTAGTGTTTGTGGGCAGTATTGAACTCAGTCTTATAAGATTAGCATTACCCACCCCTGCGTTTAAAATAGCTATGTCAAAAGCATTTAATTTAGAAGTTCCTTCTGAAGCTCCGCTAACCATTGTATATATATCCGGCGTATTTAACAACATTCTTTATTTGCTCCTTATATATAAAAATAAAATAATAAATTTTCTATTTGCCCATACCTATAATAATTTCTCTAAGCAATTTTGCGGCAATAGCCGACGTCCTGTCTGAAATATCCGTGGGCGGACATACTTCTACTAAATCAACCCCTACTAAATCAAGCTGCGAAATTATTAAATATACAGAATCTAAAAGCTCTCTTGAAGATATTCCTCCAGCCTCGAGGTAACCTGTTCCCGGAGCAAATGCAGGATCTAAAATATCTATATCTATAGTCAAATATACAGGTTTATTTTTTAATAAGCCGATAACTTTTTTTAGAGGTTCAAAAACATCATTTTTGAATAAATGGGTATGTTTTTTTGCAAATTCAAACTCTTCAAAAGAACCGGATCTGATGCCGAATTGATACAAATTTCCTTCTTCTATCAATTCATAGACTCTTTTAATTACAGTTGCGTGGGAATATGTTTCATTGCTCCATTCATCTCTTAAATCGGTATGAGCATCAATATGAATAACTGTAATATCAGGGTATTTTTTAACATATTGGCTTACAAGCGGCAATGTTATAAGATGATCGCCTCCGATACTTACTATTTTTTTACAGTCTATTATAAATTTATTTGAAATATTTTCTATTAATTCAAGACTCTTATTTAAATTACCCCATGGCAAAACCAAATCCCCCGCATCATAAAATTTTGAATCAATAGTACCGTTTAATATCGGACTGTAATTTTCTAATGTTAGAGAAAGTTCTCTAACTCTTTTCGGCGCAAATCTAGAGCCTGGAATATTACTTGCGGTATAATCCATTGGAATACCCAGAATAACAATATCAGAATTTCCATAAGAAGTATTGTCGTTAAAAAAAGATGAAGTTTTTATGATTGATTTACTAGTATAGTAATCTAATTCTTGTACTCCTATTCCTACAAATTCATTTTCATTAATCATGGCTTAATTTAATAGCTCCTTTATAAATTTAGGCAAAATAAATGAAGATATATGAATTTCAGGTGAATAATATTGAAGATCTAATAAAGATAAATCAATATTTTTATACGTTTCATTTATTTTATTAGGTTGATATTTTTTAGAACCCACAGTGAAGCTCCAAAGACCGCTTGGATAAACAGGTATCATAGCATAATACATCATTGAAATTTTATAAATATTATTAATAATACGATTAACATCTTTGATAAGTTTTTTGTTAAAAAAAGGGGATTCAGTTTGAGCAGCAAATATTCCATCCTCTTTTAATGCATTGTATGCCGATTTATAGAAGTCTTCAGTAAATAAACCTTCCGCCGGACCTACTGGGTCGGTAGAGTCAACAATAATAATATCATATGTATTATTAACAGTTTTTAAATATTTAATACCGTCTTCAAGTTTAACCGACACTTTTTTATTGTCTATCTGAGAAGCAATTTGAGAAAAGAATTTTTTAGATACTTTGATAACTTCGTTATCAATTTCAACAAGGTCAATATGTTTTACAAAATTATTTTTTAAACATTCTCTAATAATACCTCCGTCTCCTCCTCCTATAATCAAAATATTCTCGGGCTTTTTATGCGCAAAAAGAGGGACAAACGATAACATTTCATGGTAAATAAATTCATTGCTGTCCGTGAACATAACAGCATTATCAAGAACAAGCATTTTGCCAAATTCATAAGTATCATAAACCGATATTTCTTGAAAATCAGAATTTTTATGATACAAAATTGATTTAATTCTAATTTTAATTCCAAAATTTCCAGTCTGGTTTTCAGAAAACCACGCTTCCATTAATTTTATTTTCTCCCGAAAAAGTTTTTTAATTATATTATATTTTATTATTATTAAAGTTTTTAACTATAATGTAAATATTTATCAATCAATCAATTAAATGTAAATTAATGTAAATATTTATCAATCAATCAATTAAATGTAAATTAATGTAAATATTTATCAATCAATCAATTAAATGTAAATTAATGTAAAT
>JAJYRF010000037.1 GCA_021794255.1 bacterium | reverse complement strand
CTTATTTATTTTGTTTTCACCTTGAGGGTGAATATAATTAGCGATAATTATATCACTGAAAAGCATATAAATAAAGGGGTTTTTTAGTTTTTAGTTAATTTCAATCGGCAAATTATAGGCCTTATTTTCGTTAAAATATATCTATTAGAATCTTCTTTAAAGTTTATTTTATCAATAATTATGATGACAAAATTATTGATAAAACGCATAATTATCGCAAAAGCTATTATACAGGCAAATAAAGTTGCAACGCCGAGATTGACAGACCTTATATGATTAAAGTTATATATGGTTAAATATTTTTTCAAGTATAAAATTAATACCACATATAAGAAAATAAAAAATAAATTCATAATTCTATCAAAGTTAGGATATCTATTTGGTTGTTTTATTTTGTTTATAAATTTAATTATAAAAAAAATAAAAATAGTTGTATATACTACATATACAAGTGATGTTTCAAGTCCGTAAATATTGTTAAGAATGCCATAAATTTTTATGTTTATAAATTTATATAAAAACCATCCAAATAAAAAATATACAAAAATAATACCTGCAATAACAAGACTATTTAATATTTTTTCTGTTTTTTCAAATATCATAATTTAACTTTCTTCTTATATGTGGTATTTGATTTTAATCATTGAAACTTTTAACCCTAGGCCTTGGTTTAATGACTGCGATAACCTCGCCGGATATTCTAATATCCCCATTTTTAAAGTAAAAATCATTACAGACTAATCGAGCATATTTATCAGATTCATATCTTTCGCTTAAATATAAAAAAGCATAAAAAAGACTATGTTTATAAGAATAATCGTGGATTATTTTGACATATCTTACTAATTTATCTAATTTATCATTATCAGGTTTTGCAAGGATAAATAATTTTGGAATCGTAATCCCTTGCTTTTCTTTTTTTATAAAAAAATCAGAATAATCAAAATTATATAAATACTTAATAATTAAATAATCACCTTTAAGGGCTATAGGAAGTAAGGAATCGTCATTTATAACTACGGCGTAATAATCTTGATTGTTTTTTTTAAAATCTTCGATGAAAGGGTCAAAAAATTCCCTTTCATTAATAAGTAATTTCCCTTTAGTTTTAAATTGAAGTTCATTTATATCTTTAACATTATCGATAAATCTATCGGAAATCATAAATTCTAATTTTTGTTTTAACGGTATGCCGGGCGATAAATCAATTCTTATCACCGTTAATAAATCAATAACATTATCTATTGCTTGTGATTTATTTTTCGGAAATATGTTAGCGTCTTTTATATTTAAATCTAAAGCTTTGAATATTTTTTTTATCGTTGATTTGCTATATTTATTTTTGTATGACTCGGTTGTTCCTATTAATGATAAGCTAACTCCTGCCATTTCTGCAAGTTGTTTCTGGGTTATACCTTTTTTAAGTCTTATTTGTTTAATATAATCGATAATATCTTTGTTTTCTTGATTAAATGTCATTAATTTAGTCATAATTCTTCAAGGGTAAAATTTTTCTTGACAGTAATATTAGTTTTTGTTAATAATATATATATTATTTATATTTTATAATATTGTTTATTATTTATATTAGTTTTCAATTATATTTTAGTGAGGTAAAAAATGCAAACTGAAATACCGAAAAGTTATTACACAATTCAAGAAACAGCAGAAAAGTTAAGGATAAAACCTAATACCCTACGTCATTGGATTAAATATGGCGAAATCAGTTGTTATAAAACTAGGGGGAGATACCTTTTTACGGAAAAAGACATATTAGACAAACTCAATAAAAATCGTATCAATAACGAAAATGAATAACGCCGCCATAATGCCTGAATTTAGCTTAATCGATTTAGTCAAATCAAAGGGGCTTTCCCTTGAAGAAGTCGGCTTATATGTTGTGTTGTGGGCTATTTCGGAAAATTCATTAATATTATATAACATAACGGATTTAGCAAAGCTTGTAAATTGCGGAAATGGCAAAATCAATGCATTAATAAATAAACTTATTGAAAAAAAACTTTTAATTAAATTTCGCCAAACTCAACGGATATATTTTTTTAAGGTTTTAATGCTGGGCGAAGACTACGAAGCCGCTAAAAAGGAGTTTTTAAGGCAATGGTAGATAAAACGGATATATTAGACTTTGATAAAAAATATGGTTTTACTCAAACTCCAAATATTCTTGTGGCAAATATGGCGAAATTAAGAATATCCGGCAATGAATTTGTAATTTTAACTATTATTAGGATGTTCGCATATCAGAAAGATAATAGCTTCCCTTCGATTAGAACCCTTAAAAAAATTTCCGGGATGTCAATATCGACAATTGAACGCCTGCTTTCCGGGCTTGAGAAAAAAGGATATTTAATAATCGTCAGGAAATCCAATTCAAAAAATCTTTATAGCTTTAAGCCTTTAAATGAATTATTGGAAAAGATAATGTTCGTAGAACATAACAAGAGCAGGGATTTAAATACAGGTGTATCTATTTTAGATACAGGTGTATCTATTTTAGATACAGGTGTATCTATTTTAGATACAGAAGAAGAAGATAAGAATAAGAATAAAATATATAATGTTCCCATAAATTAATACAACCCTCATAGGTGGATTAGGGACGATGAAATCGTCTCTAAATTATAGTAAAATTATAATAATCTAACCTAAAATCTTTTATGGGGGTTTTTAGAAATGGGA
>JAJYRF010000020.1 GCA_021794255.1 bacterium | reverse complement strand
TTGACAAAGGGAACAGTTTATATAAAATGTATTTTTATTTTAATTTTGTATTTATTTTGTATTTTGCATAAGTTTTACTGTTCATTTTAATTTTATCTGTTAAATTAAATAATTAAATTAAATAATTAAATTAAATAATAAATTAAATTTTATTAAATTCATTAAAATTCATTATTATTTGTTTTATTTACTAATTTATTTATTAATAAATTAAAACTTATTTTTTATTATTAAGATTAAGGAGAATAAATTATGCCGGCAGCCGATGATGGAGAATTTATAAATATATTAGATAATAATATAAATTTACATTTAAATAAAATATTAAATAAAACAGAAGATAAAGAAGATAATATATTAAATTTAAAATTAAATAATTATTCAAATTATTCTAATAGCAGCGGTAATAGCTGCGGCAATGATAATACGATAAATCCGGCGTTTATTGAAGAAAATATCATCAACGGAGTTGACGATATCGCAATTTCCGACATATTAAATTCAATGGATGAAGCCGTTATAATTACTAATAATGAAAATAAAATATTATTTTGCAATAATTATTTCACAATTAATTTTAATATCAGTTTAAATAATTGTTTAAATAAAAATATTAAAGAAATTAGTTTTTTTAAATATTTATTTTCCGATGATTTAATAATACCTTTAGAAATTAGAGACTTAGCTTCAGGGTATAAAGTGACTAATATACATGAAATTGACAATAAAAATCATTATTTTGAAAACGATAGAATACCTATTTACGACCATAGCGGCGAAACAAAAGGAATTATTTATTTAATCAGAGACATTACAAAAGAAATAAAATTTGAACAAAAATTAAATATACTTGCAAACACTGATAGTCTTTCGGGATTATATAATTCAAGATATTTTTACGAAGAATTAGAAAAAGAAATTGCAAGATGCGCAAGATATGATTACGATCTTGTTTTAATGTTTATGGATATTGATAATTTTAAAATGTTTAATGACACATTTAGCCATAAAGCAGGTGATGAAATAATTAAATTTGCCGCTTCCGTTTTAAATAATTCCATAAGAAAAAAAATTGATGTTATCTGCAGATACGGCGGAGATGAATTTGTAGCTATACTTCCAAATACTGATGCAAAACGTTCAACTATTGTGGCTAACAGGATATTAAATTATTTCACTAACGGTTTAAACGATAAATTAGAGAATATTATCAAAGAAATTAAAGAAAAAGAAAATAATAGAATCAACATTGACAGTCATTTTGACCGCAGCGGTAATAAAATTTTTGATAATAAAAGAATAAGTTTATCAATAGGAATAAGCGAATATAAAAACGGAAAAAAAGCCGAAGAATTGATAAACGAAGCAGACGGCGCAATGTATAAAGCTAAACAGCAAAACGGCGGGAGATTTTATATTTATAAATAAATGATTAAATATTATTTGCGTGTTTATTTTATGAATATATATAATATAATTGACGCATCTTTATTATATGTTGAAGTAACTTAACTTAAATAGTTTCTAACGGTGATTTAAGGTAATATATGATATATAAGATATAACAATTTAAGTTAAGTTAAGTTAATAAAACTGTCCTTAAATTAAATTTTATTAATGTCAATTAAGAAGCATATATCGTAGTGTCTTCAATGCCTGCTTCTATAAATCCGTTTTTTCTCAATATGCAAGAATCGCAAATTCCGCATGCAATCCCGTTTATAGGGTCATAGCAGCTGTGTGTAAGTTCTAACGGTACGCCTATTTCATAAGCTTTTTTTATAATATCTTTTTTACCCATGCTAATTAGCGGAGTATGTATTTTAAATTCTAACTCTCCCGTTACAGAGACTTTTGTTGCAAGGTTTGCCATTTGTTCAAAAGTGAGAATATATTCCGGTCTACAGTCAGGATACCCGCTGTAATCAATCCAATTAACCCCTATAAAAATATCCCCTGCATTATTAACTTCGCCGACTGCGATAGCGTATGAAAGAAAAATAGTATTTCTTGCGGGAACATAAGTTATAGGTATTGAATTTTTTTCATTATGATTTTTGTTGTTTTGATTATTTTGATTCACATCCGTTATTAAAATTTTTGATTTTTTCTTAATTTTATTATCTTTTAAAAAATTGTCATTTTGCTGCGAATACTTTATCGTATTTGTATGGCTGCTGTTTGTTAATAATTTATTTTTTTTTGAAGTAAAATAGCCGCTGGCGGCATTGTCATTGTCGTTATTATTATCATTGTTATTATTGCAGTTATTAATTAATTTAATTTGATTTTTTGGAACATCAATTTTTAAGTCAACTAAAGCAGAACCTTTAATCTGGCTAAAATCCAGATTTATTATTATATGATTTTTAATCTTAAAATATTCTATGATTTTTTTGGCATGGTCAATTTCGGTTTGATGTCTTTGATTGTAGAAAAAACTTACAGGAATAACATTATATCCTTCATCTAAAGCTATTTTTAAAACTGTTGAAGAATCTAAGCCCCCGCTAAATAATATAATCGCATTTTTTTTCATCTTAATAATATAATCCTATAAATAAGTGGAATAAAATATTTATAATTTATAATAATTGTAAAATCTGTTTATTATTTATTAGATTTTTTAATATCTAATATTATCTATTATCTATTATCTATTATCTATTATCTATTATCTATTATCTATTATCTATTATCTGGAAT
>JAJYRF010000035.1 GCA_021794255.1 bacterium | reverse complement strand
GTATGTTTTAATCATATGTAATTATTATATTATATATCAAAAATATATTTTTGTCAAGGCGTTAGCATAAATTACGCCTTTCATCTCTCCTTTAAAAAGGAGAGAATTCTCGGCTAATATCTTAAAAGAATATTTCATATTCTTTAATAACCTTTTATTTGCTAATATTCCACCTATACCAAATGGAGCATAAGTTTTATGACCAGAAAAAACCCAAATATCTGCATCTTCCGCGTTAATAGAAAAATGCGGAGCATATTGAGAGGCATCTATCATAAAATAAATATTTTCATCATAATTTTTTATCATTTTATATATTTTTTGTATGTTTATTGTTTTTCCAGTTACATTTGAAGAACCGGCAAAAGAAACAGCAAGTATTCTTTTAGAATATTTTTTTAAGAAATTATCTAAGTCAGATAAATCTATATCAAAATTTTCTGTTGTTTTTATAGTTTTTATATTAAAATATGGAGTATAAGGAAGTAAATTTGCAGAATGTTCTATTTCAGATACGACTATTATATCTCTACCGGTATTTTCTTTTTCTTCTAAAAGCATTAATGATATTCTATTTATTCCTTCTGTAGTATTTGATATAAAAAAAAGATCATGTGTACTTCCAGATTTCATTAATTTTTTTATTTTTTCTCTTGCTTCTTCATATTTACTAGTTGATATATCAGATCTGTTTCCAAAACCTCTATGAATAGATCCATAATTACTTAAAAATTCTATTACTTCATTCATTACTTTTTTAAATGGCGGAGTACTTGCAGCATTATCTAGAAATATTTCATCTTGATTCAATCCAAAAAAAAGATCTTTTAAATTATCTTTTTCTTTAATAATGTCCATTATTAATATTACCTCTATTTACTTTTTTTATAATATATATTATAAAAAAGTTTTTATCAAATAAATAAACAACAATTTATAAATAATTCTAATCATTTATAATTGCCATTAAAATCATATCTATACAGGCATACTAGTCGCTTTCATTCCATTAACAAATTTTTCATTATTACTTAAATATTGATATAAATTTTGTTTAATATAAATTATAATAAATGTTTGCATAGTATCTTTGCAATTTATTTTATTTTGCGCTAAATACTCGATTAAATTATCAATAAAATATGCAATATTATTTTTGTTTAATACTGTATATTGATTTTGTAGTTCACTGCTTTTTGTTTGTTTTTGAATTTTAATATTATTAAAATTTTCAATTGTATTGAATAATTCATTTATTTGTTTATTGTTAACTATTTTACTTATTTCTTCAGTTTTCATAGTAAAGTTATACACTGTATCGCTAAAACCGTTTATAATATCAAATATTTTATTTATTTTTTCATTATCAATTTCAACAAAAGAAAAATTACTATACCATATATCGATATTTGTTTTATTATTTAATTTAAGATCTATTCTTAATATTATTTTTATTTCAGGATTTTTTATAATATCTATATTAATCGAATTATATAATCCGTAATTATTATTTCCAGATAATTTATTTAATATTTTTTCTTCTTCTGTTAGGCATAAATCTATAAATTGTATCCTGATACCGTCATCGTCGTATTTATAATATTCTTTATATTTTTCTTTTATGATATTATGAATTTCTTGTGTCGTCATTATTACACCTCCATGTAATAATTATATTATATTTTATAGGTAGTTTTTATTTTTTTTACAGCTTTATTATAATCGCCATTAAAATCATATCCATAAAGGCATACTAACCGCTTTCATTCCATTAACAAACTTTTCATTATTATTTAAATATTGATACAGTTTCATTTTAACACGAACTATAATTAGCATAAACATATTATATTTTTTTTGCGCTAATGTCCATTTTATTCCCTGCGTTAATGGGCTCAAATCAATAAAATTATCAATAAAATATGCAATGTTATTTTTATTTAATTTCTCAAGTTTCTGAATCGGCTGATTATTTAAATCATTTAAGTTTTCTTTAACGCTTATTTCATCAACTCCCATCGTAAAATTATTTATGGCGTCACTAAAACTATCTATAATATCAAACATTTTATTTATCTTATCATTATCAATTTCTATAAAAGATAAAATACTATGCCATATAGTTGTATTTTGATTTGTTAATTTGTTATTTAATTTTATATATATTTTTAAAATTATTTTGATTTCTATATTTTTTATTATGTCTATTTCGATTGAATTATATAGCCCATAATTGCCATTTCCAGATAATTTATTTAATATTTTTTCTTCTTCGGTTAGACATAAGTCTATAAATTGTATCTCGCCACCGTTATCGTTGTATTGATAATATTTTTGGTATTTTTCTTTTATAATATCACGAATTTCTTGTGTCGTCATTATTAACCTCTTTATTATTAATCTATATAATATATTATATCATATTTTTTAAAGAATTAATTATAATATCCGGTTTAGCTTTTTTGATATATTCTTTTTCCATTGGGCCGGTTAATACTCCGGCTGTATAAACCCCTGCAGATTTACCGGATAGTATATCGGTATCCCTGTCGCCTATCATAACACATTCTTTTTTACTTACCCCGGTTACTTGTGAACTACCTATCAATAAATTGATAGGCTTCTTGGTTCGTTGATAAGGTGCTTTTTAGTGCGTCAGCATTACTGCTGACGATGTCATCCACAGAGCTTATCTCCCCAAGCGTAAGCGCCTCAAA
>JAJYRF010000077.1 GCA_021794255.1 bacterium | reverse complement strand
ACGGGGCTTCTTAGTTCTTTAATGTTGTATTGCCAGTCGTCCCGCCCTTTCGGACGGGGACTTCTCGGCAATGTTAGTAAAATTTGCTATCGGCAATTTTGGGTTATTCACTTATTTACACTTATTTACATTGCAGCGCTTCTAACGGATTTAGATTTATTATATTATATTATATTATAACTTAATATAAGTGCAACAAGCCTTTTATCTATGCCAAGTTTAGATTTATTATATTATATTATAACTTAATATAAGTGCAACAAGCCTTTTATCTATGCCAAGTTTAGATTTATTATATTATATTATATTATAACTTAATATAAGTGCAACAAGCCTTTTATCTATGCCAAGTTTATATTTATTATATTATAACATTAAGAAATTTTCTCGCCTATAAACCATTGTCTGATATCGTAGCCTATACCTGCGGGAGCGGGCTGAATTCCTTTAACCGTTGATTTCACAACGGGCATTGCTTTCGGAATATACAAAAAAGTATACGGGGAATCTTTGGCTATAAGTTGCTGAATCCGAAAATAATATTTTCTTTGAATTTTTAAATTAAAAGTGCTTCTCGCTTTAATAAAAAGTTTATCAATTTGCGGATTATTAAATGAAGTAAAGTTAAGACCTTTAGGAACAATGTCGTTTCCTGAAAATATAGAAGAAGCATCCGCCGGATCAGGCGTTATTGTAAAACCAAGCAAAACTGCCTGAAAATTTTTCTTCATTATAAATTCTGAAATAAAAGATGTCCATTCCATTACTCTTATATTTACTTTAATGCCTATTTTTTTTAAATTTTGCTGCATAATTTCAGCAGCCGAAAGTCTCTCTGGATTTCCCTGCGGAGTTAATATTGTAAATTTAAACTGCCTGCCGTTTTTAATAAGCCGTCCGTTTATTAAATTCCAGCCGTTTTGTTTTAACAATTTTAAAGCTTTTTCAGGATTATATCTGTATTTTTTTACGTTACCGTTATAATAATAAGTTCCGGGCATATACGGTCCGTAACAATGCCTTCCGAGCCCGAGCAGCGCTCCTTTGATTATTTCTTTTTTATTTATAGCATAGCTTAACGCCTGTCTGACTTCACGTTTTTTAAATAATTTATCAAGAATATTATAGCCTAAAAAAGTAAAACTTAAAGAAGGATGGATATATTTTTTAAATTTTTTAATGAAATTTTTCCCGTTTGATTCAAACTTATATTGTATAGGGGTTAATCCCATATAATCTATTCCGTTTGATTTCAGCATCAAAAACATTGAAGAAGAATCTGGAACTATTCTGTATATTATTTTTTTTATACGCGGCGCGCCCATAAAATAATGCGGGTTAGCCTTTAAAATAATTTCATAGCCGTGAATCCATTTATAAAACTCGTAAGGACCGGTGCCGACAGGATGGCTTCTCAGTTTAGAAGTTAATAAATTTTTGCCTTTTAGCAAAAAACGTGGCAATATACTTAATCCCCAGCTTGAAAGAGCAGGGGCGTAAGGCTTTTTATATGTAACCTGAAAAATATATCTGCCTATCGCGCGGGCTTTTTTAACTTTTAAATAATCTGCCGCATAAGGAGTAGGCGTATTTGGATTTACCATAAGACGGTAAGTAAATAAAACATCTCTTGCGGTGAAATGATGTCCGTCCTGCCATAATACATGACGATGAAGCATAAACGTAATTATTCTGCCTCCGTTGGAAATTTTCCATGATTTAGCAAGGTCTGGGACAATCTTTAAATTTCTATTATATCTGACTAACCCGTCATATATCTGAGATGTAACTTCGGCGGTCGGGGCATCGGCAGCCATATTTCCGATGAGATTAGTGGCATCGGCAGACAATCCTATTATTAAAACATTATTATTATTATTATTTTGTATGGTTGATGTTGATAAGGATTTCTTATTTGAAGCCGCGCATCCCGTTAAAATGCTGGCGGATAAAAAAATAAACGCTATAAATATAATCTTAAAAAAATTATTTTTGAATCTCATTATAATGAGTAATAAATAAATGAGCAGTAATATAATAAAAAATTATTTTGCATTATTGAATTAGCATATTATTATTAAAATAACATAATTTTTGTCATTTTGTTGAATTTATGATTAATTTTTATAATTTATCTGCCGATAGTTGGAATGATATTATATATTATGTTTATTTATCTATTTATATCTATTTATCTATTTATCTATTTATTTATTTATCTATTTATCTATTTATTTATTTATTTATTTATCTATATATCTTATTTATCTATATTTATTGATATCTTATTTATCTATTTATTTATCTTTATTTATCTTTATTTATATTTATTTACTTATCTATTTATCTATTTATCTATTTATCTATTTATATCTATTTATCTATTTATCTATTTATATCTATTTATTTTATTTATATTTATTTATTTATCTATTTATCTATTTATTTATTTATCTATATATCTTATTTATCTATATTTATTGATATCTTATTTATCTATATTTATTGATATCTTATTTATCTATTTATTTATCTTTATTTATCTTTATTTATCTTTATTTATCTATATTTATATTTATTTACTTATCTATTTATTTATATTTATTTATATTTATCTATTTATATTTATTTATATTTATTTACTTATTTATTTATCAAGGATACGGTGTAAAATCTTGCATTTCATAGCCGGCAGAAAGTCCAAACATAAGATTCATATTTTGAATAGCCTGTAAAGAGGCGCCTTTTCCTAAATTATCTATAGCGCTAACCAATATCAGATAATTATTGTTTTTTGAAAAAGCTATATGGCAATTATTAGAATAAATCACATTTTTAATATTGGGCAAAATGCCGTTTTTCAGCAAAATAACAAAAAGATTGTTTTTATAAAAATTATTGTAAATATCTTCAATTTTATTATCGTCAATAACGGCGGTATTTAATTTAACATAAATTGTCGTGAATATTCCGCGTATCACAGGTATAACATGCGGAGTAAAAATTACATCGGGATATTTATCCTGCGAAGATAAGGACTCAGACTTAGAATATTTATTCGGTTTCGGTAAGGATAAAGGCTGAATATTAGACCCCGCCACGGATTCAAACTCTGTCTCCTGCAAAAATATTTCATTGTATACTTTTTCTTTAATTTCCGGAAGATGACGATGTTTCCATATATTGTAAGCTCTGACAGAATTTTGAGCTTCGCAGAACTGGTTTACAAGATTAATACTTTTCCCTGCTCCTGATATACCTGATTTTGAATCAATAATAATAGGATAATCATAATTAATAATTCCGGCTTTTATAAGAGGCAGTAAAGGAAGCAGCGCTCCTGTAGGATAACACCCGGGATTGGAAACAAATTGAGACCCTTTAATTTTATCCTCATAAATATCAGCCAATCCATAAATAAAATATTTGTTTAAATCAGGCGCCGTATGCTTTTCGTAATTTAATTCATAATTTTCTAATTTATCAAAACGGAAGTCTGCTCCTATATCTATTATTTTAATTAAAGGATTATGGTTTAAAATAGAAGATACAATTAACGAACTTTTTCCGTGAGGCAAACATAAAAAAACAACATCGCTTGAAGAAGCAATTTGCTCTTCATCTAATTTTTCAAAAATAATGGATTTTTTAGCGCTAAATTTATTAAATGACGGAAATACATCGGTTATTAATTTCCCTGCATTGCTTTGGGATGTAATATAAATTAATTCAACGTCTTTTCTTGATAAAAGAGCATAAACCAGATATATTCCGCTATACCCTGACGCCCCTATAATAGAAACTTTAATCATAATTTATAATATTTGTAAACTTAAAGTTAAATTAATTCCTTTCTATTTGGTTGGCATTAGAACTTATAGATAGTTTCTAATCAGAATTAAAGAATTATATAATCTTGACTAAAAATAATCCATTGCGCAAAATGCTTAAAAATAAAAAACCAGAAATAACCCATTGCAAGGCAATTATGGGTAAATTTCTGGTTTAAATATTTATATTTTATAAATAAAGTGCAATAATAATTATCTTTTTGAAAATTGAAATCTTGCTCTTGCGCCTTTTTGACCGTATTTTTTCCTTTCCTTAATTCTTGAATCTCGAGTAAGCATACCTGCTTTTGACAAGGTAGTTTTTAATTCAGGGTTCAATAAAAGAAGTAAATGGGCTATAGCAAGTTTTATTGCGCCTGCCTGACCATTAAGACCGCCGCCTCTGACGTTGACAAAAACATCATATTTATCTTCAATAGGAAAAAATGCGAGTGATTTTACTGCCATAACCCTCTGGTTTTCAATCGGAAAATAATCATTAAAATTTTTTCCGTTTACTGTTATTTTTCCTTTGCCTTCTTTAAATAAAACTCTTGCTATAGAAGTTTTACGTTTTCCTGCTGCCTGTAATATATTTTTTTTAGCCATATCTTAAATTACTCCGTATTTATTTTTATCGCTAATTAATTTATTTTAATATTTATATTTTTATATATACTTTTAATATGCTTTTAATATGCTTTTAATATGCTTTTAATATACTTTTAATATACTTTTAAATTTAAGTTTTATTCAATTTATTAAATTTATAATGAAACTTAAAACATTACATTTAAAGCATTGCATTTATGTCAATTTTAACAGGGTTCTGAGCAATATGCGGATGATTTTCGTCGGCATAAATTTTTAATTTTTTAATTAAAGTATCGGCAAGTTTATTTTTAGGAAGCATTCCTTTTACAGCATGATAAATAGGAAAAGTTGCATCCTTATTTAACATATCTTTGTAATTAAAAGTTTTTAAACCGCCTGGATATCCGCTATGAAAATAATACTGCTTGTCCGTATATTTTTTTCCTGTAACTTTAACTTTAGTGCTATTGATGACAACTATAAAATCTCCGTTGTTAACATGAGGAGCATAATCCGCTTTATCTTTGCCCATTAATTTATTAGCAACAAAACTTGCCAATCTTCCTAAACTCACATCTTTAGCATCTATTAAAATCCAATCACTTGAAATACTATTACTTTTAGACATTTATTCCTCCAGTTAAGATAATTAACTATTTTCTTATAATCTTAATTTTTTGTCAAGAACTTTTTTTAAATTAGTTAGTTTAATTTGACTAATTCTCCGCAAACATGAACGTTATAAACAGGCATCTTTGAACTTTGCGGGGCATTATAATATGAAGAAGCCATAATCATATTTAAATAAGCGTTTGCGCCGACTTTTTCCGCTTCTGGTTTAATAATTTTATCTATTTTTTTATTAATAAGCAAATATTTAAATGGACCTGAATATTTAAAAGTTCGGCAATATGTTCCATAATCTTTTATAATTATTTTACCAGCAATTTTACGCTTTGTAGAAACTAAAAAATTATAAGAACTCGGCTTTTTCTTTTTACCGCTTAAATTTTTGCTGCAGGCGCTGATTGTTATAATAAGCGCTAAGAAAGTCATAGCTAATATAATTTTTTTTATGATTTTTTTCATAAATTAATATTAAAATAAATTACTCGAATTTTATTTTCTTAAATAAAATCTTCTTCCCTGAAATATTATTTAAATTTTTGGGTTTATTCATCTTAATAGCTCCGAAACTGCAAATATCTTTGCATAAATTGCATTCCGTACACAAATAAGGATTAAGTATTATAGCATTGTTTTTATTATTACATGTTAATGCTCCCGTTGGACAAAATTCCCAGCAATTAGTACAAAATACACAATTTTTGTTTATTGAAGGCAGCTTAATATCTAATAATGTTAAACAATCAGGATTATATTTTATAAAATTAAAAAGTTTAAATCTTTTTTTAAAAAAAAGTTTATTTAATTTTTTATCGTCATTTGACAAAAAAAGCTCATTAAATGGCAATTCTTCTAACGGAAAATTTTTTGCTAATTTTACCGCATTTTCTTTTATAGTTTTTCCTACTTCTTGAAAAAATAGCCTTCTTTGTAAATGCTCATCGTTTGGATTATTTGTATCTGGTTGAGCTACCGCTTCAGAATTAGCATTGATTTTATATTTTTTCTCTTCATTTTCATTTTTTTTTTTATTAATAATATTAATAATAGATGTAAAATCAAATTTATTGTAATCAACAAACTTAATTTTTTCTGAGATATTCGGGTTGTTATCATCTAAAGCAAGCAAGCCTGCTAAAATACGATTTATTTTTTTTATTTTGTTTTTATAAAAAAAATTATAATCACAAACCTTACAGTCGGCAGTAATAAAATTAATCTCTTTATTATTATTATTTTTTAAATGTTTTATTATATCCGTATTATCTATTTCATTAATACATGATATGACCTTAATTGAGTTATCTGCAATTAAATTTAATTCTTTATTGAGTCCAAATTTAACTTTGCTGCAAAAATAATATGCCTTATTTCCGCTTAAAAATGCTTTATCCGATATATCAAAAAATTCATTTGAATCAAACACGAAATTAGGACAAATATTTATACACAATTTACATAAAGAACATTTATCGGATATTTTAATATTAGAATCATTTATTTCAATAGCCTGCTCGGGGCATTTGTTTATACAGACATAACAGCTTGACATAGGGCTTTTAAGCCTGACGCAATAATCTTCATTGATTATAATGCTATTTTCGCTGCTGTTTATAATTTTATCAATTATTCTTAATAAATTCATATATATAATAATATTATTTCTTGTTCTTGATAAATTTCTCAAGAAAGACTGCTATTTTATCCGACTCGTTTATATCTATCTGCGGTTTCTTTAAATTATCAATTAAAACATCTCCGCAGATTAAAATACAATTATCGTCATTAGTATATTTTAATTGCAATGCAGGATTTAATTCTTTTCTAAATAGTTCAACTTTAGGAATACTGACATCTTTAAACCCTTCTACTATTAAGATATCGGAGCCGTAAAAAAATTTCTGAATTAAACTGTCTATAATATCATCATTGCCGCCGCTATCGCTGTTATCAGGTATATGATTAAATGCATCAAATCTTTTAATTTCGCTAAAAAAAGCCATGGAATCATCAGACAGAAGCATAGTAGAAAATGCCCCCGCATGTTTATGTCTCCACGAGTCCTTTCCTTTAATGTCCGCTTCAAACTTATGGTCGGTATGTTTTATAGAAGAAACTTTATATTTTTTTCCGGCAAGTATTTTTATTAATTTTTCTATAAGAGTTGTCTTTCCTGTCCCCGATTTTGCAATAAATGATACCGCAAAAGGTTTATGGTCTAAATTATCCAACATATATATTAATTATATTAAAATTTATTATAAAAATTATTTTTATAGCTTTAAATATTTATATTTTTGAAAATATTTATTATAAAAATTATTTTTATGGCTTTAAATATTTATATTTTTGAAAATATTTATTATATCATGATAGCTTCTTGCATTGTTAACTTCAAGTCTATAAAATTTAGCATTTTTAAATCCTGTAAGAAAATTATATAAATGAGGTTTTATTAAATTACTTGCTCTTTTTTCTCCATAAAATGCTGCCATTTCTTCAAAAAGTTCCATTAGCTTATCTAAATTTACATACGAATCAGATTCTGAATATTTATTATCATCAGATTTTAGATTATCTGCATCTAAATATTTATAGTATAATTTTTGCTCGCTGACTTTTTTATCATATTTTCTAAAATCTTGAAAAATCCATGGTTTGCCTATTGCTCCTCTAGCAAACATAACTCCGTCTACATCTGTATTTTCTTTAATTTTGTTTGCTGAAGGAACATCAAAAATATCACCTGTTGCATAAACCGGTATGGAAAGAGATTTTTTTAGTAAAGCCGTTAGGCTATGGTCGGCTTTGCCGGAAAACATTTGGGATCTGGTTCTGGGATGAAAAAATATCGCGTTAACACCTTCATTTTCTGCTATTTTGCAAGATTCAAGATAATTTTTAGAATTTTCGTCAAACCCGCTCCGTAATTTTATTGTTAAAATATTATCATTCCCGATATTATTTTTTACTTCGGCAATAATTGCCTTAAATTTATCTAAATCTTTTAATATAGCACTTCCTGCTCCTGTTTTTATAACTTTTTTAGCGGGACATCCAAAATTTATATCTACTATTTTAAACCCGGACTGAATTGCCTTCTTAGCCGCTAAACCCATAATGTTAGGATCCGAGCCAAAAATCTGTATTCCAGTATTTGCTGAATATGGACCGGCATATGCCAGTTCTAGTGTGGATTTATCGTTATTTACATAACCTATCGCGCTTATCATTTCGGTAAAGCAAAATGAAGCGCTATATTTCAAAGCTATTTTTCTGAAAGGATAGCCTGTAATTCCCGCCATAGGAGCTAAAATACAATCCCCTATAATATAAGGCTTACTTATAATTAACACAAGTTTACCCCGTTTATTATTTAAAATATACTAATATAAGCTTCCATTAAATTATTAACGGTTTATTAATATTATTTATTAATATTAATGATAAATAACATAATTTAAATTTTATCATTTTAAATAATAAATCCAAAAAATTACCCATTTATAATATTGATATTAATCAATCATTAACCGTTAAAAATTTTATCGGCAGGAAAAATAGTGGATGCATAATTTAAATATTTAATAAATTCCTGCTTAGTAGGGTTTTTTTTGATTCCTATATTAAATATTTTTCTTTTTTTTTCATACCATTTGTTGAAGTTTCCTTCCTGTATATTTTCAACCTCTGCCAATAGCTGTTGTATTATATTATCTTCGTTTTCATTCTTCATATTTTTTAACCTCTTTTATTAAAACAACTTCTGCATAGCGGGCTTTTGCAAGCCCTCCAGCTTTTGCCGTGGGGTCTATGATTTCTTTTATCTCCAATTTGACCTGGAAAACTGAGGAAGATCTTCAAAATCACCTCTTATAGCATAGCCTTCATTAATATTATACACTTCAAATTCGCTATCAATAACAAAAGAATATATATTACCTTTCAAAAATTCATCTTTATATTTTAAGCATTTTGCTCCCTGGCGTATAATAGCGGATAATATACCTGATCCTGCAATATCGCCTAAAAGAATAGCTCCTACTAACACTTCTCCGTCATAAACTAATTTTCTGTAAATAGTTTCGCCTTCTTGATGTATAAATACGGTTTGGGAAGGATTGTTAGGATTAGTAAGACCTATTGTGACAATAGGCAATCCGTATATTTCAACTGAGTTAAGCCCCATTCCTCCGTTATATTCCCTGTAAATTCCTGCCATATTGGTTCCTGCAATTCTTCCCTGCTCACAGGCAAGAGGAACTATAGCGATTATATTTGGTTTTTTATTTAAAATATCATACGATACTATAGCATCACCACCGGCATATACATCTTGGATATTAGTCATCATAGTTTTATCCACTATTATTCCCCTATCAATTTTAATACCGCTGCCCTCAAGAAATCCTACATTAGGTCTGACTCCTATTGCTACAATAACAATATCTGCAACAAGTTCTTTGCCGCTTTTCATTATAACGCCAGTAGGATTGCCTGCCTCGTCTATATTAATTTTAACGACGGTGTCGTTAGTAGCCGTGTCAATGCCATTTTCATTTAACTTTTTAGCCGTAATGTTTCCGGAAATTTCATCAAGAGCTAAACCTAAAACTCGCGGAAGAAGTTCAGCAATAGTAACATGCATATCAAGAGCTCTCAAACCTTCGGATGCTTTTAAACCTATTAATCCGCCGCCGATAACTATAGCTTCTTTATGTTTGGCTAATTTTGCGCCTCTTTCCATTTTTTTTGCATCGTCAAATTTAGTAAAAGTTCCCATCATTGGAGAGTCAGGGTTAAATCCTTCTATAGGCGGCACAAACGGAGCGCCTCCCGGTCCAATGAATAATTTATCGTATTCAAGAGAAGTATTATCGTCTAACGTAATTTTTTTGTCGTCTGTATCAACAGATATAACTTTTTTGCCGAATAGTGTTTTATAATTATTTTTTTCATAATAATCATCATCTTTATACCATATAGTTTCATCTGTGGTTTTGCCTTCCAAATAATATGAAATCAAAGGTCTTGCATAAGCTTTATAAGGTTCGTCGGATATTATCGTAATTTCCACCGTTTTATCAAATCTTCTTATCGCATCCGCACATGAAAGACCTGCATAAGAATTGCCTATTATCACATATTTCATTTTTATCCCCTTCTTTTTCTTCGTAATTTATTTTAATTTAATGAAATAAAAATTATTTTTTATATTTATTGTAATTTATTGTTAAACGAGGTCCGTATACTTTATTTGCAACCATAAGTCTTCTTTCGTATGCATAATTTTTAATACCTATTCTTTTTAACGCTCCCTTTTTACATGCTTCAACGCATTTTGGGGTTTCCTCGTCAATACAGCCGTCGCATTTTGAAGCATAATGGTCTTCACCGACTCTTTCAATAGCTCCAAACGGGCAAACCATAACACACATCCAGCATCCTACACATTTTTTATAATTTGTTAAAGTCCATCCGTTTTCTATATCTCTATATCTTGCTCCGGGCATACACGCATCAACACATGGCGCTTCATCGCAATTATGACATAAAATAGGAAAGAATTTATTTCCTTTAGATTTTATATTAATTCTTGCAACGCTATATTTTCCATATTTTTCTTTCATATGAGTTTCACAGGCTTTGACGCAAGATTTATACTCCTGCCCTTCGCATCCGTCGCATTTTGAAGGATAAAGCATTATTTCTATTTGATTTTTTTTAAGGTCTTCTACTAGATTGGTAAGGTTTAAACTCTCAATATTTTTTTTCATCTCATATCTCCAGAAATATAATTTTATTATTTTTTTGAACTTTATGGATTATGCAATCTATATAATCATTAGTTATATTATATTATATTATATTATGTTATATTATATTATGTTATATTATGTTATGTTATAGAAACAACTTCTGCGATTTATTTATTGCATCGCCCCCTACTCATAGCGGGCTTTTACAAGCCCCCGGCTTTAGCCGTGCGGTCTATGACGTTATGTTCTATAAATATCTATAGCTTTTTGAATTTTGCCTGCTATAAAAAATAATTTTTTCTTTAGATAAAAAATTTTTTCTTTAGATAAAAAAAATAAAAAATTTTTTAAATATATTTTATCATTAATAATATTATTAACAATATTATTCTTAATATGCTTATTTTTATTATACAGTTTCAGATAATATAACTGATTAGACAAAATACCTCGCGGCTTTACTAATCTAATAATATTTTTTTTATTATAATTTAATCTAAAAAAATTATTTCTTTTTACAACCGTTATACTATCTGCTTTATCGCTATTCTCAATTCCTTTAGAAGAAGGTAAATTTATAGAAGAAACAAATGAAGAAGAAATATCCAATTTTAATTTTATTGTTCTTTTTTTTAAAATAGCGTCTAAACTGTTTTTATCATTTATATTAATAAAATATTCAGGTTTTATTTGATTATTTTCTTTAATTATATCATTTATAGAAAAATAATAAACTTGATTTAAAAATCTTGAGATATTGATTGCGTCATTATAAATAAAATCATTATAACTTTCTAATTCTAAAGCATAACTGTTGAGCATTGATAAAACATTAAACGTTTTGTTTCTGTTATAACATGCAAGAAGCGGTTCTATTGTTGAATCGGACCACATAGGAATCACGGCATCAAAACTTTTACAAGAATTATAATCTCCGCTTTTTGCTTTATTTATCAAAATATTAGCGCAATCAATATTAAAAAAAGGTGCATCGCATTCTAATAATAAAACATAATCATTATTAAAATAATCAAAACAGCTGAAAATACCTTTTAATGGTCCGACTAATTTGTTATTTTTATTATCGGCATCGGCTATTATTTTTAAATTTACTCTATTATTAAATTGATTAACTTCATTAATTTTTGTATTTTTTTTTATTCTGCGTAAATTGTCATTATATAAATTATAATTATTTTTATTTTCAGCCGTATAACTATTATATTTTTTTTTTATATCAATATTATCAATATTGTTTATATCAATACTGTTTATACTGTTTATATTATTTATATTATTTATATTATTTATATTATTTATATTATTTATATTATTTATATTAT
>JAJYRF010000056.1 GCA_021794255.1 bacterium | reverse complement strand
TGAATCTTTTAATATATAAGCAGTATTTTCCGGGCCTCCGCTAAGTCTAAAAGATGACAGTTCGTTAGGAAATTCTATAAGTTTTATGCGTTTTACAATATTATTCTGTGCTAATATAGCTAAATCAATAACCCGTCTTAACATCTTTTTCTTGCTAAAATATTTAATCATCGTTAAAATAGCGGGATTTTTGATAATCGATCTAATTTTAGAAGGGTGCGATAAATCGACGTATACCAAATATTTGACCAACTGGCATAACATAGTCGATTTTTTATGTATTCGAAAATCTTTGATATCTCCGGCTAAATGCCGTTTAGTTTTCTTTTTATATCTTGTAATGCTGATATTCGTTTGAACTTCGAATTTTTTATTCTTGATTAATTTATCAAATGAATCTTTATAATTTCCCTTTAGTATAGCATATTCAGTCTGGAGGTTCCATTTAGGAATATTGTCGCTGTCAAAGTTTTTATTAAACTCAGGATCGAGGGATTTTAGGCTTTTGTCAAATAACAAACGTTTTCTATTATTATATATCATGATAGATATAGCTGTCTTATATTTAGTTATTTCTTTCATAATATTGAATACTTTCTCTGTTTTTTTTATATTAGCGTAGTATACTGATGTTATTTGACTTTTGATCATATATATATTATAACATATTAATTTAAAAAGTCAAGCTAATATTATTATATTATCTTAATATATTATTTGAATTTGATTAATTAAATATTGGCTTAAGAACTTATAATTCATTCCTGCCTTATAAAGACGGGGGTCTTCTTGCTGATTTTAGGATAAAACAAATATTATTATTTTTAAACAAAATATAAAATTAATTTTAAAATACCCCTTAAAGGGGTATTTTTTTATTCTGGATATATTAAAATATTCTTGATTAATAATTAAAAAAAATGTATAATATTAATATTAAATTAAAATTATAAAGTGATTTTTATCACTGGAGTTTATATGACTTTTACCAATAAAAATGATGTTTTACTGGAAATAAATAATATGTTAAAAGAATATAAAAAAAGTAGTTTAGACAAATATAAAAAAAATAAAGTATATAAAATATTACTTTTTTTAAAAAACTTTTTAACTGTTGAAAATATTAGAACAGCTAAAAAATATATTTTTGAAAATGATATTGATAGGCTTGCGGATATAAGCTCGGATAGAACGATAATGACTATAACGTTTGAAGATAAAATATTAAACGAAAATAAAATTATCGTTAATAAATTAACTAATAATATCGATCCTTATTTTTATATTAGGACTGATGTATGTATATATTGGAATAGTATATTAACATATTATGATATATTTGTCGACGATAATTCGTCATATGAATATATATTTCAACGTTTGTCGTTAGAAGACAAGTTTAAGTTCTTTATTAAAAAAGAAACCTTGATAGGAACTAAAACTATAAAAGAATATATAGAATATATAAATAAAAAAACATATGATATTAAAGATTGTTTTTTGAATATGAGTATATCTAAAGAAAAAATTTTAAAATATTTATTATATAAATATAAAAAAGATAATACAATGGTAAAGAAATTAGTAGATTTTTTAGACGTCTTTTTTTCTTCTAATAATAAAATGACAATATCCAATTTATATGAATTCGTCAAAATTTTAGAGATAGCAGAAAAAAACAGCGTTATGTATGTGTTATCAAATATTGTATGCGGCGAAGAAACATATGAGGGAAAAATATGATTTTAATAAATAAGAATGATGTTTTGTCAGAAATAGAATATCTATTAAAAGAATGTAAACGGAAAGAAAATATTAATAAATATAAAAGTAATAAAATACGCGAAATACGTAAAATATTGCTTTTTTTAAAAAACTTTTTAACTGTAGAAAATTTAAAACCTGCTAAAAGATATACATTGGAAGATGATATAAATATTTTGGCAAATCATATAAATTACGATATAGATATGATAGATATAGACATAATGAATATAACGTTTGAAGATAAAATATTAGATGAGAATAAAATTATTTTAAATAAATTAACTAATATTAACACTGATTTTTATTTTTATATTAGTACAAATATATGTATATATTATGACACAATAGTAACACAATATAATATATACATTAAAAATTTTTCAACATATGAATTTGTGTTGCAATATTCATCATTAAAAGATAATTTTAAATCATTCATTAAAAAAGAAGCTTCGATCAGGACTAAAACAGTATTTGAATATATCACAAATATAAATAAAAAAACATATGATATTAAAGATTGTTTTTTGAACATGAATATATCTAAAAAACAATTCTTAGAATATTTGTATAAAACTAAAATAGATAATAAGATTATAAAAAAAATTACAGGTTTTTCAGATGTATTTTTTTCTTCTAATAATAAAATAACAATATCTAATTTGTATGAATTCGTTGAAATTTTAGAAACAGCGTCGGAAAGAAGGAAAATTATGTATATAATATCAAATATTGTATGCGGTAAATAAATGTCAATCACCCCGCCCTGAAGGACGGGGCTTGAGCCGTGAGGCACAAGGGTAACAGGTTGATTAGGGGGGCTATTTAAAATCGCAGCAGTTATTAACAAGAACCTTAAGGAACACACCTACGAATTTCTCTAGTTTGTAGCTCTGTGGTTCGTTATTAAACAAAGAGGAAACTCTTAGTGTGACGGACTTCAAAACGGTTAATAACAATCCCGAAGAGAACCAACTTCCG
>JAJYRF010000112.1 GCA_021794255.1 bacterium | reverse complement strand
TATAAAAACCAACTTAATACAAAACGGAGATTTTAGAAGCCAGGAATGTATAGATTTGTTAAAAGAATCTGATATAATCTGCACTAATCCTCCGTTTTCTTTATTCCGTGAATATGTTGATTTATTAGTGAAATATGATAAGAAATTTTTGATTATAGGAAATAATAATTCTATTACTTATAAAGAAATATTTAAATTAATTAAGGATAATTTATTATGGTTAGGATATAATGTAAATAAAAGTATGGATTTTATTTTATCTGATAATTATGAAAAATATAATTATATTGATGAAAATGGATTTAAACATGGAACAGTTCCCGCTATAACTTGGTTTACTAATTTTGATGTCAAAAAACGTCATGAATTTTTAGATTTGCGGTTTAAATCGTATGAAAAAAACCATGAATTATATTCTAAATATGATAATTATAATGTGATAAATGTTGACAAAATTAAAGATATCCCAGGTGATTATAATGGTATAATGGGGGTTCCTATTACATTTCTAGAATATTACAATCCTAAACAGTTTAAGATATTAGGAATAGCTAATTCTGCTAGATGGATATATTATGAAGTAAAAACTATTATAAATAATAAAAAAATTTATAATAGACTTATAATACAAAAAATAAAACAAAAAGAGGTAAAATAATTATGGAAATTGAAGAAACTAAAGTATTAGTAAGAGATTTATACGACGGTTATCAAAATACTGTCGATTTTAATGAGAACGGAATTCAAGAACCTGATGACGGATTAGTTGCCTATGGTAGTAAATTAATAGTAAGGCCGCCTTATCAGAGAGAATTCGTATATAATGATAAACAACGAGATGCAGTAATACATACAATTAGAGGCGGTTTTCCGTTAAATACTATATATTGGGCAAAAAACGGCGATAATTTTGAATTAATGGACGGGCAGCAGAGAACTATAAGTGTTTGCGAATATATTAAAGGCTCTTATTCAATAGATTATATGTATTTTCATAATTTAACAAATGAAGAAAAAGAACAGATTTTAAATTATGAGCTAAGCGTTTATGTTTGTGAGGGTAACGATACGGAAAAACTTGACTGGTTTAAAATAATCAATATAGCCGGAGAAAAATTAACTGAGCAAGAACTTAAAAATGCTATATATAACGGGTCATGGGTTACAGACGCAAAAAAAACATTTAGTAAAAGAAATTGTCCTATATCCGAAACGGCTAAAAAATATTTAAAAGGTTCATCTATTAGACAGGATTATTTAGAAACCGTTATTAAATGGATAAGTAACGATAATATAGAAGATTATATGGGGAAACATCAACATAATGAAAAAGCCGACGATATAATCGATTATTATAAAGCAGTTATAAATTGGGTTGAAACTAAATTTGGAAAATATTACAGAAAAGAAATGAAAGGCGTAGATTGGGGGTTCTTATATAATAAATATAAAGAGCTATATATTGATCCGGATAAAACAGAAGAGATAGTTAAAAATTTAATGGGAGACGAAGATGTCACTAATAAAAGCGGAATATATTCATATATTTTTACTAATAATGAAAGCGTTTTAAACATTAGAACTTTTACTGAGCAACAAAAACGCGAGGTATATGAATCTCAAAAAGGGATTTGTCCAATCTGTAACAAAGAATATAAATTTGAACAGATGGAAGCCGATCATATTATACCGTGGTCTAAAGGCGGGAAAACATTAAAGGAAAATTGTCAAATGTTGTGTAGAGCTGATAATAGAAAAAAATCGGGAAAATAATATTATGTCTAAAATAGAAATTTATACAGACGGAGGTTGTTTTGATAATCCAGGGCCCGGAGCTTATGCTGCTATATTGATTTATAAAAATAATGAAAAAATTATATCCGGCTTTAAAGAGAAAACTACTAATCAAGAAATGGAGTTATTAGCTGCTTTAAATGCTTTAAAGGCTATCAAAAATCCAGATATAGAAATTAATATGTATTCTGATTCAAAATATGTAATAAATGGAATGCTATATTGGATGCATAATTGGGCTGAGAAAGGTTGGTTAAAAAAAATATATTATAAAAATACATGGCAAGAACTTTATAATTTATATACAAAATTGAAAGTTAACTGTATTTGGGTAAAAGGACATTCTAATATTTTGTATAATGAAAAATGCGATAAGATAGCAAAAGATTTAATCATTACAAATACAAAAAAAATAACACAAATATAGAGGAAATATTTTATGAATTTATATATTTTTGATTGGGACGATACATTGGTCGACGGCAGGGATTTATTTTACCAGGCGTTTTGTGACGCCGGGATTAAAATATCAAGAGAGAAATTTGACGACTACGACAAAAAACCTGGGGGATTAAGTTTATTATATGAATCGCACGGACTGAAAGCTAACGACAGAATAGTGACTGAAAGATATACTGAATTGTGCACTCAATCATTGAAATTTATGCCCGGAGCTGTAAGTGCCATAAAAAAATTAAAGGATAAAGGTAAAAAATTGGCCGTTAATACAAATACCGATATAGATCTTATTCACAAGATTGTTAAATCTTCTGAATTAAAAGATTATTTCGATATAATTATGGGCCCGACTGGGGATATTAAACATAAACCTCATCCGGATATAATTAATTATATTTTAAGATATTAGCCGAGAATTCTCTCCTTTTTAAAGGAGAGATGAAAGGCGTAATTTATGCTAACGCCTTGACAAAAATATATTTTTGATATATAATATAATAATTACATATGATTAAAACA
>JAJYRF010000013.1 GCA_021794255.1 bacterium | reverse complement strand
TATCTTGTTTGTAAGTATCAAAAACTAATTTATTATCTGTATTATCTGTATTGCGATTATTTTTCTTTTGCATTTTTATTCTTAATTTTTTTGATTATTAAATTTAAATTATAACTATTTTAAATAATTATTGTTTAATAATCAAATAAATTAATAATAAATATTTATTATATAATTAAATATAAAACTTAATTATCTATAAAAATATTCTATTTTTTTATTGCTATTTTTTATATTTATTAAAACAACTTCTGCATATTTCTATACCCCCCCCCTCCATCATAACGGGTTTTTGCAAGCCCCTGCTTTAGCCGGGGGGGGTCTATGATATTCAATCATAAGTGAACAGCTCTAATTCTTTATTACATGATTTTTCAATATTATCTTTTTGTTTTCCGTATTTTCCCGTAAATTCACCGTTTGATTTTCTTTCTTTAAATGTTTTCTTAACGATATGTCTATTTATCCTTAAAACTACAAGAAGACCCCGTCTATAAGGCGGGGATGAATTGTAGCCCTCTTCCATATTTAATTTGCAGTTTGTCAACAGTTTTTTGCCCTTTATTATAAAAAATATTACCTCTATATTTATATTGCTTAAAGTTATATCCTCACGGCAATTATCTATAAAAATAATAAATTTTTCAATAAATATATAGATATATTTGATTTAAAACCCATACTATAAAAATAATAAATTTTTCAATAAATATATAGATATATTTGATTTAAAACCCATACTTGCGTATTAATCCTTTTAACTCGCCTATTATCTTAACTTTTGATTTACTAATTAAAATAGGTTTATATGCCGGATTAGAAGGCATAAGTTTTACCATATCGTTTTCCAAAGCATAATATCTTTTAAGCGTGGCTTCATAATCGTTTACTATTGCCGCAACAATTTTCCCGTTTGGAACTTCGCTGCATTCTTTTAAAATGATTATATCATCGTCTAAAATCATATCTTCTATCATAGAATCGCCTCTCACTTTCAAAGCAAATAATTTTTTGCCACTATGTTTCGCCAAAATTTCAGGCAGTTCTATCATTTCGTCAGTTTGAATAGCTTCTATAGGATAACCTGCGGCAATATATCCGTATAAATGGATAAAGCTACGCTGCGTATTGAGAATGTCTGTATTAGAGCTATATTTTACTATATCTATATTGCCTATATCACCTGTGTTATCAATATTATCCATTGCAACAACCGTATTGTTAATATCTATATTGCTGTTTATAATGCCGTTCCCTGCACGGCTGTTTTTTGTATCTTTTATTAAACGTATCAAATTTTCTCTATTGCCGATAACCCGCAATGTTCTCTTTTTTCCCGGAATGTTTTTAATAAAACCTCTCTCAGTTAATGATTGTATATGTTTAAACACGGTAGATTTTGAAGATAAATCAAGAGCATCGGCTATTTCGCTGTAAGAAGGCGAATAACCCCTGACGTCAATATAATTTGTTATAAAATCAAGAACATCTTTCTGTTTTTTACTTAGCATATTTTTATAAAATCTTTTAATAAAATTTATTTAATTTTCTAATATAATATATTTCCAAATAATATTAAATATTTTTATTTTTATTATTATTACTATTGCTGTTATTATTCATTGTTATTTATTGTTGTTGTTTATAATGTTGTCGTTTATAACACAAAAATTTCAATATATATTTTTATTATTATATTATATGTTAAATTATAATACGAACAAAAGGCGAACGCAAGCATTTTTAATAATTTTAAAATATTGAAAAATTTTCTATTTTTTAGTTATAAAATTATACATTTCTGAAATCTAAAATTATTTAGAAAATTATGTATTATATTATGAATTATAATAAATTATAAAATTAAAATATAAAAATGACCGCTTTAAACCTGAATTATTAAAATATTTAATAAAATATAACTATTAAATATTTTATTGCTTATAATTAAGCATTAAAAAGGTCTAAAGCGGTCAAGATTTTAATTTAATTAATTAATATTATAATTAAATAATTAATATGAATACAATTTATTTCAATTTATTTTATTTCAATTTTAATAGGTTTCGCAAGAACAACTTTCTTTAAAACTACTTCCAAAATACCGTCTTTTAATACAGCATCAGCAGATTCACTCTCAACATCAGACGGTAATTCTACGCTCCTATAAAATGATCCGCACTGAATTTCTTTTCTGTAATAATCTTCCTTCTTTTCTTCTTTTTCTACCTTATGTTCTCCTTTAATAATTAATATATTTTTATGCACTTCAAGTTTAATGTCTTCTTTATTTACGCCGGGGATAGATGCTTTTACTATAATTAAATCATCTTTTTCAATAACGTCTACTGCAGGCTCTCCTATTCCTGGAGTCATACCCCAAAATCTTTTCATCGTTGAAGGCATAAATTCAGAAAAAATCTTTCCTACATCATTTCTAACATCATTATAGACAGGATCCCACCATGAAATATTTGCCATTACAAAAACACCTCCTATTTAAATAATTAAATATAATATTAATAAATTTAGCCACCTTGCTTAATTTTACATTCTCTTAATTTTTATTATACAGCGGTTTTTGAAATTTTCAAGAGCGGAATCTAAATCAATATAATATTTATTTAAATTTACTTAAATATTATATTTACACTCAGCATACCCATCTTTATTTAATTTAAATTAGTGAACTACCCCGCCCTTACGGGCGAGGCTTCTTGATTCATAGACGGGGTGCTTTTTAGTGCATAAGTATTGCTACTTACGATGTCATCCACATTGCCCGTTTCCTCAAGCGTATATTCCGGCAGTT
>JAJYRF010000113.1 GCA_021794255.1 bacterium | reverse complement strand
ATATTGAAATTGAAAATCCCAAGCATAACGAATTGGCGTATGTACATAACTTATATGAAGTTGATTGGAATGCGTAATAACGCCTTTTGCAAAAGCGTGCGAACTTGATATAACTAAATCGTAATCCGTTAAATCAAACTGTTCTACTGCAAATGGCATAAGCAATAAATATTTTCTAAATGCCTTTCCAGCAAAAGGAAGATTTTGTATAAATGAAGTATTGATTTTTTTATTTTTTAAAAAAAACTGCTGCCCTTTAGGTAAAAAATTAACTATGCTAAAAACATCGGCTTCAGGATAACATTCTAAAATTTGTTCCACAACACGTTCAGAGCCTGCGTATTCATTGAACCAATCATGCACCAGGGCTATTTTCATTTATAAATTAACCTAGATTATTTACGACCTAATTATTTATGATTATTCAAAATTAAGAGATTTAAAATATTTCAAATACTCTTCAATTATATTATTTTTATCAAAAAACTTTAACCTTTCTTTACCTTTTGATACAAGGGATTGTTTTAATTCATTATCTTCGCAAATATTAATTATTTTCGCCGCCATATCTTCTTCCGATTCGGGATTAAAATAAATCGCGGCATCTCCACAGACTTCTTTTAAAACCGGCAAATCGGAAACCGCTATAGGACATCTGCAAGCCATCGCTTCCAAAGGCGGCAGTCCAAAGCCTTCATATAAAGACGGAAACACAAACAATTGCGCATTTTTATATAAATTAATTATAGTTTCATCGTCAGGCGATATTAATTCGATAATTTCTTTTTCTAAACACAATTTTTTAATTAATAAATCTATATCGTCTTTTAATTCGTTATTTTTATCTTTGCTGCCGGCAATGACTAATTTATATTTTGATTGATTTTTTATTTTATTAAAGGCATATATAAGTCTTTCTAAATTTTTATGTTTTTTTCTATTGCCGATAAAAAGTATATAATTGCCGTTTATTGGGGGCGTGTTCTCAGAGCCGCAGGTCTTATCGTATTTAATAAATTTATCGTCAATAAACTCATAAATAACTTTTATTTTAGGTCCCACGGTTTTATCAAACTTAATAAGGTCTTTTTTAGTAGCCTCGGAAATTACAATAATTCCTTTACATTGTTTGATTGCCCTTTTAAAAATAAATTTATAATATTTTTTTTTAAAAACATTCCTATCCCAAAACTCAGTAAACGGCGTCAAATCATGCACTGTAATAATTGTATTTTTGGGAATGTACATAGGCAGATTGATATGCGGATAAAAAAATAAATCGACTTTTTTTTCTAGTTTTATAAGTATAGCCGACTGCATAGTGAAGCCTTTCAAAGAATACTTTGAATAATTTACATATGTTACTTCAATATTTCTATAATTTTTAAAATTTTCTTCAAAATCGTCTCTTAACCAAATCGGCACGCAGGTATAAATTTTCATGCCTTTTAATGACATTTCCTTAACTAAAGATTCATAATACCTGCCGATACCCGAACCTTTAAAGAAAAGACCGTCGATATATATACTAAAATTATAAACCATTTTTTAAATATGCCATTATAGAATGTAGGTTATATTGGCTCCCATTTTTGCCTATTATTGCATAATCTATAAAAATAAGAACGGAATACAAAATAACAAATGCATATGTAATTTTTTTCTTTGATTATATATGCTAATTCAGGCAATAATAAAATTATTATAGCTCCAAATCCAAATTGAGATATCATTCTTCCAGATATTACCGGTAAAAAAGCAAATGTATAAAAGATAAAAATTAACTATCCTAACAACTTTACTAAAACTTTATCTAAAGGCTTTTTTATTTTTTTAATATTTTTAGCAAAAAGAAATAATATATAGCAATAAAACCTAAAATAGTAATACCGCGCATATTCAAAGTGTTAATTTCATGTTACCCTATTTTTTAAGTAAATCTAAATAGTCATTTTTCATTAAATATAATACTATACCTATGAAAGGTAAATTAAATAAAATAAAAATTCAAAAGTTTCAGTTTTTTTCTGTTAACAAAATAAGCAAAAAACAACAAAAATGCTGAATAATGAAATAATGCAGCGGCAATAGTCTTTATTAATATATATGATTTAAAAAATCTTTATGAACTAATATAATATTTAACAAAAGCTAACAGACCTAAAAAATCGCCCTTATCCTGTCCCAATTCAGTAATTAAAAATAATACAATACCTACAATTATAAATAAAAAATTGTCTTATCTATTTTGTTTATCATAATAAAAAATCACAAATATTCTAAAATTATTTTTATAGAATCTTCCATATTAAAATCCATGCAATTTCTGGAACCGCACCATCTACGGCATTCCCGCCATTTACCGCACATATTTTCTCCTGTTAATATAAACTTTATATTATCGCCCAAAGAGCACCATTGTCTTATATCTGTTACGCCAGACCAAAAAACAAAGGTTTTAGTTCCACTTATGCCTGCTAAATGAGCAGTAAAAGTGTCAACCGTAATAATAAATTTTGAAATTTTTAAAAGTTCCAATAGTTGCATAATATTGATTTTTCCATGTAATCCAATTAATCTTTTATTTATAATATTTATTTTTTTAAAATAAGATAAATCAAAATTAGTTCCCGTAATTAAAATTTTATAATCGGTTTTGTTTAGCAATTTTTTTATTAATTCAATCGATTGTTTAGATGAAAGACTTTTCCTTTCATCTTTGCTTGTAGGATGCAATATAATAAATTTATCGCTTTCCGAAATTTCCAACTTATGCAATATTTCCAATAATTCAGCTTTTATTTTTTCTTTGTCATAAAATAACTCAGGTTTATCAAGGCTG
>JAJYRF010000052.1 GCA_021794255.1 bacterium | reverse complement strand
CAATAAATATACCAATTTGGTTTACGATAAAGGACCGGAGAGGTCGGCGCAGAGAAATTTCGGCGTAAACGTTAGCAGCGGAGACTATATATTATATTTAGATGCTGATATGATATTGGCGCCATATGTCTTGGAATCTTGCATAAATGAAATTGCCACAGGTGATAAAGTTATCGGATTATATATAAAAGAAGTGATTTTGGGTAAAAATTCATGGTCCAAGGTAAGGGGATTTGAAAGGTCGTTCTATTGTGGTACGCCGATAGATGCCGTCAGGTTTGTCCAAAAAGAAGCTTTTTTGGAAGTAAAATGTTTTGACGAGAGCTTATCCGGTCCCGAAGACTGGGATTTTAACCGTAAGATGGCAGATATTGGAAAACTTAAACTTATTGAAAATCTGATGGATTCAGATAGCTCAGTTAAAACACGCCCATTTTCTTTAGAAATTGAGCGGTTATTATTGTCAAACGGCATTGTCCGCGAAGACATATACGGTAAATATAATAATTCAATATTTCATAATGAAAGTGATTTTAATTTATTAAAATATTTGAAGAAAAAATCATATTATATGAAAGATTTTGATAAATACATTCAGAAATGGGGCAGTGATGATCCTATTATAAAGAAACAATTTGGCATACCATATAGATATTTTGGGGTATTTATTGAGAATGGTAAGTGGAAGAAAATTATTGGACACCCGGCTTTAACCCTTGGAATGTATATTTTGAGATCAATTGTAGGTATTATTTTTCTAACAAAAGATATTAAATATAAATAAAATAAAAAATTATAATTCAAGGAAACTTAATGATGAATATTTTAATGATATCACCTTTTTATTCGCCAAATATTGGAGGAGTTGAAACTCATTTGGATGATTTAGTATCTGAATTAGATTCAAGAGGTTATAAAGTAGTTGTTCATTCATATAGTCCCATAACAACTCCAGGGGTAAAGTGGAAAAGTAAATCAGCTATTGGTAAAAATTCAATTGTTTATCGACACAGGTGGTTTGGGAAAAATTTATTTCATTTCGTAGAAAATCATCCTTTATTAGATTTTTTATATTTAACTCCATATTTGTTATTATGCGTGTTCATTTATATGCTTCTTAATAAAAAAGATATTGATGTTATTCATGCTCACGGTTTAAACGCAGCCTTAATCGGGGTTTTTTTAAAAAAAATTTTTAAAAAACGACTTATAGTTAGCACTCACGCCGTTTACAAATTTAATAGTAATTCCACTGTTTCTAAAGCTGTTAGAAATATTTTAACAAAAGCAGATAAGATACTTTGCGTTTCTAGTTCCTCTCAGGACGAACTTATTAGAATAGGTATTGATAAAAATAAAATGGACGTATATAAACAATGGATAAATTTAGATAACTTTTCTTATCCAGAGGAGAATATACAGAAGAAAATACGAAATAATATAAAATTTGATGATAAGTTTTCTATCCTTTTTGTTGGTCGTTTAATAAAAAAAAAGGGGGCACAATATCTATGCGAAGTTGCTACTATGCTACCTAATATAAATTTTGTATTTATTGGGTCTGGACCTCTTGAATATCGCATCAATAATATGGCTGAAAAATATAATAATATTAAATTTATAGGTAAAATTAAAAACAATGAATTAAACCAATATTATCAAGCGGCAGATTTATTGTGTGTTCCGTCACAATACGAGGAAGGCTTTCCTCGAGTTCCTATGGAGGCAATATCTTGTGGTTTACCTGTAATTGCTTCTAATATAGGGGGCAAGGGAGGATTAATTGAGATGCTGAACGATGATGTCGCAATATTTATAGAACCAACAATTGATAATATAAAGGAAGAAATTTTAGCTCTATATAACGATAGCAATCGGCTTATTGCCCTCAAAAAAAATTGTAAGAATTATGCTTTAAGTAATTTTTCTAAAGAAAATATAAATTTTATAATGAAACATTATAAAATTGTAAATTAATAAAAATAATCCATAATTGATTGAATTTATAGCCCATTAAATTTTATTAAGAAAGGTGAAAATTGGAAAAAGTTAGGAAGCTATTTCACAATTCAATAATTAGTTTGATTTTGAAAAATGCTGATTATTTTCTTAGAAAAGAACTTAAAGATTGCGGTTCAGTGTTAGATTTAGGCTGTGGAAACAATTCCCCATTAAGATATTGCAGTGGTCTGAGTATGCATAAAGTCGGCATAGAAATTTTTGAACCTAATATAGAAGAAAGTAAATATAATAATATACATGATAAATATATATGTGATGATATTTTAAAAATAGATTTTCATGATAATTGTTTTGATGCGGTTATCTTAATACAGGTAATAGAGCATTTAAATAAAAAAGAAGGTGAAATTATATTAGACAGAATGGAACGTTGGGCAAAGAAAAAGATACTCATAGCTTCTCCCAATGGTTATATTCCTCAAGACTCATTTTATAATAATCCGCATGATATTCATTATTCAGGGTGGGATATAAAAGAGATGCGAGATAGAGGATATAAAGCATATGGTCAAGGTGGTCTAAGATTCCTAAGAAAGGGGGATGATAAACATGGTCATGGAATTTACAGCACTTTCCGGTTTTGGCCTAAAAGATTATTTGTGGTTATTACAGGGTTGACCCAATTATTTACTTATTATTTTCCGCAATTTGCTTTTGAAGTTTTTTACGTTAAAGACATAAAGAAAGAACTTTAAAACCCACAATTAAATATGAAGAACATTTTATTAATTGCAAATAATACCGTTGGTAGCGGGATGAGTGGTGGGGATAGGATTTGGATTAATTTCATAAGATATTGGGGTGAAAGAAGCGGAATAAGATTCATGGGCTCAAAAGAGGCCGTTGATATGCTAAAAAGGGAACAAATTGACGAAATACCTGTGAATATTATAATAAGCGATGAAAACAATATACCTTACAATCTTAATTCATTATTGAGTTTGTTAAGATTTCAAATAAAACGTATATTCAAAGGAATAAAAAGTGCTTATAATAATTTAGAGTTAATTAATAACTCAGAATTCGTATATTCTGTATCTGATTTTTATCCTGATTTTTTAACCGCTTTATTCATAAAGATTATGAATAAAAAAATAAAATGGATTGTTGGCTATTATTTAATTGCCCCTTTCCCTATGAACAATAGAACGCCTTATAGAGGCAAGCATAGACTGAAAGGGTTTATTTATTGGCTAATGCAGAGACCAAGCCTTTACATCACTAGGCACTTTGCAGATTATGTTTTTGTAACAAGCGAACCGGATATAAATAACTTTATTTCAAGAAAAATTACGCCTTCAAAAGTGGTGGTAGTGAAAGGAGGCATTGATTTAAAATCTTCAGAAGATTATATAAAAAAAATCGGCATTATTCCTTTAGAAGAAAGGAAGTATGATGCTTGTTTTGTTGGGAGATTGCATGTTCAAAAGGGTATTTTTGAACTTATAGATATCTGGAATATTGTTAACAAAAAAATAGGCGGTATTAAATTAGCTATTATCGGTGATGGTGAGTTAAAGAAAGAAATGGAGGATGGAATAAATAGATATCATCTAAACAATTATGTTGACATTTTAGGCTTTTTGGATGGCGAAGATAAATATGATGTATTTAGAAATTCAAAGATAATATTGCATCCTGCAATTTATGATAGCGGTGGAATGGCAATGGCAGAAGGCATGGTTTTTGGTTTGCCAGGTATTAGTTTTAATCTCGAGGCACTTGATACATATTATCCAAAGGGTGTTTTAAAAATCCCTTGTTTCGAACTTGAAATGTATGCAGATGGGATTATTAAGCTTCTTAAAGATAGAGAATATTATGAAAAATTTTCTAAAGAAGCATATGAATATGCAAAAACATGGGACTGGGAAAAAAGAACCTATGATATTTTCAGGCATATTTCCGATATTAATTCAAACAGGAATTGATTAATTGTATGAATTCAATGGAATATATTAAATGTTCTATATGTGGTGGTGAAAGTAAATTTTTGTTTAAAACGAAAAATACTCATGGCGCCAATAGGATAACCGAAGATGAATTTAGCTTGTTTAAATGTCGAGATTGCGGATTAATATTTGTTAATCCAAGACCGATAAAATCAGAAATTATAAAATATTATAATTTCAATTATTATTTGCCAGAGAACAAATTCAAATCTAAAATTGAAAAAGTATTAGTTAATTTATTGCTTCTTTCTAAGAAAAAGCTTATTAGTAAATTTAAAAAAAGCGGGCGTATATTGGATATAGGTTGCGGGAAGGGAGATTTCTTGAATATTATGTCGAGTGATAAGTGGGAAACTTATGGAATTGAACCTAATTCCTCAGGTTATGATTTAACGAACAATCTTAACTATAACAATAATAACATTTTTAACAGTGAATTGCATGATTGCAAATTTCCAAACAACCATTTTGACGTAATCACAATGTGGCATGTTTTTGAGCACATATACGAACCTAAAAAGGAACTCGAAGAAATTAATAGGATACTAAAAAACAATGGATTATTAATTTTGACAGTGCCAAATGCAAAAAGTTTAGGGTTTAGAATAGCTAAACAGAACTGGTTCCATCTGGATGCCCCTAGGCATCTTTTCCATTATGAGCCGAATACTATTGCAAAGCTATTTCCAGACACCTTAGGCCTTCATATTATTACGATTAAATATTTGCAATTAGATTTTCCTTTGGATCTCTATCATAGCCTATTATCTGACAAGAAAAAGTTCTTTAGAATATTTTTCTCTATACCGTTATTAATTCTTTTACCGATATTAAAATTTATAGGGAAGATATTTAACGCACCAGAGACATTTATGGTAGTTTGCCAAAAGAAATATTGAGATATATAAATTTATATTTGCATAAAAATAAATATGACTAACATAATTTTGATCAATCCGCCTGTTTCATTTAAAAGAAATGCTTGGAAAAAAGAAATTATCCCGAGTACCCCTCATTTAGGACTTTTATATATAGCAGGAGCTGTAGAAGATTATGGGTTTAGTGTTAAAATAATCGACGCTGCTGACGGTTCCTATTCTATCGAGGATATAGTTAAGGTAATCAAAGAAGAACATGCTCAGTTAATCGGTATTACTTCAATGACAATGAATATAAGGGGAGCTGTTCAGCTAGCTAAGGAATTAAAAGAGAAACAAGGTAGTATAAAAATAATATTAGGAGGGCCGCATTTAAGTGCTGACCCTACAATTATTAAAAGATATCCTTTTTTTGATATAGGAATAACTGGTGAGGCCGATATTACTTTTGCAAATCTTGCCATTAGCGTTATAGAAAAGCAGGAAAATATATCTGGCATTTACTCAGGAGAAATTCCTTTTAATTTAGATGATATTTCGTTTCCAGCTTATCATCTAATTGATTTTGAACAGTATAAAAAACGAGGCTTCTGGGCTAATCTAATTATGGCATCAAGAGGTTGCCCTTACCATTGTATTTTTTGCAGCATCCCGGCTATTAGCAAAAAAGTTAGATTCAGATCTCCAAAAAATATTATTAACGAGATGGAGAAAGTATATGAATTAACTCAATCTAGATATTTTGGATTTGTTGATGATGCTTTTACAGTAAAAAAAAGTTTTATTTTTAAACTTTGCGACGAAATGAAAAACTTAAGTTTCAAGCCTATTTGGGATGCAGCAACTAGAGTTGATTATATAAACCATGATTTACTTCGCGCTATGAAAGAAGCAGGATGCAGCAAATTGTTTTTTGGGGTTGAATCTGGGAGCGAAAGAATAAGAAATGAGGTTATTAAAAAGAATGTAACAGATGAACAAATAAAACTTGCTACCCAATTATGTTGGAAAAACGGGATAGAGCCTAATCATTTTTTAATGTTAGGTTTTCCGACCGAAAGTATTTATGATATAAACAAGACAGTTAATTGTCCATCGGAATTCAAGCCGAATGCATTTAATATTAATATAACCCAGCCATTACCTGGTTCTCCATTATTCGAACTTGCTGTTTCTGAAGGAATTATTGAAAAAGATGCAATTGATAAATATATTAATGGTGTTTACGGCGATACCTATAATGAAGGATGGCCTAAATATATACCAAAGGGTGTTACCTATGAGTATTTATTAAGAGCTAGGGAGATAGCATATAAAAAATATTATTTCAGGCCCAGATATATAACGAGAAGATTAATAAGAGACATTAAATCTATATCTATGTTGAAATATGATATGCAAAATGCTTTATCGTTGATATTTAAGGGGAAATCAATTAACGATTATACAAAGGAGATATGATTAATTCAATATAGCAGCTAAGCAGTATTTGTGTTGTAATTATATATATATTCATTTGGTAACCTATCATGATCCTTATTAATTTGCTTGCTAAAATTTATACAAGTTATGTTTCTATTTTTTCAAAATTTCGCGGTTTTTTTTGGGGATTATTCTTAAAAAAATGCGGCAAGGATTTTTCTGTGTTTAGAGGATGTCTTTTTATACATCCTCAAGGTATAGAGGTGGGAGATTTTGTTCATATCAATCGTCAAACGATAATTTCTGGACATGGAGGCGTAAGAATAGGTAATTACGTTATAATAGCTAATAATGTTAATATATTATCTGCAAATTGGAATTACGATTTGACCAATAAACCTATTTCTTGCCAAGGAATAAAGACAAGTCCTATAATAATTGAAGATGATGTATGGATTTGTTGTAATGTTGTTATTACTCCTGGCGTTAAAATAGGAAAAGGTGCTATTATAGGATCAAATGCAGTAGTAACAAAAGATGTTATGCCATACTCAATTGTAGGGGGTGTTCCCGCAGTTCATATTAAATATAGATAATAATAATCCTTTGAACTCTTATATGTCGAGATCAAACAAAGCATTCCAAATAAAAACATTAAAATTTGTCAAAAGATTTTACCCGATAATTTTCTTTATTACCCTTTCTATTTTACCTTTTTTTTGGTTTAGCAGTTCCCCTTTTCCTGCGGCTGGAAGTGATAGTGGTTTAATTTTTTTCGGTTATAATTCCGGGTTTTTATTGAAATCTTATATGTACGTGTGGGCCGATTTATCTGAGGCTTTGGGATCATATCATGCGTACCATGTATTATTTATCCCATGGGCTTTATTTATGCATTTTCTATCCTTCGCAGGAATAAATGGACATTATAGGGAGGTTGCAATTTATGCCCTGATATTATTCTTCAGTATGTATTTTTTTTATAATTTTATTTTAGAATTATTTTACAATGTGCCTAGAAATAAAATTATATCTTTAGTATCGTCTGTATTTTTTGTTTTTAATTTATACATCATGTCCGCTTTTAGTGGCTTCCCTTTTACAGTTTTTGCTCTCCCTTTCTTATCTTCATGTTTTTATTTTATTTTAAAGGGGATAAAAACTCTCGATATTAAATATGTTTTATATTTAAATATCGCTATTTTGTTATCTTCTATAATTCTTTCCTTGATTCAAGTATCTTTACCAATTATATTTTTCTTAGGTCTATTTATTATATTTTATGGAATTTTATATTTAAAGGAAATAAATGTAAAAGCTTATATAAAATATGTCTTCATTTTATTATTATTCACAGCATTAATTAATTGCTGGTGGATTTTTCCTTATATATTTTCCCTTTTTAAAGAGTATGACAATTTTAGAAGAAATTATGATCTCGTCAATTATTTAAAAACTGCGAGCTCTTATATAAATATTATTAGTAATTTTACCACTCCGTATAGCAATCCTATATTTAAAAGCTTGAATTTAACATCTGAATGGCAATATTTAGTTGATTATTATTCCAACTCAATAATTAAAATATTTAATTATTTGTTTTTTGGAATAATAATTACTGCATTTTTTGTTATAAATCCAGAAGCTAAAAAGAATAAATTGATTTTATTTTTTTATTTTTTATTTATCATTGCATTATTCCTCATATTAGGTTACAACAAACCATTTGGATTTATTTTTTTAGGGTTATTCAGGCATATCCCATTCTTTTCCGGTTTTGCTAGTGTTTATACGGATTTCATATTTTTATTATTATTGTCTTATTCTGTTTTGTTCGCGGTTGGAATAAAATACATAATCAATTCCAATGCAGTATATATTCTGAAAAATAGATTCATATTAATATTGGTTTTTGTTGTAGGTTATTATCTATGTTTATATCCATTTTTTATAGGCAAAATGGTTGTAATTCCAAATCAATTTTTGGGCAATAATAAAAACCAATATTATACTGCAAATGTATTTGTAAAAGTCCCAAAATATTATAAAAGTATTTCAAATTTTTTTTATAAAAAAAAAATATATTTCAATACTTTAACGTTGCCTATTTCTTGGGGTAATTATAGGAATTTCGCATGGAAGAAATATTTCCATGGACAAGACCTCTCATGGTTATTATATAGACATTCCACTATTTCCTCTTATCATTCCAATAGGTATTCGTATTGCAAAATGATTTACGATCTACAAAAAAATAAATTTCACAAGATTTTTCTTGTATCAAGTTTAATGTCAATAAAATATATTATTATTCAAAATGATGCGATAATAAATAATACTAATTCAGAAATTCATCAAATATATTTACCTAAAAAGGATTTGCCTATTATATTAAAAAAAGAAAAATTTAATTTCATAAAACGTTTCGGTAGATTAGACTTATACAGTTTGCCAAATAAATATTATCTTAATTTTATTTATATTCCTACTAATATAATATATAGCCCTAAATTGAATTCAAATCGTTTTCTTAATAGCAAAGTTTTGAATTATAATCCTATTGAAGGAGTTTTAGATATTGCTAAATTTCCTGATTATAAAATAAGAACTATTATTTTATTTTCGCAACTTAATAGGGATAAAAATAATGTTGAAATTAATTCCTTAATGAAGAAATTAAATATCAAAACTGAAGCGGCGAGAATTCACAATAGAATTATCAGAATCAAGTATAGCTCTTTAAATGCCAAACCTCCAATAGTAGAGTTTAGGAGGATAAATCCAACTAAGTATATTGTTTTTGTGTATAATGCTAGAGCAAACTTCCCAATTGTTTTGAATCAAAGATATTCTTATCGCTGGAACTTATACCCAGAAAAATATAGAGTAATCCACCCTGATAGCAGGCTGTATTTAAATTACCAATGTAAATTGGAAAAATATAGCAATTGTATGAATTTAAGACAAATTAAATATAATGTTAAAAAAGGTAATATATCTTACATTGGGGATAAATTTATTTCGAAAGATATTAATGGCACAATTCAGAATGATAATATTCCATCTGGACATATTTTGCAAACTTTAATCCAAAGCCCGTATCCAGGCAAATATCACTTTGTTGCCAATGGTTATGCTAATGCATGGTGGGTTAACATAAATAAAATCAAAAAGCTTGGTCCCGAATATTATCATATAAATAAAAACGGAACTTACGATTTTAAGTTTATAATAGATTTCTGGCCGCAGAGATTGTTTTATATCGGTATTATTATATCCGGCACAACCGCCATTCTTTTTGGTCTATATCTGATTTACGACGCGGTTAAAAAGAGAAAGACAAGATAATTTTATGGAAATAGATAAAAATATATATAAAGATATAAAAAACCTGTTTTTAAAAACAAAAAATTTTGTATTATTCTTATGGGATTATAAATTTAAAATTTTTAAATGGACTTTAATAATTCTTGCCCTGTTTATTTTGTATAAGGTATATAAAATAATAACCCATCGCAAGATTACGAAAAGCCTACCAGTTGTCGATAAAACTATCTCAATAAAAAAAACGGGATATTATAAACTCGGAGTTTATCTAAACATTAATGAAAAATATTTTTCCAAAAGAAATATAATAGCCAATATATTATTTAATAATAACAACGAAAAAAATAAAAATGCTAATGGAAGCGATTTATATTATTACTACGGCAAAATAAATATAAACAGCGTTAAAAAGCATAAGTTTAATAAGCTCCCTTATAGGCATTTAGAGTTTACTTCGGCGATATCAAATTTTAAAAACGGCGATAACCCTTTTTTCTTTTTCTATATCAATTTTGTTCCCAAGAATCAACTCGAAAGAATACTTTATACCCCAATAAATATTCCTGCAACTAATATAATTAACAACCATATTATTATCGCAAAAATAAGAAATAACGGCTATATAAAACTTAAAATAAATAAATTTATTTATTTCTATCCTAATTATACTATTACCGGAACCGTTCATAATATTAAAGCCATATTTGAATACGAATACAAAGGTAAAAAATTTTATAAAAGTTTAGGCGTATATAACGGAGAATTAATAAATGTTTATAACCTATTAAAAAATAAAGGGAATAATCTTAAATTAATAAAGGTAAATATTTCTTATAAAGTGGCGAAACATCAAAAAGGCATCGTTAAATTTACCTCTTTAGAATTAATCGAACCAAATATTTCATCCCTTGAAGAAGTTTTTAGAAATTTTATTCTGAAAAGATATTTTATAAAATTTACACGAAAAAGCAATATATTTGACCATGAACTTAAAAAATTGATTTCTAAGGGAAAGAAAAATTTTATCCCAGCAAAAACCATAAGAAAAAGATTTATCGATAACACGCTAAACCAAATTTTTATTATTGATTATAATACAAAAATAAGACATATCACAAACATTCATAATGAAATTGTTAGAGCTTTTTATCGGTTTATTTATAAAAGATATGTACATAAAAAAAATATTATACATAACATAACTAATTTGTTCTATCATAAAGAGCCGTTTTATAAGAATCTTTTAATCCCGATAAAATCCTCTTGCGTCAAATTAAAAATTATTCCCGAAACAAACGCGGCAACGGTTCAAAATAAGAAAATTGCTTATTTCACGGTAAATTTTAAAAAATTAAAATTATATAAGTATTTTACGCGCAATAGAACTATTCTAAATGAAATAATGAAAAACAGCGAGGGGAATTCTAATAAATTAACCTTCAGGGGAAGCAATGACGATTATTGGCACGGAAAATATTATTACAGGAAATATCCAGTATTGAACAAAGTTAAGTTATTTTTCTTTAATCATGAACCGAGCGAGATTAAATCTTATTTTTATTATAACAGTCTGCCGAAAGCTTATCCTAAATTTTTATTACATAAATCGATATCGATCAGCCATTATTTTTATTTCGCGAAAAAACCGTTAACTTATAATAACGCATTGGAAATTATAAATGAATATGAAACTCATAGGGCATATAAATTTTTTGAAAATCTAAATATCTTTGATGAAAATTACAAAATTGTAAATATTAAGGAGAAGGAAAAGGAGAAGGAGTTTGCACGATTAAATAAAAAACATTATTTACAGGTTTCTTTTCAAAATATTTTTAATAAGAGTGTAATCTTAAAAATTAAAAATATAAACACAAAAAGTTTCCAATATTTCCAAGCGAGGTTTTATTCAAATAAAAAATTAAAAGAACTTAGAAAATTTATTCGAATTAGAGCATTCGCTCTAAACAGCCGTGATATCAATAAACGGATTGCCTTGCCGATAATGCCCATTTATTTAAACGGCAGCGGTTTTTCATTATTAGTAAGTATTATTCATAATAAAGGACTTCGCTATATAAATGAGATTAAACTGAAGTTTGCCCCAAAAAAGCTGAACAGGATTGGTATTTACGAATTCAACAAGTTTCATTTTAATATAGGCGATAATATAAGATTTATAATTTTTAAAAAGTCCAAAAAAACTTTATTGGATCATTTAAATAAAACGCCTCTATTGGAATTAAAATACCCTCCCCATTCTAAAAATTCTAAAAAGTTTTTATTATTGAAACAATTTATAAACAATGAACGAGAATTCAATAAAATATTTAAAAAAGGTGGCGGATGGCTTCATAAAAGTTTATATCTTAAGAATGGCACTTATTATATTGACTTTTTGCATGGCCGTTTTCTAAAAATAAATATGATCACTCTAAAAAGGACAAATGAAAAATAATATTATATTTTTATTTATCAATTTAATCGGACTGGGATTTGCTATTGATCTAACAATGAGAATATCAAAAGGTGCCGTCGGATTCGGCTTTCAATGGCTTGGAATAATTATAGTCATATTATTATCTTTATGGGTAAGATATTATTTAAGGGGTGAGATATTAAATAAAGTAAGATTTTTTAAGGAAGGCGGGGTGTCTAGACCTTATGCATCAGCCGCTATGATTTTTTTGTTCGTTGCTATGATATTCGATTTATCCGGCAATGAAAGGGTTGCCAACGGCTTTGCCATTATAACCTATTATTTTTTAATTGAAACCGTTGTCGTCGAAATGATAAACTTTAGGAGAAAAGAAAATACGAAAGAAAAGGAGGGTACTTAAGTTTTGTGGGCAGTTAATTTAGACGGCAAGTTTATCAGGCTAAAAGAAATATTAAAAAACAATCGCTCTCCTTTAATATTTTGTATCTTATACACCGCAATATTTTCTATCGCCACGATTTTAAGATACGAAACATTCAATTCGGCATTTATGGATTTTGGCGCAGAAATGCATGAGCTGTTTCTTATTTCTAAGGGTTATCTTTATTTTTTTAATGCTAACGGGAGTTTAAGCAATGTAAATCTTTTAGGGGGATATTTCGAAATT
>JAJYRF010000106.1 GCA_021794255.1 bacterium | reverse complement strand
CAAAAACCTTTGTTTCCCCTTTCTTTTTCAATATTTCTTCAATTTCTTCTAATTTTATTTTGTTTTTAGAAGAATTACTTTTAGAGTTATAAGTATTGTTGTAAGAAACCGCTATATATTTGGCGTTTAAATCTTCAATCAATTCATTAAAGGCATTTTTTGCGTTCACAGTGCAATATACACTCATATTTTCAGTTGGAGGCTTTAATGCAACACCGAAAAGTTGCGGTTTTTCCCATTTTATTAAATTTTCATAAATATGATAAAAGCGGCTATATTGGCGGGAATTATACGGCGGGTCTATATAAACAATATCGGATGTTATTTTCCTCGCCAATGAATTAGCATTTTCCTTGTGAATTTCAATTCCATAAAAATCGGTTGTTTCAATTAGACGCAGTTGCAATTTTTGGCTCTGGAAGGGTTTCTTAATGTATGCATCAAAATGCCCAACGGTGTTAGCAATTTTATCGATATTATAAATTAAAGTTGCCAGTAAAATGCTGCGTTCCTTTTCTGTTAAAGTTGCCTTTTTATTCTCAATATCTTCTCTTATGTAGCCAATAATTTTAGCATTATTATAATCAAAGAATTTATCGCCAAAATTTTTAGAAAAATAATTTTCTTCTAATTCATTCGGATTTAATGCATTATATTGCATTAATAAATTTTCTATTTTTTTTTTGTCCCATATGCCTGCCTCAAAAAAAGCTTTATAAATTATATTATTGGAATACAAAATATCATTGACAATTACTTTCTGAAAATACGCGAAAGCTCTTTTCGAAACAGTGGCTGTTCCAGCAAAAATATCAAGGAAAGAATGGCAATTTTCTGTTTGGGTCAAAATAATATTTATTATCCAATCCGCTAATTTACTTTTATTGCCGATATATCTTCTGGATTCTAATTTAATTAAGTTGTCATTAAGTTTAATATCGCGATAAATTTCTGTATCTGGCTGAAAATCAAACCCAAAATCAAAAGATTGTTGTACCGGAAATCCTATTATTATTTCAGGATTATTTTTTTGAGTACTTATATTTTTTTCACCATTATTTATAGTTTGTAATGTTTGGATAGTTTTTATCATTTTATATTAATGATATTAATCTTGAATTATTTTAAAATAATTTTTCAAATCTGCTCCCATTTGCTCGCTCGCCAATGCCAATTTTATTGGTTTTACCCATCTGCTGTGTATAATTAAAGATATCTTTATAATTTGGATTTAATTTTAATCTATTTTCAAGTTGACAAAACTCGTCTAACGATTTTATTCTTTTAATAAGTTTTATAAGATTTTCTAAATATTTCGGCGTCAATAGGAAAATCTCCATAATGGCTTATTGTCTGCGGTTTGTAGTGGTGCGCCCGGAGGGAGTCGAACCCCCGACCTGCAGATTCGTAGTCTGACGCTCTATCCAGCTGAGCTACGGGCGCTAACAATACAAAAATAAATAAACCAAATAAAAATAGTATTATATAAGGTGTCTATGCCTTATATAATTTGGGTATGTACGATGTATCTTTATTTATATTTATCAAACTATATTATATTATATCTTGATTATATTATATCTTTATAAATTTTGAAATATAATACAATATATCTTTATTTATTTATCAAACTATATTATATTATATTATATTGTATTATATTATATCTCCGCAATAAGGGCAATATTTTAATCCGGGCAGCGGCGGGATAGTCATGCCGCATTTTTTGCATATTTTATCGGAATCCAAACTATTTAATTTTTTATATAATTTTTCTTCTAATTTTTCAATAAATTTTTCAAAATGCTTTAAATCTTCTTTTTTGAAATTTTTAGTTATCAGCTCAATAATTACGGTATCTTTTTCTATTCTTGATTCAAGTTCTTTTCTGTTAATATAAAAATAAACTTTAAATTTATTAATTTCTTTTCTGGTAACTAATTCTTCATCTATAAATTTTTTAAAGCTCTGGCTTATAATAGACGGAGCAAGTCCGGTTTCATCTTTTACCTTTTTAGTTGTAATCGGCTTTTTATCATTCTTAAGAAAATGCTTTATAATCATTGCATAAACCATAAACTCCGAAGGACCCATAAGCCTGATCTGGAAATCGTTAATTAAATACCTACTTGTCCATAACGCAATAGAAATATAATAAAACTTTTTTAAATTATCGCTTTTGTCTAAGAATTCAGAAAGATTTTTTTCCTGCTCGTCGTTAACTATATTATTCTTTTTTAAAAGTTCTATCACTCCGCTTAATAATTTGTTGATAATTATTGTATCAGTATCATCAAAACTGCAAAATTTAAGTGCTTGTAAATTAATAAAATTAAATTTTTGAAGCAGAGTATAAGACAAAATATAATTCGTTTTCCTTTTATCTTCTGTTAAAGTTGATTTTTTTATTAATTTATTATCCTGCAATGTTTTTAAAACAGTAGCAAGATGCGGAGTTGAAATATACAATTTATTTAGTTCTTTGTAAGATACGACGATGCCTGTTTTTTCAAAATCTTCTTTTTCTTTTTCTGTAGAATGAGTGAATTTATAAGCAAAATATGCAAATATAGTAAATTCAATGTCGCTAAGATAAGCAATTTCTTTGTTGTCTGGCGGTATATTTGTTATAGTGTCTTTTATAAATTTGTCTCTATTTAAAAAAAATAGACTTAAAATTATATAAAATTTAGTTTGAAGATTTTTCATAAATGCCTCCGAATGACTTTTTATTTTTAATTATTATTTTTATTTTTAATTACTTTATTTTTAATTATTATTTTTAATTTTAATTACTTTATTTTTAATTACTTTATTTTTAATTATTATTTTTAATTTTAATTATTTAATTTTAATTATTTTAAAT
>JAJYRF010000045.1 GCA_021794255.1 bacterium | reverse complement strand
CTCCTCTTTAAAATTAATTAATTTTTTTGGATAAAAACTAATATTATTTTATACGAGGTGCATCTATTTTGCCATAATGAATTTACACAATTAATTATACACTACCGTTATTTATTTATTTATTTAGTTAGTTAATTTATAATTTGTTAATTATTTAGTTATTTTATAATTTGTTATTTATTTATTTATTTATTTATTTATTTAGTTAATTTATAATTTGTTAATTATTTAGTTATTTTATAATTTGTTATTTATTTATTTATTTAGTTAGTTAATTTATAATTTGTTAATTATTTAGTTATTTTATAATTTGTTATTTATTTATTTATTTAGTTAGTTAATTTATAATTTGTTAATTATTTATAAATTTTAGTAACTATTTTTTAATATAATATAAATATAATATAAATTTTGAATTTAAATATATTATATATTATGGAAATTTATTATAATTTATTTTATTTTTTAATTTTTTCTGATGCAAGGATTCCGCCCAATCCCCATTCGTCTTTTGGGAAATCTTCTACGACAACCCAAACATGCGATATATCTAAATCTAAAGAATCGGCGACAGATTTTGATACAGATTTTATTAATTTTTCTTTTTGTTCCTTTGTTCTCCCTTCCAGCATTTTAATAGATATAAACGGCATAATATTTTCCTCCTTTGGAATTAGGCAATAAAATAAAAATATTAAAAATATAAATTAGATAATAATTATGAAATATATCAAAATATATCAAAAATAAACATAAAATACAATTTGAATTATATCCCTTAATTCTGCGATGGAAAATATTGAGATATTTCAAAGTCAATAAACAAAAGATGTATGTGATTTATGCGGTTATTTTATGTGATTATTAATTTAACAAATAGGACATTTCTAAATTGGGTTGGCATAAAGTTAATATATTTTGACATTTATATGATTATATATTATAATTAATTATGAGGGTTGCCGCGGACTAAAGGAAGCCGCGTCCGTAAGGGCGGGGTAGTTCACTGTCCTCCTAACCCGCCGAATCATTTAAGCTATTTTTTGGCGGGTTTTTATTTATTTAATTATTTAAAATAAATTAAGACTATCTAAATACACTAAATACGGCATTAAATTACAATGTTTTTTATGTATTTAAAATATTAACATAACAGCATAACATAGAATCTAAAGAATCTAAAATCTAAAATATAGAATATAGAATCTAAAATCTAAAAATAAAATAATTAAAAATAAAATTTTCATCAAAATAAAAAAATTATTGACATGATAATTTTTTTTAACTATACTTATTTTATTTAGTTATATCTTAAATATATTTACTTATAAATTACTTGATATTTTAATATTTTATAAACGCAATTTAGAAATAAAATTATCTATTTTTTTTATTCCCCGATAGCTCAGCTGGCAGAGCAAGTGGCTGTTAACCACTGGGTCGGCGGTTCGAATCCGTCTCGGGGAGCCATTCAAAAGCAAGCCATTTAAAGCCTTTTAGTAGTATTTCTGATAAAAACCTTTCTTGACATATTTATCAAATTATGTTAAATTTTACTTAATTTTGATAAATTTTTACTACAAAAACCGCTACAATTTTTTATGAGAATTTACAAGAGAGGAAATACCTACTGGTGCGCTTTTGAGGTTGATAAGAAACGCTATCAATACTCTTGCAAGACGCATGACAAAGATATTGCAGAGGAAGTCGCTTCGGCAATTCACGCCGATACAATAAGAAACAGGTTTAACATACCGTCAAAAAATAAAGCAGAATTTTTATTTAAAAATATTTATCAAAACTATTTAAAAGTAATTTCCAATTCAAAAGAATGGACTATTAAAAAAAATCAAACCTGCCCTAAACATTTTTTACCGATATTCGGAAACAAAGAGCTTAAAGATATATCGCTACTCGATATCAAAAACTACCAAACCCTAAGAAAATTTGAAATTATGGCTATGCCTAAAAATACGGGTAAAAGAGAATCCGAAATCTCTTTTAAATCCGTAAACCTTGAAATTGCAATACTTTCCAACTTCTTTAATTTCTGCATCGAAAAAGGCTATATCGACAAAAACCCCTGCACCGGCGTTAAGAAGCTTAACGAACTCCCCCGCCTTAAAACTTTATCCGATTCCGATATTCAAAAATTAATATGTAGCGCTACAAATAAACTTACCAAAGATTTAATTACTTTTCTTATTTATACCGGTTGCCGTAAGGGCGAGGCATTAAATTTAAAATGGGACGATGTAGATTTACAGAATAATGTTATAGCTATTAAGGGGACTAAAACTAAATATGATAGGTATATTCCTATAAGTAAGCCATTAAAAGAGCTTTTAAAGGGGATAAATAAAAATCAGGACTATTTATATGTCTTTAATAAAAACGGGGCTAAAATCGGCGATTTCAAGAAGTCTTTTCATACCGCCTGCCGAAATGCCGAACTTAAGGATTTAAGGATTTACACATCCACGACTTGCGGCACGTCTTCGCAAGCAAAATGGTTATGAACGGCACGTCGCTTTATATTACCGGCGAGCTGTTAGGACACAGGACGACGCAGATGACGAAAAGGTATAGCCATTTGGTCCCGGATACCCTGAAAAAAGCGGTTGACGATGTGTGGGGAAAATAAAGCCTATTGACATTGAAGCTAAAATGATAAACAATGATAAATATAGCTAACATGTCAGAAGAACAGTATTATTCTATTGAAGAAACCGCTAATATGTTAAAGGTTGCTTATCTTACTGTTTACCGCTGAATATATGGTTCTTAAAAACGGCATCAGATTTATTTAATTTCCAAAGAGCCGCCTTGACGGTATCATCCAGATGCCTGGTTCCGCAATCTTGCCTATCCTGTCGCCGTTATAGATTAAAAGCCCGCCCGACCATAATTTGCCGAGACCAGCTGCGACG
>JAJYRF010000065.1 GCA_021794255.1 bacterium | reverse complement strand
CAAGTATTTTATAATAGCCCATATTTTCCATGGGTTTGGTTTATAGTTAGTGCTTATTGTTATTATTAATTAATTCGGAAATTAAATTTTTTATTATATGACCGTTTTCTCTGTTGATTTGCAGAGTCCATTGTCCATATTTATCTTTCATTAAATAATATTTTTTAATATCAATTCCTTGAGGTAAGCTTGGAATAATATAACTACCTAAATCATTGCGTTTATAAATTTTATAAGTATAATTATTTATGGGTATGGAAAAAATATTTGACCGATAAAATTTATATGAATTCAAAAAATTCACACAATCCTCTTCGGAATTAAAATAATACTGCCCTCTTTCTTTATAATAGCCCTCTGAGTTTGCGTTACTATCTACAAAATGATAATCTTTGTCTGGTACTCTTACTAACCATTGATCGCTTCCAAAATTTTCCGTTATTATGGTAACTTTTTGTTTAAAACTGTCTGTAAACGCAAACCAGATAGTTTTTATAAAATATACCCACAGGCAATAGTCCATCCAAATACATAATGCTGCCAAACGAAGCAGTCTATAAAAAAATGGGGAGACTGCTATGGGCTGTATAACACTATTGTAGAAGTTATTGAATTCATCTCCGCTAACTACAATAAATTCCTTTGGCGGTTCGCCAACACCGTATCCTTTATCGGCATAAGCACGAGCCCAATTTGAACTGGCTCCGCCCTCTTTATGTTTCTTAATCATCATATTTATTCCTGCTAAAATGAATGCAAAGAAAGCATATAACATACCTAACCCAATTGTAAACAGTATACTTAATGCGCCTGGGAATGAACCGGTCGGGGTGTTGATCGCAGCAGGAAGAAACAATAAAATAATTATAAATAACGGAACGGCGAAAACCATACTGGATATTGCTAATGCCAGTATGGAAGCAGTGCTTTCACCTAAGTTGAATTTGTTTTTAATAATATTTTCTAAATAATTGTATAATAAACTTGCTTTTGACCATAGCAACTTGAATACAAAGAAAATAGCAAACCCAATCACAATAAAAAAGATTAACACAAAAGCAATTAAACCCCAAATCGACGTACTATCATCATCGCGATAACGGCTCATTTTAAGTCACCTCTTAAGAAATTAAAAATTTTAATAAATCGACAATTATATTGTTTATACAAATAAAGAACTGTTTAAATTAAATCATATTTTAGACATAAGGCTTGCCATTTCGACTGCGGCCATTGCCGCCTCAAAACCCTTGTTGCCCATCTTGGTTCCCGCCCTTGATATTGCCTGTTCTATATTTTCGGCGGTAATGATTCCGTAAGCTACGGGAATGTTGGAATGCATTGGAATTTCAGCAATTAATTTGGTTACCTGATTTGAAAGAAGGTCAAAATGGTTTGTCTCGCCTCTTATTATAGTTCCCAGGCAAATAACAGCGTTAAACTTTTTAGATTCGGCGAGTCTTTTTGCGATTAACGGTATCTCGAAAGCGCCGGGGACCCTTGCTACCGTGATATCCGACTCCTCTGCCCCTGCTCTTTTTAGATAATCGAGAGAGCCGCCTAAAAGTTTAGAATTGATAAAATCGTTAAATCTTGACATTACGATGCCGAATTTAAGTCCCGTAGCTTTAAGTTCTCCCTCTATATACCTCACTTTTTCCATTTAATCCTCCTTAGTATATAAAAATTAGTCTATTGTTTCCATAACCTCAACCGGTTGCCCGGAAATATTTTCAGGAATATTTTCTTCTTTAGCTTTAGTTTTTCTTTTTTCCATATAACCCATATAAGAAGCGCCTATTAGGATTAGCGCCCCTATCATTTCATATGTATCTATTCTTTGCTTTAGTATAGTATATCCGTAAAAAAATGACCAGAATATTTCGGTATAGCCGAATAAGCCCAAGTAATTTGCCGATAAATTAATAGAGGAATAATTGACTAATGTCATTGCTATTCCCTGCATAATCACCCCCCAAACAAAAACTTTTCCGTAATTGTGTATTTGAATATGGGGCAATATAAATAAAACAGGTATGGTCAATATAAGCACTATATATAAATTATATTTGAAAACGGCGGCGGCGGCGTTAATTAAATCGTTACTAGTTTTGCGAACTCTTTTCTCCTTCATATAGCCGTTCTGGAACAATATGTCGCCGGCTAAGGTAAAGCCGCTTGCAATGCCGAATAACAAGCCGTACATTATTATCGTATCAAAGTTATGGACAAATTTAAAACACATTAAAGCCGCCCCCAGAAAAGAAATCAAAACATAGTAAAAAACCTTTTTGCTGTATTTTTGCTTAAGCATTGCCGGGGCAAGCAAGGTTGCTATAACCGGACCAAGATAGTGAAGGCTCGTTACGACTCCCACGCTAATATACTTATAGCCGCTAATTAGAAAGAATATATCCATAACCATTATTAAGGATATGATAAATATATTTTTATCTATCAGGTCTTTAAAACTGTTGTATTTAAGCCCAATCGGCGATAAAAATATTAATCCGGATAAGCCAAAAAGCCAGGTTATCACGATTGGCGGCAAATGGATAAAATGCGGCACTAAGGCGTAAGCGCCGAATAAAAACATCGAAAATAAGTTGGCGAATATAGGCATTGGGCAACCTATTAAAATTATATATTTACCGTTACAATTTCTTTGTTGCAGTCTTGACCGTAGCCGAAAAAGATTTATTTTGGCGATTTATTGGCGTCATTCATAATAATAAATTTTCTTTTAAGTTCATTTAAAACTCCTATAAGTATAATTATGTAAAATTTTAATCTATCTCTGTAAATTTACCATCATTATATTTATCTAATAACTCTTGATATTCATCTTTATCATAAATCATAATACTACTATGATTTGAAATATAATCGCTAGTAAATATATGTAGATAAATCCATTTAACTATAAATAAAAAAACAGTAGTTGCTACTGCTA
>JAJYRF010000033.1 GCA_021794255.1 bacterium | reverse complement strand
TAAATCCGCTCCCAAAACTATGTAAAATGACATTATGAGATTGAAAACTTAAAAATAAAGAAGAGATTTCAATCGAAGATATTGAATAAGATGAAAATAACTTGCTGATTTCTGCCGAAGCTCTTTTAATATCAGATTCTTTTAAATCTTCGCTATTAGAACTAAACTGTAAAACATCACCGTCTAACGATGATATTGCGCAAGCTTCCACTCCTGAAATAGATAATAATTTTTCAATTATACTTTTGTCTTTATTATCCATAATGAAATAAGTAGGAAATATTTTTATATTATATTATATTATATTATATTAATTTATCCTGACATTAATATAATATAATATAAATATACAAAATAAATTAATAAAATATAATGTTTTAATATGTAGATATTTTTTTAGCTTTCCAAGAGCCTTACTGCTTCTGTTTGTGTTTTAAGAGCTTGAACTGAAGAAGAAACGATAAGACTATAAATTATATTTTTATTATTTATAATTATTTTTCTATAATTATTATTAGCTTCGCATATAACGCTATTTAGATCCTGAAAACTGAATATACCGCCTAAGTCTTTACTTTGGTTGAACAAAAATAATGTATCTGCAGATTCAAAATCTGTATCTTCTATGTCCTTAGAATAAATAACTTCTCCCGAAGACTTTAAGGCAATAACTCCTTCTACGCCTGTTATCTGCGATAAGTTTTCTCCTATAGCAGTAATAGCCTCGTTAGAAACTTCATAATTAAAAGATGATAAATCGTCTTGTAAATTTTTATTTAGATCATAATTGTCGTTGTCATTGTCATTATCAGATGAAACTGCTTCAGGATTATTAATTAATTCTAAAATTTCATCCAAAGATTTATTATCAATTTTATCTTCATCTATGCCGTCAGGCATCGGCTCTCCAATACTGACATTAATACTAATCTGTCCTTCTAAATCTTTTAGTTCCCTAAAAACGTCAATATTTTTCTTATCATCAAAAGATGCGCCGATTATTACGCCGGCATTATAATATATTACACCCTTTTTATTGTTTATTTCAATTGAAAGTCTAACATCGTCAAAGATGGAAAACTGATCTAATTGATATCTAATATCTTCTAATACCATATAAACCTACAAATATACAATGATAAATTAAATGCATTTTATTATAAAACAACTTTTTTCATTATATTATTATTAAATTATATTTTGCAAGATAAAAATGCAAAATTATTACAATAATAAGCAGCTTTAAAATAAAAACAAAACAAATTAAAATAAAAAATTTTTAACAATATTTATTTTTAAAAAATAAAGAATAGAGCATAATTAGAATAAAAATTATGGCTTTAAATAATTTAGGATATTATTTATATAAAATAAAAGCTGCAGCATTTATTTTATATAAATAAATAACAATATTTTTAATTTATTTGAGATAAATATTATATAATTAAATTTTAATTAATGAGGGGGGCTAAAAAGCATTATAATTATGATTGAACGATTGAGCACAGATATATTCCCAGTATTCTCTTGTAATATAAAATGTTTTTAAAAAAAAATTCAAAATGCAGATAATCACATTTACATATATGTTAATATTTGCTATTTTTATAAAATCCTATTGGGATTAATATAATATATATAATTATTACATATCATATACTGATTATATCTTAAAAATAATTACAAAATGTTTTATGGCGTCCCCAGCGGGATTCGAACCCGCGTTGCCGCCGTGAAAGGGCGATGTCCTGGGCCGTCTAGACGATAGGGACATAAAACAACAAGCAAGAAAGTTAATTATATAAAATATTTTTTAAAATTGCAAATAAAATTTTAAAAATATTAACAAAATATTAACAAATGATATGTGATACCCTATCTAAATCATATGGTGCTTAAAAAGCTGATATAAATAAAGTGTACTGTCCCCTATCGGAGTACTTTAACAGTGCACACAACAATTTAATTTATACGTGATATTTATATGTGATATAACAAAAATTATAACTTATAACAATAAAAGGTTGGACATACTATAATTTAATGGACTCTTTTAAATTTTCTGTTTACCGAAAAATAAGACTAAAAAGCTTTTCGCACAATTTGAAGGCACAGTTTAAAAATTAACAATTTAAAAAAATTAAAAAACATACCGCAAAGTTTTTATTTATCTGGTAGGCGCGGACGGTCTCGAACCGCCGACTTCTACCGTGTGAAGGTAGCACTCTACCCCTGAGTTACGCGCCCATTTATTTAATTAAATTTATTATATTATAATATCTTTATAATATTTTAGCTTGCAAAAATATGTCATTATATTACAATCTTTAAACCATTTAAAGTAATTATAATATATTTCTTTAGAAAAGCAAATATCATTATGATGCAAATATAAAATTAATTTAACATTAGTTACAGTTATGTTTTTATTATATATATGGCAGCTGTTATGTTACTGATCTATTCACTTTATAATAATTCTAACAAAAGGATATTAAAACATCACATATAGTTTTTCCCTAATTCTGCGATAGAAATCCTAATTAACTCCCCTCCCTCTTAATATGGGAGGGGAGTTATAGAAATAATTATTTCCTATAACAGGATCAAAGTTTTTATTTTAAATAAATATAATCTTAATCAATCTATGTGGGATATTAATTATAATATCTTAAACTTAAATAACGTTAAGCTGAATACTTTATATACAAATAAATAACATATTTATTTTGTATTAGCCTCTACTTATTATTCTAATTATTTTTAACTTATCTTCAACTTAAATAGCTTTAAACTCTTTTTCAGCACCCACATTTGAAATAAAAATATCTTGAGCATGCATTTTTATATCAATAGTTAAATTTTTAGATAATAGCATCATAAATTTAAGTCCTTGCATAACTTCTGGATCTTTTGCCAGCGATAATAACGACAGAACACCGCCTTTTTGATATTTTT
>JAJYRF010000105.1 GCA_021794255.1 bacterium | reverse complement strand
TCGCAATCTCCGCATATTGAACAGTAATCGGCATTTCTAAATTCGCAATCCTTTTTTTTAGCGCAATAAGGCAGCAGAATAGCTTTTACAGATTTTATATCGCTTAATTGCATTCCATTGACAAGCATAAAACGGGAAAGCTCATCTTCTTTAATTCCTACATCTTTCAGAAAAGTTATTTTATCCGCTATATTATTTAATATATTAAAAAAATCTTCTTTTGAAACATTTTGAAATTCAGGTTTATATTTTTCAAAAAACTCATCTATTTTAAAAACTAACTCATTAATATCACAATCTTTTAAAAAACTTTCAAGATCGGCAATTGCTCTTTCCGGAATGACAAAATAATCGCCGGTAAAATAAATATATTTTAATATATTTCTTTTATAATCTATTTTTGCAAAAGTTTTAAATATGCCTCCGCCACATCTGTATGTATCATGAATCGTCTTAGTTTCTAATAACTCATTATCTAATGAATATACCCATTCATCAGATTTATAATATTTTTGATTTTGTCTAATATAATTATTTTCTTCTTCCGTCAGCGTTCCGTAGTTAAACGGGATATTAAAATATTCCGAAAATCCTCCTATAATTGCAGACTTTATAATTTCAATATCAGGAATATATCCGAGTATTTTTTTTATAGAGGTAATTCTTGCCAATATAGAATTAAAATTTTTGGAAGTTAACTTTTCTACTGGAATTTTTAATGATTTTACCATAAATTCAGAATTAAAATCTAAAAGTAAAGTGCCTTGAAAAAAAAATATAGATGAATCATATGTGCCACCGGTGCCCGATATTTTTTTTCCTTCAACTTCAATATCATTTCTAGGTCTAAATTTTGCATTAATGCCTAATTTATTAATACCTGACGCAAATGCATTACATATATTTTCGGTTAAGTTTTGAAAATTTGCAGCTTTAAGAGTTTTTGAGGAAAAAACTAACTCCCACCCTAATTGCATTTCATCAAAATATATAGCGCCGCCACCCGTTATGCGGCGACCTATTTCAATATTTTTATCTTTACAATAATCAATTCTGATTTCATTAAATACCGACTGATGAAAGCCTGCTAAAGTGCAAGGGTTAAATGTTAAAAAACGCAGGGTATCGGGAATTATATTATCTTTTCTTAAATCAAGCATAGCTTTATCCATAGCTATATTATAAGAGAAATCTCTAATACCCGTATCTATAACTCTAAACATTTTATTTATTATATTAACTATTAGTTAATATAATTATTTATTATTTTTATTATTATATTTGTATTATTTTTATTATTATTTATATTATTAAAATAATAATATAAATAATAATAAAATTTATATAGAATTTTAACCGCCGATATGAATAGCGGATAATGCTTCTTCGGCAAAAATCAAAGAACAGCATACATCGGAATATAGCGGCTTTAACCCAAGTTCTTCACTAAAAGGAATAATGCCTTCCGAAGGATAAGCAATCCCGTTTAATCCGGCTTTAACGGCAAGTTCTTCTATTTTAAATTTATTCATTCCGTAAGGTCTTTCACACCCAAGCAAAACCGGGGTTTGAGTAAATTTTTCTCTGGCATATATAAAAACATCACCGATTTCTTCAGGTTCAGGAGGTTCAACATTTTCCATTTTTGTATTTCCCATAGGCATAAATCCTACAAGTACTAATGATGATATGTTATGCTTTGATATAATATCTACCGCATTAAATTCACCTGCAATTTTACCGTGTTTCAACCCTATTACTACATGAGGAGAACAGGGAATATTTCTTTCCGATAAATATTTTAATGAATTATCGTAATCATCAACTGAAGCTTTTAAATGATAAACGGTACGAATAGTATCTTCGTCGCCGATTATATCAAGCATAGCCGAATCAACGCCTGCATCAAGCAGACCGTCTGCTATTTCTTCTGTAATTATACCGCAATGCACTATAACTTTAAGATTAAAATCAGCCTTTATTTTTTTTATAGTTTCAATATACGGCAAAATTTCAACAATACCTTTGAAGTTAGATCCTCCGCTTAGCAAGAAACCTTTCCCTTTTGATTTAAATATTTGGCTTGCCCTATGATATAAATCATCGGGTTTAATAACCGAATCCATAGACTTTAATATTTCGGCATTGCAATGATCACATTTTAAAGAACACAAATTGCCGGTTATAGATAAAGGAGGGAAAGAATCTGATTTTTCATTTTTAAAATCTTCAGTCTCATAGGCTTTAATACTTGGAGCATAAAAATGAATTACATTATTAAAATTATTTTTCCTGATATTAAAACCATTTATATATTTAGAACTTATATCTTTATTAAATTCATAATAGCTCATATTATTATCTCTTTATATTATTTATTATCTCTTTTTACAAATTATATCTTCATCTTCTAATTTTTTTTTATAAGTGTTAACTGCAGCTTCTCCTGTAGGCAATAAATTTATATCAGAGACTGCCTCCGGAAGAGGTTTTAATTTAACTAACCATCCTTTTCCGTACGGATCTAAATTAATAATATGCGAATCTTGTTCTAATTCAGCGTTGACTTCAACTATTTCTCCTGCAAACGGCATAGGAAACGGACCGACATACTTTCCGCTTTCAATAGTAGCGGCACTCTTCCCTTTTTTTATAATTTTGCCGACAGCTTTAACATCGGCATATAATATTTTTCCGGCAAGCGATTGAGCAGGATCGGTCATTCCGAAAGTAAATGTTCCGTCGTCGTTTTTTTTCCCCCAAACCTGATTTTCAATATCATAGTAAAGATCTTCGGGAATATTACATTCATTAACAATAGCCATTATTAAATATCCTCCCGTTAAAAAATTTTTAAAAACCGCATCTATCAATCTATTAAAGAAACTGCTAAAGATAAAGAAACTGCTAAAGATAAAGAAACTGCTAAAGATAAAGAAACTGCTAAAGATAAAGAAACTGCTAAAGATAAAGAAACTGCTAAAGATAAA
>JAJYRF010000009.1 GCA_021794255.1 bacterium | reverse complement strand
CGAGCGTAACACCCGGAACTTCATACACATTTGTCGACTCAACTTTAACGCTGGCTTATTCCCCGTCAAATAAGATGTTTAAAAATATGCAATTCAGATTAGAATTTGAACATCAAAGGGCAAATCATTCTATATATCCGGCTGGAGCGAACAGTTTTAAAAGATCGCAGAATACATTTAACCTTACAGTGCTATATACATTTTAAGGTTAAAATTTTACGGCAAAATATCGTATATATGGCGCCGTACAGTTTTTGAGGAATATACGGTATAATTTAACAGTTTAAATATTTATTTTATTATTTTATTATTAACTGAGGAGCGGAACGTAAAAATGCAGGTCATTTCAACCCTGAATATTTTTGGTAATTTATTAATTGAAAATAGAATATAGCAGACCTTCAGCAGATTCTATATTAAATAAAATTAAATATTCTTCAAGCGACTCTAATGTTTTCAGAATATACTTAGGAGCGGTTCCGGGAACAGGAAAAACCTACGCAATGCTTGAAGACGGTAATTATTTGCTTGAAAATGGCATAGATGTTGCGATAGGTATCATTGAAACTCATGGAAGAAAGGAAACTGAAAAAACAATCGGCAAAATACCGATGATTTCAAGAAAAAAAATAGAATATAAAAATTCCGTATTTGACGAATTAGATGCTGAAGCTGTTATTGCAAGAAAACCGAATATTGTTTTAATAGACGAACTGGCTCACAATAATGTTCCGGGTTCAAAAAATGTAAAAAGATATCAAGACGCTATTGATATATTTCAATCAGGAATAAGTGTTTTTACGACATTGAATATTTTTCATTTAAATTCAATAGCCGAAAAGGTTGAATCTGAATTGGGAATTAAAGTGGCGGAAAGGGTTCCTGATTATATTTTAAATTATGTTACGGAAATTATTAATATAGATATTCCGGCTAATGAATTAATAAAAAGGTTAAAAGAAGGAAAAATTTATTCTCAAGATAAAATAGTTATTGCCCTTGAAAATTTTTTCAAACTTGAAAATCTTATTACTTTAAGGGAATTATCTTTAAGAACGGTAGCGGATGAATTAAGTGAACAATCTATTAAGATAGGGAATCTAAAAGATAAATTAGAGTTAAAATCAAATGAAAAAATTTTAGTTTTAATAAGTTCAAATCCGGATTCCGCAAGATTATTAAGAATAGGTTCAAAATTAGCGGGAAAACTTAGTTCTAATTTTTATGCTCTTCATATTAATATAAAAAATAGACATAAAATAGGAACTATTAATAAAGATTATAACGAATCTCTTGCTAAAAATATATCAATAGCGGAAAATATGGGCGCATCGGTATTCAGCTTTCAGGCAGATAATGTTGTAAAAGGTGTGATTGATTTCGTTAAAAATAACAATATATCCCATGTTGTTATCGGCGCCACCAACGCAAAAAAAGGAAAAATATTGAAATTTTTTTACAGAAGTATCGTCAATAAACTCATAGACGCTCTGCCGGATGTTTCTTTCCATGTTGTTCCTACAACTTCTAAAAAATCACTTCTAACAATTTAAAATAAAATTTCAAATTTTCTTGATTTTATAAGTTCAATACTGTTGTAATTTTTTGGATCCTTAAATTTAAATTGCCAGATTAAATAAATATCTTCGCCGTGATTCTTATTATGGTAATAATCATTTAAAATAAGTTAGTAATATAATATAATAAAACTTAATATAATAAAACTTAATATACTACAAGAGTTTATTTATAAAAATTATTTGATTTATAATAATTTCTAAATAGAAAAAATGAACGATAAATCATTGCAATTAAAATCAAATGCGGAAGCAAAGCCGCAGAAATCTGAAATAAATCCTGCAAAAGACGGCGGTTCCCAAATATACGACAATTCCCAGCCTCAAATTATCCATGGTATAATTAAGAGTATTATTTTTCATAATCAAACCAACGGTTTTATTATTTTGAGGCTTTTTTCTAAAGATAAAACTTTAATAGCTTCAGGTAATTTTTTTGATATGCCTGTTATAGATTCAAAAATTAAACTTAAAGGCAGGTATGTTTATCATAAAAAATACGGCTACCAGTTTAATTTTGAGGAATACGAATTATTTCTTGCCACTACAAAAACAGCCATAGTTAATTACCTTTCTTCTAATATATTTAAAGGAATAGGTAAATTGTTAGCGGAAGAAATATATAATAAATTTAAAGAAGAAACTTTAAATATTATTGATAATGAACCCGAAAGAATTAAAGAAGTACGGGGCATAGGCGATGTCAAAATAAACTTTGTAATTGAGGGAATAAAATCAAGCGCTGGTCTAAGGCGGGCTATAATGTTTTTTAAATCTTACCAATTTAGCGACTATCAGATTAAAGCTATTTATGATAAATTTAAAGATAAATCAATACAGATAGCCAAAGAAAATCCATTTGCTTTCACGGAAATAAAAGGCATAGGTTTTAAAAAAGCCGATATAATGGCAAATAAATTAGGAATTTCTAAAAATGACCCCAACAGAATTAAAGAAGCTATAAAGTATCTAATAAATGAATTATGTATGAATAACGGAAATACCTATCTTCATTATGCCGACATTAAAAATAATATATTTGAATTAATAGAAAATTTTGGGATTAATGAGCAAAAAACGGCTAAAATAGAAGAAAACTTAGAAGATATCAATAATAATGCAGCAAAAACTCTTTGTTTTAATTTTAACGATTTAAAAAAATATATTGCGGAACTTAGCGCAGAAAAAAAAATTATAATAGATCCGCCTTTTTATTTTGAAGAAAGTAAGAATATAAATAAATCAAATACGGATGCCGATACAGACGTAAATGCAGGTACAAATACGTTTATAGGTATAGAAACAAAGAAAAATATGAATATGAATATAAATATAAATATAAATGCAAATTATATTAATATTTCCGCTGTAGATTTCAGTAAGTATAAAATATATCTTCCTATATATTATTATTCCGAATTAAGAATTGCAAAAGAACTTTTCAGGCTTTTATCTTATAAAAACAATAAAGTATTAAATATAAATGCAGATGCAATAACAAATGTAAATTTAAATATATATACATATATACACGCAGATACAGACGCAGAAACGGATATTAAAGAAGAAATTCCTTTAAGCTATAATTTTTCTAAATTTCTTACTGAAGAGCAAAAAAATGCAATTATTAATGCGTTAAAATACAAAATATCTATTATTTCAGGCGGACCGGGAACAGGTAAATCTACTATTATTAAAGAGATTTGTAACATTCATAAAGGCAAAAATATTGCCTTAACGTCTCTTTCCGGGAAAGCAGCTCAAAGATTGGAAGATATAATTTTCGCACATGGATGTAATTCCGAGTATAATCCTAAAAATAATCAGAAAATTGATACATGTGAAGTTAATAAAGACGAAACGTATTACAAAATTTCCACAATCCATAGATTATTAAAAGCGACAATCAACAAAGAAACAAACGAATCTTATTTTACCTATAATGAAAATAACAAACTGCCTTTTGATTTAATAGTTATAGACGAAATGAGTATGGTTGACGCGATAATATTTTCACAACTATTAAAGGCTTTAAAAGATGAAGCAAAACTTGTCTTAGTTGGAGATGTAAACCAGCTGCCTTCAGTTAATCCCGGTGATTTACTTAGAGATTTGATAAATTTTAATGATAAAATTATTCCTTCTACTTTTCTTACAAAAGTTTTTAGACAGAACGAAGGAGGACTCATAAATATAAATGCTCATAATCTTCTTAATAACAAAAAATTTATAACATCATACAGGGCAAACAAATTTAAGTTTAAATCCACCGAATCTATTGATATTGAGCCCATTAAATTTGCCGAACCGGTACCTGCCGCCTATGATGATTACGCATCAGACGATACTAAAAATTGTAAGAAACATAGCGAATTTATTATTAAATATAAAAAAACATATGATGAAAAAGAAACAGGAAAAATTCATGTTCTGGAAGATTTTATTGATTTTATTAAAAAAATTAAGAATAAAAGAGTCTCAAAAAGCATATTTAATAAAAATGTAAACAAAAATATTGAGTTTAATACCAGTTTTGATAATACAAAATTGAATAATACAGCAAATAATACAGCAAATACTGCATTAAATAATACGTCTGAGCATCATAATGTTGCTTATGATAAAAACGGCAATTTTTATAACAATAAGATGCAAAACTACATTGCAAATACTATAATAGATTTTAGCGATATTCAGGTTTTAACTCCTATGAGAAAAGGAGATCTTGGTTATTTTAAACTGAACACAATCTTGCAGGATATTTTTAATCCCGTAGAAAATATTAATAATAGTGAGGATATTTTTATATGCAACGGTATTCAATTCAGAATAAACGACAGAGTAATGCAGATGAAAAACAATTATGATTTAGATGTTTTTAACGGAGACACAGGATTTATAAAAATTATAAATCATATTGATAAAACATTAACCGTTGATTTCTCAAAAACTTCTAATTTAAAACATTATGATGCCGATAACGCAAAGCTTGTCAATTATGATTTTTTAGACATTTACGATAATTTATCGCTTGCATATGCTTTATCTATTCATAAATCACAGGGAAGTGAATTTGACAATGTAATAATAATATTTCATCAATCTCATTATATGATGCTGAAGAAAAATCTTTTATATACCGCTATAACGAGAGGGAAAAAAAATGTGGTGATATTCGGCACATTTAAGGCTTTTTCTATTGCAATGCATTCAAAAATTGAAATAAGAAATTCAGGATTAAAAGACAGATTAAAAGAAGTTTTTAAATAAATTTATAATTTTGAGTTATAAAATAATTTCTCCCATAATTCTTTATACTTTATATATTATGAAAGTAAAAAAGAAAGAGAGGTATGGGAATTTCTAGTTCATTATTATAGTTAAAAATATAGTTAAAAATATAGTTAAAAATATAGTTAAAAATATAGTTAAAAATATAGTTAAAAATATAGTTAAAAATATAAGGCGGGGCAATGTATTTTAGAAAAACAAAGATTGTTTGCACTCTCGGTCCTGCAAGCTCGGATAAAAATAATTAAAAACCTTATAGAATCAGGAATGAATGTTGCAAGACTAAATTTTTCGCATGGCGATGAAGATACATTTGAAAATATTATACTGACGATAAGAGAGTTATCAAATGATATCGCAATTCTTATTGATTTGCCCGGTCCTAAAATACGAACTAAAAAACAATTACGAAAGGATATTGTATTAAAAAAAAATTCAGATATTATATTGTCGAATATAAAAGAATTTTCAGATGAAAAAAATATAGCCGTAGATTATAAATATTTAACAAAAGATGTTGCAAGAAATAATCTGATATTTATTGATGACGGCAAAATAAAACTAAAAGTTTTATTTGCTTTAAATAAAAATGAATTGTTATGCAAAATAATTAAAGAAGGGATACTTAAAACTGAAAAAGGTGTTAATTTTCTTAATGTTAGTTTAAGCGTTCCCTCTGTTACCGATAACGACTTTAAAGTTTTAAAATTTGGAGCAGAGCATAATGCGGATATGTTTGCAGTGTCGTTTGTCAGAAAATCGGATGATATAGAAACAGTCAAAATTTTTTTAGAGAAAAATTATCCTTCTAAAAAATTTTTTATTATTTCAAAAATTGAAAAATCTGAAGCTGTTCAAAATATTTATAAAATAACAGAAATATCCGACGGAATTATGGTGGCAAGAGGAGACCTTGGAGTTGAAACCCCAATCGAAACAATTGCTCTAAAACAAAAAATGATAATATCTGTTGCCAATAGTTTAAATAAGCCTGTGATTACCGCAACTCAGATGCTTGAATCTATGGTTAGCAATGAATCGCCTACAAGAGCGGAAGTTACGGACATCACAAATGCTTTGTTAGACGGAACGGATGCGGTTATGCTTTCCGAGGAAACGGCTATCGGGCTATATCCGCAGCTTTCGGTGAGTTACATGGAAAAAATAATAGAAACTACCGAAGAAAGTTCTTTTTTTAAGAATTTGCTTTTTAACGGCGGCAATAATATCAGTAATGTGAGCTTGGGGAATAATAATAAATACAACAATAATGAAAATAAAAAAATATTAAATAATAATAAAACTTGTAAAGGAATTGATAATATATCATATGCTGCCGCAAAAATGGCTGTTTCATCTTCATTTATAATTAAAGATTCTTTTATTGCGGCAATTACAAGAACAGGCTATACGGCTAATTTAATTTCATCATTCAGACCTATAGTGCCGATAATAGCGATAGTTCCTGATTTATCGGTTAAAAGAAGATTAACGCTTAATTTCGGAGTAATTTCTCTTGTAATGGAAAAAATTGCAGAAAAACATGTTCAAATTAAAGAGATTATAGAATTTATTATAGGTAATAGTGGAAAAATAAAAAATAAAAAATTTAAATTAAGCAGCAATTTCAGATATGCAATTATTACAGGTGGGCTGCCGCTTGGAGATCCCGGTTCTACCGATTTTGTAAGAATAATTGATTTAAACAAGAATTAAATTATTAAAATAAATTAAAATAAATAACGCATAATTAATTAAAAATTAATATATTATTTAATAATTACAAATATTAAACGGAATTTATATATGTATAATAATTATTAATAGAAATCACAAAAAATAAATTTTAAATTATGGTTTTAAAAATTTATGTTATATAAATAATATAAATATAATTTTGTAATATTATTTTTAAAAAATAATAGAAAGTTTTTTAACTTATTTTTTGTGATTTCTATTAAATAAATTTTTTAAAATTTGTCTTCGTCGTCGTCATCGCTTTCTTCTTCTTCTTCTTCTTCTTCTTCTTCTTCTTCTTCTTCTTCTTCTTCTTCTTCTTCTTCTTCGTTTGAATTTTCAGAAATTTCTTCTAAAAGCGAACATAAAAAATCGTCGTCATCTTCTACACAATTTAGTTCTATAGTATGATTATTTAATAATTCAATAATTTCTTCATATGAAAATTCATCAGTTGATTCAATAAAATCGTTAATAACATCTAATAAATTGCCAAGCGGCATATTGTATTCCATAAGTATTCACCTCTAATTAAGTTTAAGTTTGCTGGATATTATTTTTATAAATTTCTTTAATTTATTTATTAATTATTTTGTGATACTGCTTATTAATTTGTCAATCTGTATATTAGTTATTTTGTAGTATAATTGCTGTAATTATTTATGATTTCATATTATTTATTATCTAATTAAAATTATTTAAAAAAAATTAAGAATATTCTATTTTTCTTTTTTAATTATTTTAATTATATTTAAAATTCTACCGTATTTTTTTAATTAGGCAATATAAAGATTGTTATTTGGATTGTTGTTTTGTTTAATTTGAAGCAAATATATAGATATTGATTTAATTTTATTGGTTTAATTTATATTTTTTTATATTATTGATATATTATAAATATATTATTAAATAAATATAGAAGAGTAAAAAATATGAATTTATTTTGTAATGGCGGAGAGAGAGGGATTCGAACCCTCGGTACGTTCTTTATAAACATACATTCGCTTAGCAGGCGAACGCCTTCGACCAGCTCGGCCATCTCTCCAAAATGATTAAAATATAATTTAAAATAATTTATTTATAATACCAAATATTAATTTAATTTGCAAATTAAGTTTTACAATCACATAAATTTTTATAAATAAATTATACTTTCTTTATTATGTTGCACTTTTATAAATAATAATAAATAATCCCTTATATGCCTTGTGATAAGAAAATTATTTTTAACATGTTCATATCCATTGAGACCTAACTTATTTGCATATTCAGGGTTTTGAAGAAACTGTTTTGCATAAAGCGCAGTTCCTTCAATGGTTCTTGAAAGCAATCCTGAATATTTATGTGTTATTTGTTGGGGAATACCACCCACTGCCGAGGCAATAGTCGGTTTTTTTTTCCATAAGCTTTCGGAAACGGTAAGCCCGAATCCTTCTTTTATTGATTTTTGCAATATTACCGTAGACATTCTTTGAATTGCGTTAATTTCAATATTGCTGGTAGGCGGCAGGTTTAAAATGAAAATATCTTTATCTCCGTTAGCTTTTTCAAGAACTTCTTTATATACTTCAACGCTTTCGGGATCGTCGTCGGCAGATCCGCCCGCCAAAATAAGCTGGCAATCTATATATTTTTTAACTAATCTATAAACGTCAATTACCCCGAGGGGGTCTTTTAATCTGTCAAATCTTGACACCTGAGTTATTATTTTTTTATTTAAATCAATATTAAATCTATCCGCAACTTCCATTATTTGTTTTTTATCAAGTTCTTTATTTTTATCGGATAAAGGGTCTATTGAAGGAGCGATTAGCATCTGCGGTATTTTAAGTTTTTTTGAAAATAAAGGAGAAGAAAATACCGAAGCATCATAAAGCTCTATATATTTTTTTAAAAAATTAAAAGTATTGGGATTAGCCTGACTGATGTCTATATGGCATCTCCATATAAATTTTTTTTCTTTAAAGCCTGTCTGTTTTTTTGCTCTTATAAATCCGATAGGCTGAGGATCATGTATAAATATTATATCCCCATTTAGATTCATATCAGCTAGATTATCTTTTGTAATTTGGTCAAAATGGTCAAATTCTTCTTTTGTTATATCAATATTTATTCCGTGAAGAGAGTTATGAATTTTTTTTGTAATTTCAAAAAATTTTTCTCCTCCCTTAATAAAATCCCATCTTGCATCAACATTTAACTGTTTAAGCAAAGGTATCATTCTGTTTAATATTTCGGCAACACCGCCGCCCACTGCGGTTGAATTAATATTTTGTATAATTTTTCCTTCTAAATGTGATGCTATTTCTTTAAGCTCGTCAATTGTTTCATTGCCGACAATTTCCGCATAGTCATTTATTGGCTTCATAGTAGTATAATAATAAAAAGTTTTAAATATTTTGTAGATATTTAAAGGTAATATTTTATTTATTAATAATTAATAAAATAATGATAACTAACAATGATGAATTAATTATAAATTAATAACATTTAATTTAAATTTATACGTCAAAAATGTAAGTATAAATTTAATTTAAATGTTAATCAAAAATAAATATATAGACATTATGATTATAAATATTATCTAATATAAGTCAAACTATAAGTAAAATCTAATATACGGCGGTTTTGAGTAACCAAAATATGATTATAAATAGTATATAATCTAAAGGTTATGATATTAATTATTATAAATAATTATGATTAATAATAGTCAATAATAATTATAAATATTGTTTAACTAAATTTATTATTGAAACTTTTAATTCGTTCATAGTATGGGTATATATATCAAGATTATTTATTTCTGAAGCAAGTTTAGTTAATTTAAATTCGCTGTCTATCCACATTGAAAAATCATTTTTTCTTTCTTTTAATCTGAAGGCAGATTCAAAAAAATGATAATAAAGAGAATAAATAGACATATTTTGTAAAATATTTACGAAATCTTCAAGAGAGTAAGCATATTTTTTAGTATCCATAATATACGTTATTGACTTCATAAAGTTAAATCTCGAAGACATTTCAACCTGTCTTGTCTTTTTATTTTTGGAAATAAAATTTTCAATAATTGCAATAAGTTTTAATTTAAATTCTTCCATTGAATTAAAACTGAATAAATCAATGCCCGCTATTTCTTCACCAAGAAAGTTTTCTCCAAGTATGCTTGTAATCCAATAAGCAAAATCATTAGGAGCTGCAGGCGCAGTGCTATGAAATTGAAGCAAAAAATGATGCGTATGATAGTATAATATAGCATCGTCAGATGTCTTAATACCTTTAAGAAGTTCTGCGAGATTTAAAGCATATATACCTGTTAATTCAGAGAGACTTAATTTAACAAAGAACTTAAAAGGATATTGCGCAATTTTATTATTCATGTTTTTATTTTAATACAAATTGTGATAATAATCAAATTTTTTTTAATTTTATTGTGATAATATAAGAATAATAGATATAATATTTATTTAATTTATTTTTAAAAATTAAAAATTAAATTAATAGATGACGGCACATTATGACGATAACAAAATATGATATTTTAGAAAGTTTAAAACAGGTAATAGACCCGGAGCTTGAAGTTGATATTGTTGATTTGGGATTGATTTACGATATAAAAATTGATGAACAAAATAAAAAAGCATCTGTTTTTATGACTTTAACTTCAAAAGGCTGCCCGCTAAGCAATGTAATAAAATTTGAAGTTGAAGAATCGCTAAAAAAACTTGAAGGAATAGAAAATGCGGAGGTTAATATAGTTTGGGAACCTGAATGGAATTATTCTATGATAAAACCTGAAATTTTAAAGAAATTACATAAACATTAAAAATTAAATTATAAACATTGTTGAAAAATATTTTTTTATTTTTATTATTATTTAATATTAAATAAATTTAATTAAATATTTAAAATATTAATAAGTATTAATAAGAAAAATAAGTTAAAATTTGATATTTATTTATTTATTTCATTAATTAATTAATTAGTTGCTTATGTATTGAATTAATTGAATATTGTATTATATTGAGAAGGAGAAAAATTATGAATTCCGGTGATAGCTCAGTAAATATAGCTTTAATACATATTAAAACAGGGTCGGTTTTTTTAATATTGTTTTTCTGTTATATGTTTGTTGATTCTAAGAATTTTTTGACTTATTTTTTTATGAATACTAAAATAATATCATTAACCCATATTTTTACTTTAGGTTTTCTTTTAATGGTAATTATGGGAGCGTCTTATATGTTATTGCCAGTTGCTCTCGGGGTTAAAATAGCTTTTGAAAAAACATTTTACTATGTTTATTATGCTTACATTATAGCGCTTATAGTTTTTATTGCGGGAATGCATTATTTTTATCCTATTTTCATTGCATCAGGCGGGTTTTTATTATTTGCCTCAATTATTATTTACAATATAAATATGATGATAAGCCTGAAGAAGATAAGAAAATGGGATTATACAAGTTTTGGAATTTTGTTTGCTTATATCTATCTTTTTATCGGACTTTCAATTGGCACATATATGGCACTCTCGTTTTATTTTAATATAGGAGGAAAATATATTTTTGATTCTTTGACGAGCCATATTTATGTAATGTTCACAGGTTTTATCATTATGCTGTTTATTGCAATATCTTATCGTCTGCTTCCAATGTTTTATATGACAAAAACGCCTAAAAATTTTATATGGGTAGCTGATTTTATATTATTAAATGCAGGAATTATTTTAATTATAATTTCTTCAATTATAGACGGGTTTTATAATTTATTCGGGATAGGTTTGTTTTATGCAGGCAGTATTTTATTATCAGCAGGAATAATTGTATTTTGTTTTGAATTTTTTAACTTAATGAACGGCAGGATTAAGAAAAAATGGGATATTACAATTTTTTATCTGTATTCCGGCATTATTTTTTTATTAACTGCAGTTTTTATGGGGAATTTAATATTATTTTTGCCTGAAAGAGCAATAGCCGGAAATCCGGGTATTTATTATGCTTTCGGATTTATCGGTTTATTTGGTTATGCAGGAATGGTTATAATAGGTTTTTTGCATAAAATATTTCCGTTTTTAATAAGTTTAAGAAAATTTGAAAAAGTAAAAAAAGGCGCTTATAAAGGATTGATAGGAAATATGCAGAAAAAATATATGCAATATATAGATTTAATATTATTTATAGCGGCTGTTCCCGTTGTATCATTTTCTTTACTTATTTTAGACATTAATCTGATAAAAATATCATCGGCATTATTAATAGCCGCTTCCGTAATGTTTTTAATAAATTTATTCATTATGGAAAAAAGTGCATGATTCACCTTGAAATATATTAAACGAGAAATAACTTTGCAGTCTCCTAAGAAATAGATTGCAAAGTTATAAATTTGATATAAAAAAATAAGTAATTAAGGCATTATTTATATAAATAAAAAAATTAGCGGTCAGGTTCCATTTCATATTTTTTAAGAAATTTTTTTGCCCAGATTAGTTTTGGATTATATTGCAAAGCTTTTTTTAGCGAAATAATGCCTAACGAAGGAAAACCGAGTCTATGAAGAGCTATCCCCATTTTCCCCCATGCTTTTGCAAAATGAGGTCTTAAAATTATAGCTTTTTGAAAATGCTGGATTGCTGTCATATTATATCCGGCTTTCATCGCGCCTTTGCCTTTTTTGTATTGAAAAACAGGATTTTTTACATTAATTTTGAGAGCAAATGCATTGGACTGTAAAAACAGATTAAGAGCTGCAGCCGAAAATATTATTAAACAAGAAATTATAATAATATTTTTTAATCTTAGAGCCGTTAAATTCATAATTAATTACCCCCATTTATATTTATATTTAGTATGCTTTAATTATACTAATTTTTTATATGTTATCTTAAATTATTATAAATGTCAAATGCGCATAGAGCCTTATTTTTTATGTTCATACAGATAAAGCGGGACTATTAAAAGAATTAGCGGAAAAAACATCGGCAAATATCTATATAACTGTATAAGCGGCAAAGAAAACTGCGGTTTGATTTTATTTATACGGAATTTTAAGGATTACTACCGATGCGATGTTGCGCTAAAGAGTCCCATCCGTAAGAATGAGGCAGTCCGCCGGTGAAATGTTAATAAAAAATGAAACTAAAAAATTATAAGAACTCGGCTTTTTCTTTTTCAGTTCGCCGATGCAATGTTAATAAAAAATGCAAATTATTAAAAAATAAATTTGGTTTAATTATTCCAAACTTTAATAGAATATATATTTTCTTTTATTTCTTTTGTTAAAAATTTAAATCCTTCGTCTTTTAATTTCGGATATAGATGTATCGGTTTTCTTTCATGAATTATAGATAAAGCAGTATCGTTATCCATATTTTCTATAATTTCAAAAATTTTTAAAAGAGGTTGCGGAGGTTCTAACTCTCTTACATCAATTTCCACCTCTTTGCAATGGGCAAGCTTTTTTAAATCATCGTCATTAAAATTATTCTCATTTTTCCAATCTTCATCAATAATTTCAGGTTTGTAATTAGCGGATTTATAGAAAGTAATTTCAAACCCGCCGTCAATATGGTTTGTGATATGTTCAAATCCTTTATTTTTAAGGACCGAATATAAAGGAAAAGGTTCAAAATTATTAATAAGTTCTAGTACTTCATCGTTTTTTAAAAGGCTTATTGCTCCCATTATTTTTTGAAATGGATCCTCTCCTTTTTTTATATCTTCCCTGACGTCTAATTTTATTTTCTTTAATTGTTCAATATTCATATCAATTTTATAGCTCGGCTCCCCCGTCCGCAAGGGCGGGGAGGAGAGCTATCCTCCATGTTTTAAATGGTTCAATCAACCTTAAATTTACATATTTAAC
>JAJYRF010000034.1 GCA_021794255.1 bacterium | reverse complement strand
ATTTAAATCCCGTTGAAGCGCTGAGATATGAATAAATAAATATTTCTAAAATCACTAACTATGTACTTTTTAACTTTCTTAAAAAAATCAACGTAATTAAATCAATAGTTCGCTATTTATAATTAAAATGAATGATTTTTTGAATTATTTGGATAAAGAAATATTAAAATATAAATCGGACGATAATACGGCTAACTGTGCCATAATATCGTCAGGCTGCAAATTAAATCAATTTGAATCAGGTCAGTTTGAATCATTATTTAAAAGCCGCGGATTTAACCTTATAAAATCCTGTAATATTAACAAAATTAACGAAAATAAGATTCACATGTTTCTTATCAATTCGTGCTCCGTGACTGAAAAAGCAGATAATGAAGCAAAAAGAATGATAAACAGGATAAAAAAAAATTATCCGCTGAGCACTATTATTCTTACAGGATGTTTTGCTCAATTAAATAAAGGAACATATACTGAGGATGAATATCAAAATATAGGAATAAAATTAATAGATAATGTTCAAAAGCTTAATATCCTGACAAATTATAATAAAACTGATATAAATAAATACAACGAAATAAACAATAAACGCGCAAATAATAATGCAGGCGTCAAAACATATATGCCTGCTCAAAAAAGAATAAGGGCTAATTTAAAAATACAGGAAGGATGTGATATAAAATGCGCATTTTGCATTATACCTCAGGCAAGACCTATATACTGGTCGTTAAATTTTAAAGAAGTTCTGTCTTCAATAGAAGAATTTTACAAGGCAGGATTTAAAGAAATTATTATATCGGGAATAAATATAGGTTCTTACCGTTCTTTTTATGAAGATTCAGGAGTAAACAATAATAACGACGACAATAACAATAGCTACAGCAACTATTACAATAATATTCATAATAATAACGGCAATGGTAATAATGATAGTAATAATAAAAAAATAGAGAAAAATTTTAATTCTTTATTGATGGCTATAGAAGAATTAAACTTTCCTGTAAAAATAAGAATCAGCTCTATTGATCCAATCCACATCAATGATGATTTAATAAATATTCTGGCAAACAGTAAAAAAATACAAAATCATTTTCACATTCCATTGCAAAGCGGTTCAAATAAAATACTGAATTCAATGAAAAGAAATTATACTTTTGAAAAATATTTTTCTGTAATAGATAAAATAAATGCAAAAGTTAAAGATGCTGCAATAGGTACAGATATTATTTCTGGTTTTCCGGGAGAAACAGAAGAAGATTTTAACGAAACAGTAAATAATTTAAATAAATTAGACATATATTATATGCATGTTTTTTCTTACTCCGACAGAAAAGGAACGGAAGCATTTCAAATGAATCATAAAATAAATAAGCAGACAATCAAGCAAAGAACTTCAATTTTGAGAAATATTTCACTTCACAAGAAAAATATTTTTCAAAGAAAATTTTATGGTAAAGTTTTAGATTTTTTAAGTCTTTCAAATAATAAAGCTATTAGTTCTAATTATATAAAAGCCGATATAATTAGTGATATTAATAATAAAGATAAAACAATCCTTCCAAATACTTTCTTTAAAGGAACACTAATTGAACCTGATCATTCAAATGATTCTTATGAAAAAGAAAATTGTTTTTGCAAAATTTGCTAAATAAGTACTTACTTACTTACTTACTTACTTACTTACTTAATTAATTAAGTAAGTATTTACTTATTTACTTATTTACTTACTTACTTATTTACTTATTTACTTATTTTAATGTTTAAATTATTAAATTATTAAATTATTAAATTTCTATAATTCCGCCGCCTATAACTTTTAATCCGCTGTATAAAACTGCGGATTGTCCGGGCGTTATAAATTTAACAGGTTCTTTAAATTTTATTTTTAGTTTTACTTTAAATTTTATTATATGGTTATTATTTTTATCGTCGTTTATAATATCAGATATTTCATTATTTATAACTTCTGCCGAACATTTATAATTTAAAGAAGAATATCTTATTTTTGCCGTTAATACCTGTTCTAAAAGTTTATTTTTATATTCAATATCAATAAAATTAAAATCGTTTATATAAAGTTCATTACTGTAACAATCATTCATAGCGCCGACAAATATATCTTTTGTCTGCGTATCTATTTTAACTACATATAACGGTTGTGAGGAAGCTATTCCAAGTCTTTTTCGCTGACCTACGGTATATTGAAATATTCCGTTATGTTTTCCGATAATTTCGCCCGCCATATTTTTAATATAACCCTTATAATCATTTTCCGTAATTAAAACTTTATTTTTACTATTATTACTATTGTTGTTTTTAGGATTATTATAGATATTATTATTTCTAATATTATTATTGTTATAGGTGTTATTTATAATCTTGCCACCGCTGTTACTGTTGATACTATTATTACCGCCGCTATTAATATTACTATTATTATTACTATTATGATTACTATTATGATTACTATTATGATTGCTGCTGCCGTTAGTTTCTTCTTTTAAATTTAAAAACTCGCCTGAACAACTTTCATTATCGCATTTGCCGGTATTATTATTACCGCCTGCCTGCAATTGGTTTAATATAAATTTATGATAATTTCCGTCCGGTATGAAACAAATTTCAACGCTGTCTTTCTTTTTTGAAATTTCATTAAATCCATTTTCCAACGCTATTTTTCTAATATCGCTTTTATATAAATTGCCTACAGGGAAAATTAATCTGCTTAATGATTCTTGGTTCAGATTGTATAAAACATACGACTGATCTTTTAAAGGGTCCTTTGCTTTTATAAGATTAAATCCGCCGTTTAATTTTTTCGTTATTCTTGCATAATGGCCTGTTGCTAAATAATCCGCTCCAAGCTGGGCGGCTCTTTTAAGCAAAATATCAAATTTTAAAATCTTATTACACAATATACAAGGATTTGGTGTTTTGCCCTCAAGATATTTCCGAGTGAATTTATCAATAACATTTTCTTTAAATTCGTCTTCAAGATTTATAACAAAATGCGGTATGCCTAATTTTACGCAGACTCTTTTTGCATCAATTATATCTGATATTGAACAGCAGCTTTTTTCAATTTGTCCTTCATTTAGCCCTACATTATACAAATCTCCGATAAGACGCATTGAAAGCCCTATTACGTTAAAACCTTTTTTTTTCAGTATAATAGCGCTTACTGAACTGTCCACGCCCCCTGACATAGCAACGGCAACAGTTTTTTTGTTATTTTTTATAAAAGACATTTTAATTTATTTCCTATATATGCATATCCGCTTGGACAGGCGGGTCTTTCTTTTATTAATTTTTATAAAAGACATTTAAATATCAGCTTAAACACTTTTCAATAATTTCATCAAATTTAATAGCATCAGGCTTAACTTCCTCATATGGTTCAGCTCCCGCTTCATTCATAGCGTTTATTATATCTTCTCCTGAAACATAAATTGCGTTTGAAGGTTCGACGACTTTTCCGTTGACAATAAAACTTGGAGCATCAGGATCATCGCTATTTTTATAAATTTCAGGTATAATATTTATTGCAATATTTTTATAATAATGTATTAAAAGCCAGACAATAGAAGTAAACATTTTACACCTTCCGTGAGGCGGGGTTTTAGTAATAATTTTAATATTAATTCTTTCCATTTTTTTCTCCTTATATAATATAATTATTCGGTATTTGGACGCATATTTTACCTGCAAAGGCGGCATGCGCCTTTAAACGCAGGTAAAATATGCGTCCAGAGTTTTAAAATTATATTGCAGAATTAAAGTAAATATAATCATATTTAAAAATTATATAAAATCTGTTATATTATTATAATACAATCATATTATATATTATAGTTTATCAAATTAATTTTTCATTATATAAATATTATATAAATAATTCAAAAAAATATTAAAATTTTTTTACAACATATTATAATTTAATGTTTAAAACTATAAAAGAAGATATTAATTCGGTATTTGAAAGAGACCCTGCTGCAAGAAACACTATTGAGGTTTTACTTTGCTATCCAGGTCTTCATGCTATATATTTTCATAAAATATCTCACTTTTTATGGATTCATAAATTAAAGCTGCTTGCAAGGTTAGTGTCTCAATTTGCAAGATTTATTACAGGCATTGAAATTCATCCTGGAGCGAAAATAGGAAGAAGATTTTTTATAGATCACGGCATGGGAGTGGTTATAGGAGAAACGGCTGAAATAGGCAATGATGTTACAATCTATCACGGTGTTACATTAGGAGGAATAAGCTGGAGAAAAGAAAAAAGACATCCGACTATTGAAGATAATGTTATGATAGGCGCAGGAGCTAGTATATTAGGTCCGTTTAAAGTAGGACACGACAGTAAAATAGGATCTAATTCAGTTGTTGTGAGTGAAGTGCCTCCTCATTCTACTGTAGCCGGAGTTCCTGCTAAATCTATTACAAGAGACGAATCGGAAGTTCATGACCGTATAGATCTTGAACACCATAAACTTTTTGATCCTAACTATTATGAAATTGCAGTATTAAAACAAAGAATTAATGAATTAGAAAATAAAATGAAAAATATTGAAAATAATAAGATAACATAATTAAGATATTAAAATAGATTAGATTGATTTAATATAATATAAATTAAGATATTAAAATAATTAAAATAGATTGATTTAATATAATATAAATTAAGATATTAAAATAGATTAGATTGATTTAATATAAATTAAGATATTAAAATAATTAAAATAGATTGATTTAATATAATATAATATAATAAATAGTATGTGGAAAAATAGAGCATAATTATTAAGATAATTAAGATAATATGCTAAAATAATCAAATAATATGAGACTATCTTCAAGAGGTCAATACGCAGTAAGGGCTATTATTGATATTGCCTACAATTCAAAAAATAATACCATGCCGATTAGTCTTAAAGATATTGCTAAACGGGAATCTATATCTTTAACATATTTGGAACAGATTTTTTTTACATTAAAAAAGGCAAGGATAGTAAAAAGCATAAGAGGTCCGGGCGGCGGATATCTTCTTAATCAAAAGCCGGCAGAAATTTTCATCGGAAATCTCATCGCTTCAGTTGAACCTATTGAAATTATCAGCTGTATCAGTAAAGAAAATAATAAAAAAGGATGTGAAAGGCAATCAACATGTTTAGCTTTTGATATGTGGAATTCTATCTCTTCTAAAATTATTGAATTTCTTAATTCAATTTCTATTGCAGACGTAATAAGTGAATATAATATAAAAAACAATAATAGATTAAATGATAGCATTAAAAATTGCCAACAGGATAAAATTTAATATAATATTGTAAATATATACTATACTATACTATATATTTTTTTATTTAAATTAATGGCATTTAAATAGTATTTTAATTAATTATTAATTATAAAAACTATTATCTGTATCTTATTTATTAGAGAAATGCAGACGATTTTTGATTACATCATCTATTTTAAATATTTTAAATTTTATTATTAAAAAATGTAAAATTTTAATAAATAATAAAACAATAAATTAATAAATAATGCAAAATGGCGAGAATTTATTTAGACTATAATGCTACTACTCCGTTAGACCCCATTGTTTTAGAAGATGTTTACAATGTTTTAAAAAATATAGGCGGAAATCCTTCAAGCCTTTATGAAGAAGGGAGAGCGGCAAGAATTTTAATAGAAGACGCAAGGCAGTTTATTAAATCATTTTTAGATGCTAATACCGAAGATGAATTAGTTTTTACTTCTTCAGGAACAGAATCTATCAATTTAGCTATAATCGGGTATATTAACCGTCTTAAATCTCTTGATAAAAATAGGCAGATTCATATTCTTACAACGGCAGTGGAACATCATGCCGTTTTAAATACTTTCAAATTTTTAGAAACTCAAGGAATTGAAACTTCATATATCGGTATAAATAATTTCGGCGAATTGCCGATTGATGATTTATTGTCGTCAATTAAAGAAAACACCGTGCTGATTTCAATTATGGGCGCAAATAATGAAACAGGCACCATATTTCCATTAAAAAATATTATAAGCGAAATAAAAAAAATAAATGAAAATATTATAATTCATAGCGATATTGTGCAGATTATCGGAAAAAACTTTTTTTCTCTTAAAGACATTCCTTTAGATATGTGCAGTTTTTCCGGTCATAAATTTTATGCTATGAAAGGGAATGGAGTCTTATATTTAAAAAAAGGTATTAAAATTGAACCGATAATACACGGAGGACATCAAGAGCGGGGTTTAAGAGGGGGAACCGAAAATACCGCAGGAATAGTTTCTATTGCAAAAGCTTTAGAAATAATTAAAAATAATGCGGAAGAAAACTTTAAAAGAATTAATTTCTTAGGTCCTTTATTTTTGGATAAACTTTTTTCCGCCATAGACAATGTCCGCTTAAACGGTCATCCCGTAAATAGACTTAAAAATACTATAAATGTTTCTATTGACGGCATAAAGGCCGAAACCTTATTGTTTAATCTTGATCTTTACGGCATCAGTGCTTCGGCAGGCTCTGCCTGTAATGCAGGGTCATTAATAAAATCCCATGTTCTTGAAGCGCACGGATATGAAAATTCAAGAGTGCAATCTGCGATAAGATTCAGCATAGGAAGATGGACAACCGAAGAAGATATAGAATATGCCGTAAACGCTATAAAACAATCCGTGCTGAAATTAAGGTCTCTGTCATAATAATATAAATTTATTATTATCAGGTAATTTGCAGGATCAGAAAGCCTCAGCATTGCCCATAAGCGATAATAAATCATATATGAATATAAATTCTTTATTAAGCACTGATGAGATTAATAATATTGAAAAACTTATAGGCTATATATTTAAAAACAAAATATATTTGATTCAAGCATTGATACATAAATCATTTGACAATGAAATAAATTACGAGCGGCTGGAATTTCTCGGGGATTCTATAATAAATACAATTTATTCCGAAATTTTATATAAAGATTTTCCTTTATATAATGAAGGCGAATTATCAAAATTAAAATCGTTTTTGATAAGCTTGGATAATCTTGCGGAAATAGGCAGGAAATTAAAAATAAATGATTATATTATAATGGAGAAAGGAGAAATTCTCACCGGCGGCAGGAATAAAAAAAGAATAATAGGAAATGTCTACGAGTCCATTGCAGGGGCTATTTTTATAGATTCTTCATATAGCAGAACAAAAAAAGTGCTTTTAAATCATTTGAAATATAGTAATTATTTTTTAAGTCTTATAAATCTTGGCAATAAAAATACAACAAATGACTACAAAACAACATTACAAGAATTAATCCAAAAAAAAATTAACGCTGTTCCTGAATATTTTATTTTAAAAAAAGAAGGACCTGATCACCAGAGTATATTTTCAGTGTGCGTAAAAATAAACAATAAAATTTACGGCTGCGGCAAAGGCGAATCAAAAAAACAAGCTGAACAATTTGCAGCGTTAGCCGCACTAAACCAACTATCGGAAGAAAATAATAAAAATAATGAATAAAAATAAATTTATGACAATGCTTATAGGGAGACCTAATGTAGGTAAGTCTTCCATTTTTAATAAATTAATAGGCGCTAAAACTGCTCATACTTCAGATATTGCAGGAACAACTATTGATGTTAATACAAAGGAAATATTATATATGGAAACAGGTTTTTTGCTTGCCGATTCAGGAGGTTTTAATCTTAAACCTGCCAATGAAATAGAAAAGCAAATTAAAAATATGGTATTTAAATATGCCGAAAAAGTTGATCTTTTTCTATTGACGGTTGACTATAAAACAGGGCTTGTGCCGGAAGATATTGAAATATACAGGAATTTTATTAAATATGGAGCTAAAATATTTTTATTAATCAATAAAGTAGATTCTATAAAAAATATTGACAACGCTTTATCGGAGTTTGGCAAAATCGGAATAAAAAACAAATTTACTTTAAGCGCCGAAAATTCTATCGGCATAGACGAGATACTAGAATCAACAGTTAAGGAAATTAAATCTTCAAATATCAAATTTAAAAAAAATAAAGATCCCGAAGGGACAATTAAAATTGCAATTGTGGGTAAACCTAACAGCGGCAAATCCACTTATATCAACACGGTTTTAAAAGATAATTTAATACAGATAGGCGATAAGCCGGGTACGACAAGAGACTCTATAGATTCTGTTTTTAATTATAAGAGCAAAAAAATAATCCTGATAGATACCGCAGGCATAAGAAAAAAATCAAAACTTGATTTTAATTCGGCAAATTTTCAAAAACAAACAATTTCTTCAATAGAAAGAGCAGATATAGTATGCGTATTTATTGATATACAAAACGGCTTAACACATGATGATCTGTCTCTGCTAAAATTGGTTACAGTTGGAAAAAAACAGTTTTTAATTGCCTTTACAAAATGGGATATTATTAAAATAGATTCTGAGGCAAATAAAATTCAAGATATTAAAAATGAAATAGAATTAAATCTAAAAGAATTCGCTGATTCGTACTATCTTTTTATTTCATCTAATGAAAACAAAAATATATATAAAATAATAGATATTTGTATTGAAATTTACAGTTCTAAAAACGTCAAAATAAAAACACCGGAAATAAATGAATTTATATCAATACAAAAAAACAATCTGCAAAAAGTAAGCAATATATTTAAGCATATTGCTTACGGGGTGCAGAAAAATACGGATGAAATTTTTATGCCGACTTTTATTTTTTTTACGGATAATAAAGGAAAAATATTTAGCATGAAAGATATAAAATTTATAAGAAATACAATAAAAACTTATTTTAAAATAAAATCAAACGTTGAAGTTTTAATTGAATATAAGAATTATCAAAAATAACTTTATTAAAAACAAAAAAAAGGTATCTAAAAAAAGGTATCTGATTTATTTATTTTTATTAAAAAAAAAGGTATCTGATTTATTTATTTTTATTAAAAAAAAAGGTATCTGATTTATTTATTTTATTATAAAAAAAAGGTATCTGATTTATTTATTTTATTTAAATAAATAAATCAGATACCTTTTTTTTACAGATACCTTTTTTTGAAATTTAAGAATTATAAAATTATTTTATTTTATTTTGCTACTCAATTCAATAATCTTGTTTTCTAATTTTTGAATTCTTTTAGTCAGCTCATCAATATCATAAGTAGTAGCAAAATTCATTTCATCTAAAAGTATATCGGATACCTTTTCTTTGAGCCCATGAAAAATAATAGAAGATTCATGTTTAATTACGTCAATGATTTGTTCGGCGGATTCTTTGCTTTCTTCGTCAGTTACTTCAACATAATCATCTAATTTTTCTTGTGCAATAATTGAAAATCCTTTTAAAGCTTTAAGGATTAAATCTATGCTTTCAGACATATTTATTTCCTTCCTTTTAATTTTTTATATAATTAATTAAATTTTAATTAAATTTTATTGTTTCTTTATTTTATTTTAATTTAATTTGTTTTGTTTTATTTTAGACATTACCGCCCTAAAAGAAATATTATGTCTTGAAAAACCCATTTCCGTATAGCTTCCGCCGAGAGCTACGCCGATAAGCTGAGGCAAATGCAGTATCGGAAGAGACAATTCTTTATTTATATTCATAGCTGCTACACCCTGATATGTATCTAAACTGAGATGACATAGAGGGCATGGAGTAACCATAACATCTGCTTTATTTTGCTGAGCCTCATAAATTGCATTTCCCGCTAAAGAAGTAGAAGTAACCTCATTAACAAGTATAGTCTGAAATCCACAGCATTTAGTTCTCCTGACGTAAGAAACAGGCTCTCCGCCTAAAGCTTTGATTAATTCTTCAAAGCCCGAAGGATTTTCAACATCGTCAAATTTAACAACACTGCTAGGTCTAAGTATATGACATCCATAAAAAGGAGCAACCTTAACGCCGTCTAAACTATAAGTAACGGCATTTTTAAGTTTATCCAATCCTATTTCGTCTCTAATTATATACAGCAAATGTTTTACTTTAACATTTCCGCTATATTTAAGTCCAATTTTAGAAAGATAGGCATTTGTTTTTTTTAATGCCTCAGGATTATTTATAAGTTCTTCGTTTACTTCGCTTAATGTCAAGGTGCATGTATTGCATATAGTTAAAATATCATATCCTGATTTTTCGGCTAAAGCCAAAGTTCTTCCGTTAATATATAATTTTAAATTATGGTCAAATCCATCTATGACGCCGCCGCCACAGCAAGAAGCTTCAGGCATATCAACTAAATTTATGCCTAATTTATCTGCTATAAATCTTGTAGAATTATCAAGCTCTTTTCCGCTTTCCTTCGCAACACAGCCGGGATAATATGCGTAATTAATCATGTTTTTCCTCCAGATTTAAGTCTTTAAAGGCAACTCTAATATCTTCCATATCTTTTATAAGTTTAAGTCTAAGAGGAGGCATCTTGCCTTTAAGTCCCGCGCCTAGAGCGACAGGAAGATCGTTTAATATGCCTGATATACCCACAGAATCGACTGCTACTTTAATTTCATCAAGCCTTCCTGTTTCCTGGATTGACCTTGCAATTCCAATAATATGTTTTGCGCCTTTAGAAAAAGTTATAGAATTTTTAATTGCTTTTTCATGCATTTTTACGATTACTTTGACAGGCGAAATTCCTTTAGGGCAAAATTCCTCGCAGGACTGACAATGAATGCAATCAAACATACCTGCCGGTTTTGACCCGTTTACAAGACGTGAACCGTTTTTATCGTTATCTCTCGGATCTTCGCTGTATCTGTATAATTTAGCAAGAGCCGCCGGACCTAAATATTTTGGATTTGCGACAACGCCTCCGCACTCGGAATAGCAGCATTCGCATAATATACAATTTGGAGTATCATTGTTTCCTGTTAAAGTTTGAAATTCAGTTTTATAATATACGGGCTGTTTAATTTTTTCGCCGTCTTTTAATGCTTTAAAATCATCTTCTATATAATCTTTTTTCCCGAGCAAATACGGTCTAATTTCTTTAATTTTATCAAAAAAGACTCCCTGATCCACTATAAGGTCTCTTATTACAGGCATATTTCCTAACGGGTCAACTTTTATAATGCCAAATTTTTCAATCTCGGAACTTATCTGTGTTTTACATGCAAGTTTAGTTATACCATTTATTTTCATAGCGCATGAACCGCAAATAGCGCTCCTGCATGATCTTCTAAAACTTAATGTTCCGTCAATTTCCGCCTTAACTTTCATTAAAGCATTTAAAACAGTCATACCCTGAAAATCATTTAAGACATATTCTTTATAATATGGCTTTTCATCAATTTCAGGATTAAATCTATAACTTTTAACTGTAAACTCCATTATTTGCGACTCCTTAAACTATAATCTCCAATTAATATCTATTTATATTAGATAATATTATATTAAATAATACAATAATAATATTATATCTTAATCCTGCAATAGAACTTATAAATAGTTTCTAATGCAGGATTAAGGAAATAATAATTTATTCACATTTTTTTATATTTTATTTATTCATTTCCAAACAACAGATTAATGATTTTATAAATTTTATAATATAGTCAAATATATAATACGTCTAACATAATATGCAACATAATAAAGTTATATTTATAATAAAATATCAATATGTTCTCGGCTGAGGTTTAAATTTTGTAATTTTTACAGGACTAAAATCAAATTCTATACCTTCATTGGAATTCAATTTAGCAATTGTATGCTTCAGCCATTTTTCGTCATCTCTTTCAGGAAAATCATTTCTATAATGAGCGCCTCTTGATTCTTGTCTCATTACCGCTCCTTTAGCAATAATTTCTGCTATAAGCAATATGTTTTTAAACTCAAACGCTTCAATTATGTCGGTATTAAATAGATGGGATTTATCGTCAACTCCAACATTTTTGGCACGTTCTTTAAGTTCTTCTATTTTTTCTATTGCTTTTTTTATAAGAGATTCTTCTCTGAACACGCCTACATTTTTACGCATATCTTCCTGCAGTTCGGTTTTGAGCAAACCATGTCTTTCTTTTCCTGCGGATTTTTTAATATTTTCAAATATTTCCTCGTCTCTTTTTACAATTAATTCATCAAATTTGCGAAAATTAACATTTTTAATATAATCTGCTATATCTATTCCTGCCCGTCTTCCGAAAACGATAGTATCAAGAAGCGAGTTTCCGCCTAATCTGTTTGCTCCATGCACACTGACGCAAGCTGATTCTCCTGCCGAGTAAAAACCTTCCACTACCGTTCTTCCGTTATTATCGGTTTTAATTCCGCCCATTGAATAATGAACTCCCGGTCTTATAGGAATCGGCTCATATATAGGATTAACTCCTTCAAAATCAATAGACAGCTGCATAATTTGCGGTAATTTTTCCATTATTTTTTCTTTTCCGAGATGACGCACATCAAGAAGAATCGCTCCATCAATACCTCTTCCTTCATTAATTTCGGTCTGTTCCGCTCTTGCCACGACATCTCTTGGAGCTAATTCCATAGTTTTTGGAGCATATTTTGACATAAATCTTACTCCGAGCGAATTCAGCAAATAAGCTCCTTCTCCTCTGGCACCTTCAGTCACAAGAATACCAGTGCTTTTAAGAGTTGTAGGATGAAACTGGACAAATTCCATATCCATAAGAGGAACGCCTGCTCTTATAGCAACAGACATACCATCCCCTGTATTAATTAATGCATTGGTATTAGACGAATATACCTGACCGTATCCTCCTGTCGCAAATAATACCGCTTTCGCGGCAATACCGTGAAATTTTCCTTCTTTAATATCATATGCTACAACTCCACTAATTTTTCCGTTATCAACAACTAAACTTGTAACAAAATATTCATAAAGAATTTTTGTGTCATATTTAAGGACATTATCAAACAATCCATGGAGCATCATATGTCCTACCGCATCGGCATAATAGCATGACCTTGGAAAGCTTTGTCCTCCAAAAGGTCTTTGCGCAATACCGCCATTATCGTTTCTGTTAAAAACAACTCCCATTTTCTGCAATTCTAAAATATTGCCCGGGGCTTCGCTTGTCAATATTTCAATTGCATCCTGATCACCTATATAATCACTGCCTTTAACGGTATCAAAAAAATGTGACTCCCACGAATCATTTTCGTCAAATGCGGCATTAACTCCGCCTTGAGCTGCGCCTGAGTGGGACCTTGTCGGATACACCTTGCTTACTATTACGGCATCTACACCTCTTTTCCTGAGCTCAACGCATGCCCTCAGTCCAGCAAGTCCGGCACCGACTATAACAACATCATGTTTTAGCATTTATAATCCTCTATTTTTATTCTTTATTATTTGTTACAAATTTAATTATTTTATTAATTATTTATTAATTGATTATAGATTAATTATCAGTTATTGATTATAGATTAATTATCAGTTATTGATTATAGATTAATTATCAGTTATTGATTATAGATTAATTATCAGTTATTGATTATAGATTAATTATCAGTTATTGATTATAGATTAATTATCAGTTAT
>JAJYRF010000092.1 GCA_021794255.1 bacterium | reverse complement strand
ACATTGTAAAATATTATCAATTAATATCAATTAATATCAATTAATATCAATTAATATCAATGGAGTAATATCAATGGAGTAATATCAATGGAGTAATATCAATGGAGTAATATCAATGGAGTAATATCAATGGAGTAATATCAATGGAGTAATATCAATGGAGGATTTTCGTGTATTCAACAACAGATTTTAAAAAAGGACTCCGAATAGAATTTGAAAAGGAGCCTTTTGAAATTATTGATTTTCAGCATGTAAAGCCGGGTAAAGGCGGTGCATTTGTCAGAACAAAATTAAAAAATTTAATTAACGGAAGAGTTATTGATAGGACATTAAGAGCCGGCGAAAAAGTAGAAACGCCGAATATTGAAGAAAAAAATATGCAGTATTTGTATGCAGAAGGCGATGAATATGTATTTATGGACAACGAAACATACGATCAGATAAAATTCAGCAAAGAAACCGTAGGAGATAATGCTGGTTTTCTTCTTGAAAATATTACTGTAAATGTTTTATACTATAATAATAAGCCTATTAATATTGATATTCCTAATTTTTTAGATTTAAAAATTGTAAGTACTGAACCCGGTATAAAAGGAGATACTGTTTCAGGAGCTACCAAACCTGCGGTGCTTGAAACAAAAATAGTAATAAATGTTCCTTTATTTATTAATGAAGGCGATGTAATAAAAGTTGATACAAGAAATAAGTCATATATTGAAAGGGTTTCTAAATAAGCGTAATAAAGTAAATATAATTAATAAATCATTTTAACTTATTTAAAGCGAAAGTTTTTAAATAAATGCAATAAAACTAATTAAAAATCAGTAAATTATTTAATTTATTATTTAATTCAATTAATAATTAATATTAAAAATAATATGAATATTAAAGACGTTAAGGACCTTGTAAAATTCATAAAGTCAAGTAAAATTGGCGAATTTTATTATAAAAAAGGCGATGAAGAAATAAAGATTAAATTAGATGAAAATTTTGATTTTCAGGCTGATAATAAAAACATCAAAAATAATAAGCGGCAAGAAAAAATTCAGGATAAGTTTGCTGAACAGATTTCGGAAGCAGAGGCTGCAGCGTTATCAAATATATCTAAACAAGAATCGCATATAAAAGAAGAAGTTGATAAAATTGTTGGAATTAAAGAAGATACTTCCAAATTTAAAGAAATAGTATCTCCTTTTGTCGGTGCGTTTTACAGATCTTCCGATCCTGACAAGCCTCCATTTACAGAAGTTAACTCAATAGTAGAAAAAAATAGCGCCGTATGTATTATTGAGGCTATGAAACTTATGAATGAAATAGAAGTGGACATAAAATGCCGTATTGTATCAATTCTTGCAGAAAATGGACAGGTTGTGGAATATGGACAGCCTCTTTTTATAGTTGAGCCTATTTAGTCTGCTTTAATATGCAGGAGAAGCTGAAAGCACGGTTTATGACAGGAATAGGCGATTATTGCTATTGTGCAGGCTGTGAATTATAACAAGGTATAGTTTGTCATATATTATTATATAGCTATAGGCGGCTTACACTTATCTATAATATCTATAAAAAAGGAACGTTGAGTGCCGGTTGAGGTTTATTACTTGCCATTATTAAATATTAAATAATAAAAATATAATAATATTAAAAAACATAAATAAATAAATAAAATAATATATGTTTAGAAAAATTTTAATTGCTAATAGAGGCGAAATTGCCGTTAGAATTATAAGGGCATGCAAAGAAATGGGAATTAAAACGGTGGCAGTTTATTCTACCGCCGATAAAAACAGTCTTCATGTAAAATATGCCGATGAATCTATATGTATAGGTCCCCCACAGTCTTCCAAGAGTTACTTGAATATATCTTCAATAATATCGGCAGCCGAAGTTACCGATAGCGAAGCGATTCATCCCGGATACGGATTTTTGTCGGAAAATGCCAATTTTTCGGAAATTAGCGAAAATTGTGGAATTAAATTTATCGGTCCTACCGCTGAAAATATGAATATGCTGGGTAATAAACGCAATGCTAGGAAACTTGTTGCAAGTCTTGGTATTCCGGTGCTTCCAGGAAGCGGTAATATCGGAGAAGATGATGAGGAAAATTTAAAAAAAGCTGCCGATGATATAGGATATCCTTTAGTTTTAAAAGCGTCTATGGGGGGCGGAGGAAAAGGTATAAGAATGGTGCTCTCCCCAGCACATTTAACTCAGGCTTATCATCAGGCAAGACAGGAAGCTTTAACTTTTTTTGGTGACAAAGATGTTTACCTTGAAAAATTTTGTGAAGATCCAAGACATATAGAATTTCAGGTTCTTGCAGATAAATATGGAAATGCAATACATCTTGGAGAAAGAGATTGCTCAATCCAGAGAAGGCATCAAAAAATAATAGAAGAAAGTCCTTCTATTGCCGTCAAAGCATCTATGAGAAAAAAAATGGGCGAAGCTGTAACTAAAGTTTTAAAAGAGGTTAGATATGTTAATGCTGCAACATTCGAGTTTCTTTTAACAGGCGATAACGATTTTTATTTTATGGAAGTAAACACAAGGGTTCAGGTGGAGCATCCCATTACAGAATTTGTAACAGGTATTGATATTATTAAAGAACAGATTAAAATTGCAAACGGCGATAAACTTAAAATAAAGCAGGAAGATATTAAAATTAAAGGCTATAGTATCGAAGTCAGAATTAATGCCGAAAATCCTCGTGATTTTAAGCCGTCCCCCGGGCTTATAACTATGTACAATAAACCGGGCGGAGTGAATGTAAGAGTTGATGATTTTGCGTACTGCGGATATAGAGTCGAGCCTTTTTACGATTCCCTTCTGGGTAAATTAATAGTTTATGATATTTCAAGAACTGCTGCAATAAATAAACTAAAAAGCGCATTAAATGAATTTTGGATTGAAGGAATTGAAACAAATATTCCATTTATTAAAAGGATTCTCAATGACGGAAATTATGTTTCAGGGAAAGTAGATATAGGTTATGTAGCAAGGTTTTTGGAAGGAAAGTAATTATAATTTTTTCATATAAAATTTGCTTGATGTATTGAATAAAGATCGGAA
>JAJYRF010000107.1 GCA_021794255.1 bacterium | reverse complement strand
GTCAAGAGGAATGCTGTCAGAAGTGCTTGTTTATTGCGGTTTTATCTGGTAGGCACGGGCGGTCTCGAACCGCCGACCCCTACCGTGTCAAAATATTTCAACTAATTTAATTAAACCGACTTTCCGCCTGAATCTGCCGTTATTTAACCGGGTTTTCCTAATTCTACTTATTCCGTATATTGCCATCAATTTCCGTCCGTATCGTTTAAAATCGTTGCAAAATCGTTGCAGCTGAAAATGAGAATTTCCTTTTTGCAACAATATTTGTTAAAATTTAATAGAACATTTTAACAAAGATAAAAAGGCGCCTAATATGATAATAGATAAGTTATCAATATATTTAGGGATTTGTTCATGATAAGCGATAAGAAGCAAAAAGGGAAGGAAAGAATAATATATTATTCGGTAATTCGCACTTTTTAAGAGGATAACAAATGAGTTACTATTTTTAAATACACTCGAATAGATATAATATAAAAACATACTACTATATTTAATGTTAAAATATTCAGGTTATAAAAAAATGCTGTCGAAGCTTCATATTTAATATTTTTATTGCTATTGCAGGGGATAAGATATAAAATAACACAAAATTAAAGCTAAGAAAAATAGTACATAAAATTTATTAATACTTACTATCGGAAAGCTTCCGGTTACTAAATTTTAAGTTGAGAAAAAAAGGGGGGTAGCTTGCCTGCGGTTGATTTCGACAATAATGGAAATCCAGTTCCATACGATATAATCAAATTATCGATAATAGAATTTAAAGATAGTTTCGTAAGCAACTTTAATAATTCACAAAAAAGAATTTTGTTATTTGAAAATTATAAAAAATATATAAAGGATTTCTATAACGATATCCTTAAGGGAAATGATTTATGGATACATTGGATAGACGGAAGCTATACTACAAATAAAGCAAATCCAAACGACATAGACTTAGTTAATATAGTTCATAGTGATATTATTAAAAGAAACAATATCACTGACAAAGAGTTGGAAAAGTTTCTTACATCAAAAAATGGCTCATGTCAAAATGATTCAAAAAGTTTTTATTCGATAGATGCATATATTGTACTTATATATGAACAACCCGATGAAAGAAATGTATATTATAAGGCTATAATAGACTATTGGAAGAAATGGTTTGGTCATGATAGAAATCAAAATCCAAAAGGAATAGTAGAAATATCTATTTCCAATAATTCAATTGCAATGGCGAGGTTATTATAATGGCCGAACCTAGAGAATCAAAAATAATTTTAAAAGAAATTAGCGATATTGATGATGTTATAGAGAAAGGGAAAATAGCCTTGCAAAAATTTCCTCAAGATTTTGGTATTATATTTATGCTTAAACAAGATGAGGCAAGAAAGACACAATTATTAGAAGAATATAGAGAAAGTTTATCAAGCATGCGGATTCATGTTCTAGATTTTGTTTTTGAAATCCATGATAAAAAAATACCTCTACCTATTATAATAGGCGCACTTCAAGAATTAAATCAATTATTAAATAAAATAACAGAAAAAATTATTAATAAAAAATTTGGGAAAATAGAACTTTACCTTGATGCCATATTTTCAGGATCTTATGGGGTTATACTATCAACACCATGGGATAATAAGCTTTTCGACAGCGAATATATGGGGTCGTTTAAAATTCTTATGGATAGTGTAAATCAAATATTTCAGAAAAATAATATAATATCGATTCATGACATTTTAAAAGATACATTAAAGGGAGACCATGAAACAATAAGGAGATATAAAAAATTTTTTGAGGCGGTTAAAAAAACTGAAACCTCAATTAGAATTAAATGGAAAAATCCTATAGAGCAAAAGGAATATATTGCAAGAATGGATTATGATAATCTTGTTCATATATGTAATTTTTTATCTGTCGAAAAACCCTTAGAAGAATTTATAGATGTATTAGGAAAAATAAAGGCTATAGATCTTTTACAACATACAATAAAACTTCAACGAGAAGATATTGGAGATGAAATAGAGAGAAAAAAAATTAAAAGCATAATTCAATCAAAATTCCAAAAGGAATTAGAAAATGAAATTAAAAATATTATTGATAAGAGTATAAAAGTTAAATTTAAACGAACTATAGAATATAATGAAACTACTGAGGAAGAAATTGAAAAATGGGAATTAATAAAAATTATAGGTGATTAATAAGTAGCTATTGGATTGATTGTTATCTTAATTTTAGATGCAGATTTTGATTTTATAAGTGGAAAATAACTATTGACCTCTTTTAAAGGATAATTAGTTATAAGAAGTTCAGAACCTGTTTCGCAATGTCCTTTTTTATAATTATTCATGCCGTATTGCAATTGCCATTCGACTTGATAAAAATCGCTCCATAAATTTTTTATAAATTCGTCGTTATCGTAAGTTATTAAAAAATTATGTTTGCATTTTTTAAGCGTTTCAAAAAACTTTATGTGGTCGAAGTTGGTATGCAAATCTCCGTTTTTACCGTAGAGTTTTGAGTTTGTGGTCGAATAATACGGCGGATCCAAAAAAATAAATATATCGTTGCCCGGCTTATCTATTAATTCTTCGTATCCCGAATTGGAAAACTCAATACGTTTTACTATGTCATAAGCTGTTTCCAGTCTTTCTATCGAAGAGTCGGTAAATCTTTTATAAAAAGACTGTTCAGAATAACCGCCGCTGTCGGCTATGCCGGAAAATGTAATCCTATTTAAAATGAAAAAATCGACGGCTCTTTGTAGGCAGGTTAAATCGTCGTTTCTTCTTTCCATTATTTCTTTATATAATTTCCTGCCGTCGTTATAAGATTCTTTTATAAGAGTTATTTCCCGAATCAGTTTATCTTTGGATTTTTTTAATTCGTTCCAGAAGCAATATAATTCGTAATTAAGATCGCTTGCAAAGAATGCGGCGGAAGGGTTGTTTTGGACGTAATAAAAGGAAACTGAACCGCCGCCAAAAAACGGCTCCCTTAATTCTTTAAATTTCGGCATAAATTGCGATAAATATTTAACCGCTCTTGATTTACCGCCTGGATAACGTAACGGACTTTTAATCATTTGGAATA
>JAJYRF010000018.1 GCA_021794255.1 bacterium | reverse complement strand
AGAAAAAAATTAACAGTGTCAAGGCAGAATAAAACTGAGCCATATAGCGGAATACATTTGAGCCACTATTTGGTTAATTTAAGTTTATTTTATAATCCTTACGCATCATCTTTATGATAAATTAATTTTTACAAAGGGATACCCCCTCTAATCCTCCATTAGATATTAAATAATGGATATTTTCATTGACTTAAAATTAACGGTATTATATAAAAATATAAAGGGATTAATTGCTGATTTTAGTGTTCGATTAAAACGAAATACGTACGCAACGAAGCTTGAATATAAAATCGAGGGTGGGTGATACCCGTTTATTTAAAGGTTAATTTCAATGGATAATTTAATATATTTATCAGAATATTTGAATGGTATAAGAGATATTTTATTAAAGACCAAAGGACATCATCGGAGATATGAGGAGGCCACTTTTTACCCTTTATTTTCAAATCTTATTAAAAGTTTTGGTTTTAATATGGGTCCTCAACAAAAAAGCGAAAGAACAGGCAATAAGCCAGATTTTACAATATATAGCAACGATAAAATAATCGGTTGCATCGAATGTAAAAATCTTAGCAAAAAACTTGATGACGATGAGATTCAGGGTCAGGTTAATAAATATTCACAAGAATACGTCAATGTGATACTCACCAATTTTCTTGAATTCAGGCTCTACCAAAATTCAAATCTAATAAGGATAATGAGATTTGAAAATCTTGGGGAGCCAAGTTCAACTAACATTAACGATTTTAACGACATAATATCAAATTTTTATAAATATGGAATTAAAATTTCCCAGAAAACATTGAGTGAAGATATAGCTAAACATAAATTAAGTAACCCGCTGTGGGAGATTTTATCTTTGTTCATTGGTTTTTTTATACCTATAATTTTTAAGAATATTTTTTATATTTTATTTAATATTAAACAGCAAATCTATCTGGAAATAGCGGGTTTTACGATAATAATAATTGTTCTTTTGATTCTTAAAAACAAAAAATGGGGTGAAAGTATAAAAATACAAAATCTTTCTTTAAAATTTTCGGAAATATGGATTATTATTGGCACGGGCTTAGCTTTAATTTTAACAAGCATATCTATATGGAGTAATGGTTTTTGTAAACTTTTATCTCCGTCTATTGATTACCATTCTAATTCGGGTATTAAAAATACATTATATATTGTAATTGCAATAGCAGCAGCAGTAGTATTTATTGGTCTTTTAATTCGTAAAAAAAATGAATAAAGGAAATATATACAATGTTTAAAGAAAATCAGATAAATAATTTAACCGTCGAAATTTATAAACAGCTTTGTGAGGTCGATAAATTTTTAAGCGACCTTAAGAACGATAGTAAAATCAATGAAGATAAAAAAGCTGAGATTGAAAAATTAAAAACCGGTATTGATAATCTGCTTAAAGCAATAAATATAGAATATCCGAAAATTATGGAACAGGATAAATCAAATGATAATTCTGAATACCTGTTTAAAAAAGGAGAGGTATTAAAAAATTTAAACAGGCTAAATGAAGCTCTGACGGAATACAACAATGCAATTAGACTTGATGGCAAAAATTCTAAATATTATTCAAAAAGAGGCGAACTATATCAAATGATGCAATTATATAAAGAATCCATTTTAGATTTTGACAAGGCAATATCTATAAATCCCGACGACGCAAATTATTATTTCGGTAAAGGAAAGGTTTTATATGATTCCCAACGCTATAATGAAGCGATTGATGAATATAATAAAGCTTTGTCTTTAAATCCTGACGAATCCGACTATTATAACGCCAGAGGAAATGCTTATGGTAAGATGGAACAAGCAGATAAGGCTATAATCGACTATGAAAAAGCTATCGAAATTAATCCAAATATTTCAAAATACCATTTAAATAAAGGCATTTATTATTTGAACATTGAAAAATACGATGAAGCTATTAAAGAGTTTGATGCGGGAATAAATTTAAATCCAGAATCAGAAAATATTCAATACTGTTTTTATGAAAAAGCAGAAGCTTTTTTTGAATCGGAAAGATATAACGAAGCCATAGATAATTATAACGAAGCCATAAAATTAAATCCAAATAACCCAGATTATCATTGCGGAAAAGGAGACTCGTTATTTGAGTTAAAAAAATATAATGAAGCGCTTGAGGAATTTGATATTGCTATTGCAATGGATTTAAGTTTCATAGATGCGTATGTTTTAAAAGCATTAATTTTTATAGAAACGAATAAACTCGACAAAGCCGAATCTATTATTCTCGAAGCCTTAAAAATAGAACCCTTTTCGGAAGATCTTATTGCGACATATTTTGAAACTTTAGCTTTAGATAATAGGGTGGATGAGGCGATGGAATTTATCGAAGATAAGACTAAACTCAATCCTTCCATTAAAGCGCTAATCTGCTTTCAAATGCAGGAAGATTATAAAGATTCCAATATGACGGATACTGAACGGAAGGCATTAAAATTGTATCTTGAAAAACATTGCAAATTTAACAAGAAGTGATTCTTTAAGTGAAAGGAAAAGAAGTTAAACCATGAAACTCAAATATTATTTAATCTTTTTATTATTGCATATATTATAAGATTTGGTTTACAATGAATCATGAGAATAACATATGTAGAGATTTAAATATGCTTAAAAACCTGCGTTTAATATCGGCTTTATTTTTTATTTCCGCCGCCGCCGTTTCCTTAAGTGGTTGTGCCACTGCCCCACTATATTCCAACGCTAAAATTCCGAATGAAAATTTAAACGATAAATATAAGGTTGCCATAAAGAAAGAAAATATCGTCTTTAATTCAGGTAGTTTTTTAAGTAAGGATATGCTTTCAGGCAAACAGGTTGCAATTTATAATTGCTTAGGAAAAGAAATTTACGATAGGATTCCCGGCGTCGGTGTTTTTATGGTGGATAAAAGACCGGCCAACCCTAATATTATTTATATACACGATTACAGTAATGAAAAAACTTGGTGGATTCCAAATGCAGGCGATGTAACCGCGATGGCGTTTGGGCTTTTAGGCGACATGATTGGAAAAGAACCAAATAGGGCTGTATTTACGGCAAACGTGTTAAT
>JAJYRF010000099.1 GCA_021794255.1 bacterium | reverse complement strand
GTCTAAAAGAGTCTGCACTTCAGGGAAAGTCATCGGATTGCCTTCCAATGAGCATATGTTGTAAATATAATCGATTTTATCTTTTTTAAAAAGAAAAATAGCAAGTTCTCTATCCGGTTTTACGGCGCTCTGGTAAGACGAATCAACAGCATCTATTTCTTTTAAAGATGTATTTAATTCTAAATCTAAATTTCCAGTGTTCATTATAAACTCCGTTTTTTTATCTAATATCTTTTACATAATAATTAATTATAACATATTTTTACTTTATAAAATAACCGCTCAAATCTTCGAGAGCTTTTAAAGGCGTCCTTTTTTTGTAGTGTTCTACGTAATCCAGAAACCAATCGTCTCCGCCGGTAAGCTCCAAGGACTTTGCAAGCCGTCTGGCGTATTCGTCTGACTGAATAAGGGCGGTTATATTTTCGTTTAAATTAAGCTGCGCCATTCTGGTGATGTTTTCCTGCTTTATGAGATACTCTTTTTTTTTGCGTTCCCTTAACCGACCATATTGTATTCGTTTTCCGATAATCCGAAAGTATTGATATTGATATAAAGATTTTTCATATCGGCGGTATTAGCTTTAAAATTCGGCAGGAATATCTTCGTGTCGAATTTCTTTCGGACGACGTCGCGGCGTTAAGAGCTGTCACAATTTCCCCCGCTACGCTTTTATCTTTGGTCTTGTAAGAGTATTGGTATGATATGTTATCTGCTCTAAACTTGCACCACCAAATATTGCCCAGTTTATATAAATTCATAAAAAGTGTATCCGTAATTGTAGCTAAAATTTAGATGTTTTTATATAAATTTATATAATTTTAAATTTTTTATGTCAAGAGGGATTTTATCAAAAAGTCTTAAAATGGCTTGTTTTGAGTGGTGGCGGTGCAGGGACTTGAACCCCGGACACTACGGATATGAGCCGTATGCTCTAACCGACTGAGCTACACCGCCCTCTTAAAATAACCTTATTGAATATGTTTATTTAATGGGAAAGGCTGATTGTATTAATCTAATCCAGCGATAGAAAATTTATAAACTGCATCAACATTATTATATTATTAACAAAATGATTTAATGAGCGTAATTATTTCCACTCACGATACACGATACAAACAATATAATTACCGTCAATATCAGCACCTATAATCATTTAAATAGTATCTATCTATTATACAAGTATACAAGTTACAAGTTTCTATCACTGTATTAGAATATCAGATTATACTTTAAATTACAATAATATTTTATTTGGAAGACAATTTATATATTGCAATATAGCTTTTAGGTTTTGAAAACATAGAACCGGAATTTTCAACTATTGCATCAGCCAAGTAGGTTTTTTTATTAAATTTAAATATAGAAAACCCGGCGCTATATCCTGCTACAGGTCTTATCTTCCACATTGGATAAAAACTTACATTATTCCAGACTAAATTATAAATAGAGTTTTTAGTGTAATAATTTAAATGCGGCAAATAAGATGCCTGCTGATAGTTTTTCATCACAACTATCCCCTCTTTGCCATTAATATAAAACTTACTAACTTTAGCTGGAACATTGTAAATCAGACCACCAGTAACACTTGAACTGCGAACTTCGTCAACGGAAGGAACCCTAATTTGAAGAGGGGAACCGCCATAAGTTTTTGAACCTGTATATTTAGTTTTTCCTTTTTTATTTATAACCATTAAATTTCCTGAATTAGACAAAGCCACGAGGTATTTTTTCCCATTCCCAATAAAATTGCCGTAAGCCGTGCCATAAAGAGTTATGCCGGAAAAAAAGGGCAGCTTTTTTATTTTTATTAATGTATTATTATTTTTATTAAATCTATAAACATAGGTACTGCCGCCAAATTGACCTATTGGATAGGTATTTTGACCCACTATTGAATCATTAAAATACCTTCCTGAAGGAATAACCGATATGGGGTTTTGTCCTACTATCACTTTTTTATCTTTATTAAGTCTCATTACTCTTAAAAATAGATTGTAATTTGGACTGATTTTGACAAGTTTTCCATTATTATAAGCAAGTAAATATGATACTACCATCCCTAACTTTGTCTTTGTAAGCACAATTGACATTCTATTTTTTGATATTTTATAAGATCCAATATATATGGGATTTGATTGCTGAGATAGATTATACTGGGCAAGTTTTGTTAAACCGCCGTTTATTAAAAGGTTATACAGTATAACACGACTTCTTGTAGCAACAACAACTTGCGTGCCTTTATTCAAAAATTTACCTGTGCTAAGCGCTTGAATTATATAATGTTTTGTAGGAGTTCTTAAAAGCCCTTTGCTGTTTTGGCTAAATCTTTTTATATACATATTGCTTGTAACCGGCGGGGCGGAAGAAATAATAGGAGAAGGAGCCTGAAGTTCCTCCGGTTTTTGAACCTTTTCTTGAAAAGTTAGCGATACAATTTTTGCTTTAATTATTTTAGATAACCCGCTTATATCTTTTATGATGAATTTTGATCCAAGAACTTGAATAGACCGCCTATAAACTACTGCATTTTCGGAAGGACTGAATATATTTGTTTCAATATCAAATACATTTTTAATTTTAATTATTCTTCCAAAAATTAAATATTTTAAATCAAAATTTTTTGAAATTTTTAAAAGATTATCAGTTGAAAAAGAGGTTATATGATTTTTCTTAATAAAACTATTTATATTAGAGTTTCTTGATACAAAAATATTGCCTGATGATAAATTTGAACCTAATATAACAGGAATGCTATCTTTGTATATAAGAGTATTTTTATAATGCGTAGAAATAATTTTATAGGGCAAAATACCTATCTTAACAAAGGCGTTAGCACTTTTTATAATAAAAAAAATCGATACAAAAATGGAAAATACAAGGAGAATTACCATTTTTATTGAACTGATTAAATTTTTTTGAAAAATCGTATTCATAATAAACCTCATTAGTTATTATTATTAAATATTAGTTATTATTATTAAATATTAGTTATTATTATTAAATATTAGTTATTATTATTAAATATTAGTTATTATTATTAAATATTAGTTATTATTATTAAATATTAGTTATTATTATTAAATATTAGTT
>JAJYRF010000012.1 GCA_021794255.1 bacterium | reverse complement strand
TTAGCCATTCAGGAACGTCTTTAGCGCTTCCTGCATCTCCTGATATAACTTCTATAATCGAACCTACAGGCTGCTGCCGCATTTCTTTTATTAGTTCCATTAACGGTCCAGGACAGTATGTCCCTCTTGCATCAACTACAACATCAGGTTTAATATCTTTTAAATCCGCCATGAAAAACCTCCGATAATTATTTTATTTTTTTATAATTATTATCTTAATTAGAATAAAAATTTTATTTTTTATTTTATTTCATTTATATATAATGAAGTAATAATAATGATACAAATATATATTAAAAAGTAATTGTTTGAGCTCCATCCATGATGCCGAGAAATGCTGCGAGTCCAATGTTATCGTCTATAATATCTAAAAGGTCTTCTTTTTTTAAATTCAGCAAATCCATTACCATAGAGCAGGCATAAATTTTTAATCCTCCGAACATTTTTGCCTGATCTAACATATCGTAAAACATTTGCGCTTTTTTTTCTTTTAATTTTTCAAATATTTTGCCGCCCGTAAATTTATTTTCTTTTACATTTACTTTTAAAAAATTATAAATAGCATTCATAGTAATAAATATTGAAACTTCTATCTCTGAAACAGCTGCTACCGACGCAATCATAGCTGCAATATGTGCTTTTTCATAATCTCCTGATTCAAGTATAATTGCTAATTTCTTAAATTCACTCATAAATAATCTCCTTAATTATTTTTACTTTTTATTATTATTTAATATTTTATAATACTTATGATTTATTAATAATTATAAACTACTGTTCAAAAAAATTTAATATGTAAAATATAAATTGCAAAATATATGCCTGATTATAATATTCTGTTTTAAATTTATTAATTATTATTCAAATATTATTCAAATCTTTATTATTATTAACTACTGTTCAAAAAAATATTGTATAAATTATAATTTAAAGAGATATTATATAAATTATAATTTTTAATTTTATGCCATTTTGTCAAATATTTTATGCCATTTTGTCAAATTTGATAATCATTTTTTATACAATTTATTATTTAAAAATTAATTTACTAAAAAAGTATAAAATTATGAAAAATAAAACTTAAAAATATTTTTAAGTTGACATAATGACTTTAAAGTCATTATAATAAATAAATAATAAGCAATTTATTTATTCAATAAATATAAATAATTAATTTAATTGTTTTATTGTAAAATAAAATTACAAATTATTTTATTGCAAAATACAATTTAATTTAATATTTCTAATCGTCAAAAATAATTTTAACATTGCCTTATTAACAACAATGTAATGGAATATACAAAATCCTATAAATATTTAATACTCGGTTTAATTGTATCGTTTTATTTTATGGTAATGCTTGACATGAGCATTGTAACTATAGCTATACCCCGCATTATGTCTTCTTTAGGTGAAAATCTTACAAATACAAACTGGATTATGATAGCATACACCATATCATCGGCTATTTTTATTTTGCCTATGATATTTATCATTAAAAAATTCGGACTTAAAATTCCTCTAATAGTATGCATTTTAATATTTGTCATTTCTTCAACTCTCTGCGGATTATCTTTTTCATTAAATGAATTAATATTTTTCAGAATTTTGCAAGGCGTTGGCGGAGCAGGTATTATGCCTTTAGGTCTTGCTTTAATGTCAAAAATTTTTAAGCCCGATGAAAGAGCAAAGGCAATGGGAATATGGGCGATAGGTTCTATGGTGGCACCTGCAATAGGACTTACTCTCGGAGGATTTATTACAGAATATATCACATGGAGATGGATTTTTTTTATAAATATTCCTATCAGCATTATTTCATTAATAGGCATTGTTATAATTTTAGAAAATGACTATACTAAAAATGCGTATAACGGAAAATTTGATTTTATCGGCTTTCTTCTTTTTTCTATAGGTATTGGTTTTTTAATGGTTGTGTTTAACGAAGGTGAAATTAAAGAATGGAATTCTGCATACATACATATAAGCGAACTTATGAGCGCAATTGGCTTCATTTCATTTTTAGCGATTGAACCGTTCATTAAGTATCCGCTTATTAATTTTAATATATTTAAATATTTCAATTTTTCAGTTATCACGCTTATAAATGGAATAAGAGCAATGGCTCTCTTCGGAATTATGCTTTTTGTTCCGGTATATTTGCAAAATATGATGCATTATACTCCTTTTAATGCAGGCTTAATTATTATGCCGCAGGCTATTGCAGTAGCTATATTTGCGCCTATCTCGGGGAGACTTTCCAATAAAGTAGGGAACAAAATGCTTATTATAATAGGTATGATCTTTTCGGGATTTTCATTTGTAATGTACTCAAATTTATCTCTCCAGTCTAATTTGGCTGCTATAATTTTGCCGGAAATAATACGGGGTATAGGGTTTGGTTTTTTATATGCACCGATAATGACGGAAGGATTAAACGCCGTCCCTGACGCTTTTATACCTGAGGCATCGTCGCTTCTTCCCGTTACAATGAGAATATTTGCAGGGTTGGGCGTTGCACTGTTTGATAATCTTCTTGTAATTAAACAGATATTTTATTTAAATAAATATGCCGATACGATAACATACGGCAATCATCTATTTACACAATTTTCGGAAGAAATTAGAAAAAATATTTTAAATAAAATCAATCCCGGAATTATTGCACATTTAAGGCAAAATCCCTCATTAATTATGGTGGACTCATTAGTTCAAGGATTTGCAAGTATTTCAGCCTATGATTATATTTTCTTGTTTGGCGGAGCTATGACTTTATTAGGCGCCGTTTTTGCGTTAGCTCTAAAAAATAAAAAACATACATAAAACATACATAAAAAAATAAATTTAAATTAGATTAATAAAAAAATAGCATTATAAAAATTTAATATTATTATATTGTTATATTAATTCATTGTTATATTAATTCATTATTATATTAATTCATCAATTCATTGATTTTATAAAAACATAATTTTTTATATTGAAATATTTATATTTTTATATATTAATTTTCATACAAACTATAAAAAATAATAATTATCTAATAAATTAACTTGACAAAATTAGCCTGCTAATTTAAAATTGTTAATGCAATCAATCGTATCTTTTTTATGCATAATTTCTTATTTATATTTATAGGCACGTAGCTCAGGGGTTAGAGTACTACCTTGACA
>JAJYRF010000016.1 GCA_021794255.1 bacterium | reverse complement strand
TAATTATGTATATTAATTATGTATATTAATTATGTATATTAATTATGTATATTAATTATGTATATTAATTATGTATATTAATTATGTATATTAATTATGTATATTAATTATGTATACTAATTATGTATATTAATTATGTATATTAATTATGTATATTAATTATGATATTTAATTATTTACATAACATCATACTAATACTCCATACTGATACTGTATACTTAGCAAATTTAAAATATTACTACTTTTTATTTTATTTAATTTAATGATAAATTTTTATAATAGCAAGGAATATAAAAATATATTAAAACAAATAAGTAAGAATTATATTTTATTTGCCTGCTGCTGCTAATTTAGCTTTTTTTTCTACAATTTTTGCTTCCATTTCTTCGGCTTTATCTTCCATATCATCTTGAACTATATCTACTAAGAAAGGAAATACGATTCCTACTTTTTCTAATGCTCCGCTTTCTTGCCATATTTTTTGCATTTCATAAATTGTAAAATCTTCGGCTGCCCATGCTCTGTCAACAACATTCATTCCAGGGAATCCTTTAAAAAGCTCTTCTCTCATTTCCATTTTTTTTTCGGATAATTCAATCATTCTTGGACCCCAATCAGGAAAAGCATCAGGCGATAACATATCAGGCGCAAGCTGATTTCCGCGTGTAAGAACTAACTTAGCTATTCTTGTATATCCTGCAAGAGCCTCCCCTGCCATCCCCTCTCTTACAGCAATTTCTCTCATAGTCATAACTATATCAGCCGCTGAATTTTCTTTAGGACATCTGTATTTACAGCTAAAACATTGGGCGCAGTTCCATATTTTGTTCTTCATGTATTCTTCAATAGTTTCTTCATCACCCTCTATCATCATCTGACATACTTCGCGGGGAGAGTAGTCATAAAAAGCGGCGGCAGGGCAATTAGCAACGCAGGTACCGCAATTTAGACAACCGTGCAGAGATTCTTTAATTCGGAAATCTTTCATGATTTCTTTATAAAAATGTCCACCTTTAGTGCTTTCAATCTTCTCCGTAATCGGATTTTTTACTTCTTCGCTCATTTTAAAATATCCTCCTTTATTCATAATTCTTATTTATTCTTATTTATATTGTTAGACTGTTAATGATTACTAATAAAATAAAGTAAATTCCGCCGGTTAATACCCAAAAAAACAACAAAATACCTCTTACCCTTCCCTTGCAGGAAGGATTTTCAAGCAAATATACTAAAGATTCATAATCTTTAGTATATGTATTTTAATTGTCAAAATTATCTTTAGATATTTTTAATTCTTTTAAATCGTTGAGACTTTTAATCTCTTTAATGTCTTTAATAAGTTTGCTTATTTTGGAATTTTTGAGATAATACCGCAGCTTATTGTCTTCTCGTTTAAAATCTACCATATTTGTATTTCTTAAAACCGATAAATGCTGAGATATATTTGATTGAGATTTTCCTAATACGGAAGATATATCGCTCACGCTGACTTCTTCATCGCAAACTATACAGAGAATACCAAGCCTTGTAGGATTTGATAATAATTTAAATATTTTAGCTAATTCTTTACATTTGATATTTAAATTATTTTCTTCAGCACAATAATGTTTATCCACTTTTCAAAACCTGATTTTATAATTATAAATAAGAAATAAATTTTTAAATTAAATAATTATTATTTATAATTATTATTTATAATTATTATTTATAATTATTATTTATAATTATTATTTATAATTATTATTTATTATATTGTAATTTTTTAATATCCGTATATTCTAAATATAGAATATACTAAATAGATTTGTCAATCTAAAAATAAAAATTATTGTAATTTAAAATTTAAAATATTTATAAGTTATTATTTTTACAATAGTTTTATTAATAAATAATTATTATTTATAATTATTATTTATTATATTGTAATTTTTTAATATCCGTATATTCTAAATATAGCATATATTAAATAAATTTGTCAATCTAAAAATAAAAATTATTGTAATTTAAAATTTAAAATATTTATAAGTTATTATTTTTACAATAGTTTTATTAATAAATAATTATTATTATTAAAAATGAATATTTATTATATAATTATGTATATATTTATCAATAACTACATATAGAATATTAGAATATATAATCTTCTATATTATATACGTTAAATAAAAACAAAAAATTTATAAATCCAAATTAATAATTGATTCAAAATGGGATTTAAGGGATTGGTCGGAATGAAAAAGTTCTGAAAATATATCAATTATAGAAAATGGAGAATTATTTATTTGATTTTGTATTATCGCATTAAAAAATTTTTTAGTTATTTTGAATGATTGAAATGATTGAATAGATAATTCATTAAAATCATTTAAAAACTTATTAATATAATTGTTTATATCTTCTTTATTTAAAACTTTCGTCAAAAAATTAAAGGAATACATCTCTTCTGCCGTAAATTTTTTGCCTAATAATGCAATTTCTTTGGCTTTTTGAGCGCCTATCAAAAAAATAAGTCTGCTCATTAATGCGGAAGGAGAAACTATACCGCATCTGACTGAATAATCGGCAAATGTGGAATCTAATGTCGCAAATTTAAAATCACAGGCGGCGACTATATCAAAGCCTATACCTGAAACTGTTCCTTCAATTTTGGCAATAACAGGGATTTCTATATTTTCAATATGAGTAATCATTTTATTTAAAACCGTAGCAAAATATCGCGCGTCATTTTTATTTAAATCTTTAATTTTTCTAATAGCAGGTCCGACAGCAAAATATTGCGGATTAGAGCTTTTTATCAATACAGCTCTTATTATATATTGTTTTTGAACTTTTTCTATAATAACCTTAATAACTTCATTTATTTCTTGGATATATAGCTCATTTTTGTCTCCAAAATTTAAGTCTATAACGCCGATATTATTTTTGTTAATTTCAAAGTTAACTGACATAGTTTTACTCCTTTATTATGCATTAAGGATTATATTACAAATTTTCATGAATTTCTTCTTTATGCCATGATTTTTTTTCGATCATATAATAAATAACTGGTATAACAATTAAAGTTAAAATAGTAGATGCAAGCATTCCGAATATCAATGCCCATGCTAATCCATTCCATACAGGATCTGTTACAAGGATTGCAGACCCGAATATAACGGCAAGAGCCGTAATTAATATCGGTCTAAATCTCATTGAACCTGCTTCTACCAATGCGTCTATTATATCATAGCCCTCTTTTTTCTTGTTAGTTATAAATTCCAGCAGTAAAAGAGAATTTCTTATAACTATTCCGGAAAGCGCAATTGTTCCAATCATTGATGTAGCGGTAAAATATACATTTATAAAAGCAAAACCCGGCATTATACCTATCATTTCAAGAGGAATCGCGCCCATTAAAATCACGGGCATCATAAATGAACCCGTATAGCCGACCAAAAGAACATATATAAGCAAAATAGCTATCAGCATAGCAGCGCCTAATTGAGCAAATACTTTTAACGTTAAATGCCATTCTCCTCCCCATCTTATACGGTATCCCTCCGGCAAAGGATGTCTGAAAAAATGCAGTATTAAACTCAGATTGGCATACATAGGACTTCTTTTTACGACTTTCCCGTAAACATACACTACTGGTTTTAAATCTCTATGATAAATCATATTTGTCAAATACGTATATTTGACTCTGACAACTGAATCTAACGGTATTAGTTTATTTGCGGCAGGCGCATAAATCCATATATTTGACAGAAAACCGATACTTTTTCTATAGCTTGCGGACATTCTCAAAAAAATATCTACCTGATTTAAATTATTTTTAATATGCAAAGTACCTGCCTGCATTCCATAGTTTAGCAAATACAGCGTTTTTGCCACCATTTCGGTATTTATTCCGAGCAAAGCCGCTTTTCTTCTTCTAATAGTAACTTCAATTTTTCTTATAGGTTTCTTATATGATGAATTTACATCGGTTACGCCCCTTGTTAATTTCATCTGTTTTTCAACTTCAGCAGAAAATTTTTCCTGCTTTTTATAATTATTTCCGTAAATTTCTGCAACAATAGTGGATTTAACAGGCGGTCCTGGAGGGCTTTCTAAAACTTTAATTGTAGCATTATATTTTTTTCCGATTTTATGAACTATAGGTAAAGTATTTAAAACAAGCTGATGCGAAGATATGCTCCGTTTATTTTTATTTATCAAATTAACGCTTATTTCAGAAAACCAGCTTGCATTTCTAAAATCAGAACCCCTTAACAGTCCTGAAAAATTGATAACGGAAGGAGTTCCTACATCTACGGTATAATTTTTAATTTCTTTTATTTTCTTTAAATAATTAATCACCTTCATTGTAATTAAATTAGTTTTTTCAAATGAAGAACCCTGTTTTGTATTTATGGTTATCAAGAAATTATTAGTGTTGGCAACAGGCAGCATTTTAAATTTTACCAATTTAATAATAGGCAAAGAAATAGAGGCAAAAAAAAGAATTATTATGACGCCGATAAAAACAAATCTTTTTTTCTTGCTTAAAAGTAAAGGAGTAATAATTTTAGCATATAAATTACTTTTGCCGTTTTTATTTTCTGATTTTTTTTCCTTTTTTTTAAAAAGTTCAAAGCCTTTGTTTGTTGACATTAATTTTAAGTAAAACCACGGAACAATAGATAAAGCCACGAATAAAGATACAATCATTGCAATAGGTACGTTAAACGGAATAGGTCTCATATAAGGTCCCATCATTCCGGTAACAAACAGCATAGGTATAAAAGAAGCTATTACTGCCAGCGTTGCAAAAAAATTAGGGTTCCCTATTTCGTTAACGGCATCTATAACGTAAGTAGGTAATATATTTCTTTCCCGCGAGAAAACTCTTTCAATATTATCAACCACGACTATTGCATTGTCAACTAATAATCCTAGTGCTAATATTAAAGCAAATAATGTTATTCTATTTAGCGTTTGATGAAATATAAAAGCTATACCCAATGTCAAGAGAAGCATCAGCGGAATAGTAAAAGCAACTACTAAAGCTTCTCTCCAGCCTAATATTAAAAGAAGCAATATTATGACAATAATAATACTTAAAATTAATTCAAACAATAAATTGTTGACGGCATTATTTGCTTTTTTTCCGTCGTTTCTTGTGATGACATAATGGACGCCGGCAGGCATTTGAGTTTTTGCAATGTAATTAAATTTCTTTAATACATTATTAACTACGGCAACGGCATTTTTACCGCGTCTTTTAGCAATAGCAATTGTAACAGCCGGATATAATCCCTTTAATTTTTGTATAATTTTATCGTGCGGATTTATTTCTGAATAATTTTTTTCAAATCCTATTTCAGATAAAAAATTTAACGATTTATATGAATATTTAATTTTTGCAATATTTTTTAAATAAACAGGATGACCGTTATGTACCGAAACAATAAAATTTTTAACAGAACTTACATGATGAAAATAGCCGCCTGCAGTTAAAAATTCTTTTTTATTATTATTTTGTAAAAAACCTACCGGAATAGTGATATTTGTACCTTTTAGTTCTTCAGCCACAATAAGAGGAGAAATATTATATGCAGCCATTTTATTCGGATTTAAATAAATATTAAGCTGTTTATGCCTTGCTCCGTTTAGGAATGTTACTCCGGTTCCATGAACGGCATCTAATTTATCCAATATTCTGTCGGCAATAACGGTTAATTTGCCGTTTGAAAAACGTTTACTCCATAGCGTAATATTAAGAATAGGAACATGATTTACATCTATGGGCTTAATTAAAGGACGCATAGCGCCTTTTGGTATTTCATTGAGATTTGAAAAAACTTTATTATATACATCTACTAAACTTTTATTTCTATCTGCGTTTACATGAAATTGAACAGTTACTATGGATTCCGAATTCATAGAAATTGAATATACATGTTTCACTCCGGGAATCTGCCACATTTTTCTTTCAAGCGGATCGCTGACTAAATTTTGAACTTCGTTAGCGGTTGCGCCGGGAAATCGTACAATAATATTTGCTGCAGGAACAATTATCTGGGGATTGTACTGTCTTGGAGTCAGTAAAATCGCAATTATACCAAAAGCGATAATAAATAATATTAATAAAAGCGTTATTTTATTTTCTATAAAATATTCTGTTATTTTAGCGCTAAAATTTTTTTCCATATTTAAAAAGCTCCGATATTCAATTTAGTTTTTAAAAACAGCAGAAACATAATCTCCGGTTGCTAATTTCTTTGTTTTTGATGTTATAACGGTCAAACCGGGCTGCAGACCATTTAAGACAATTATATATTTTGTTTTATAAACCTGTCCTTTTTTAATCGGCTGAAACATGAGCTTTCCTTGTCTATCGGCTATGTAAACACCTGATATGCCAAGTTTTCTAAATACCGCTGCTGCGGGGATAACCATAGCTTTTTTTTGCCCTATTTTAAAATAAGCTATTCCGTACATTCCGGGCAACATATTTTTTAAAGAAGAGCTTAAGATTTTAATTCTGACCAATACAGTATGCGAATAAGGATTTGCGGATTTTACTATCGAAATAATTTTTCCTTTTAATTTTTTATTAATAGAATTAATTTTTAAATTAACATTTCTATTTTTTAATAAAGTTTGATAATAATTAACATTTACGCTTGATTTAAATATTATTGAATTTACTGTTTGAATAGTTAAAAGCATTTGCCCCGGAGACACAAGGTTTCCTATGGAAACATTTTTTTGCGTAATTACTCCTTCAATGGGTGAATAAATATTTTTATAATTAAGATAACTTAAAGATTCATTTAAATTAGCTTTTGCTACCGTATAGCTCATACGGGCATTATCAAATGACTGTTTTGAAATTGAATTTTCTTTATACAATTTTTTCATTCTTTCAAAAGTAGTTTTTGCATTTAAATAATCGGCTTTTGCCGCATAATATTTTGATCCGATAGCTGGAGCGCTAATTTTAAGAAGCAGCTCGCCTCTGCGTACGAATTCGCCTACATGAAGCGGATTATAAACAATATAGCCCATTATGCGTGCAGATATTACACTGCTGTTTAAAGAATATATATTGCCCGGGGACTTTAAATATTTATTAATTATTTTATATTTTGTCTTTATAGCCGAAACTTTAAATACATATTTGACCTTTTGTATAGACTTCTGTTTTTTGGCGCATCCTGAAAAAATTAAAGGCAACATTAAAAGTAAAATTAAAGAAAATAAAAATTTTGCATTGAATTTTCTTTCAGAAGTTTTCATATTTATTTCTGCCATAGCTTTTACCTCAATAATGTTATATAATTTTTTTATATATAATTCTTTATAATTATAATATATCAGATTTTATACATATATAGCGATAATATTTTTATATATATAAATATAAATATATATATATAATATAATTTATATTTATAAAAATGTCAAGATAAAGAATGCCACCCAAAATTGCCGATAGAAAAGTTATTTTTTTGTTTATATAACTTTAGTTTATATAAGTTTGTTTATATAACTTTAAAGTTATTTTTAATATTTCTATCGGCAATTTTGAGATGCAAAGATAAAGAAAGTTAGATATGTGTACTAATTAAAATAAATATTAATTAAAAAGAAAAAGTAATTATTGTTAAAATTTTACATAAATTAAATTAAATTAAATATTTATTGATATAATCTATGTATATATAATCTATTAATTATTGAATTATATATCAGATTATATATTATTTATTTACTGGGACAGTAATTTTATGAAACACAGTGAAGATAATTTTATAAAAATTTGGCGGCTATATTTTTCCGAGTTTATAGGGACTGCTTTACTTATAGGCATAGGAGTTTCTTTCGTTATTTTAGATTTCGGCAAAGGAAGCCCGGTAACTGCTCTAATTTCAAGTTTCGGAATGAGACGGGCGCTTACGGGATTTTTGTTTGGAAGCACGGGAATGCTAATCACCTTTTCTCCGGTAGGCAAGTGGAGCGGCTCTCATATTAACCCTGTAGTTACTTTTTCATTCTGGATGAAAGGTAAAATAAAAGGTCATGTAGCGATAGGTTATGTTATAGCTCAACTTCTCGGAGGCATTACCGGCGCATTTGCTCTTCTTTTATGGGGAAATATCGGAAAAAGTGTGGTTTACGGATCAACGACACCTGGAAAAGAAGGAGTAATTGCCGCTGTTCTCGGAGAATCTATAACAACGTTTTGTCTTATTGCAGGACTTTTTTTCTTTCTGGGTAATAAACGGCTAAAACACTTTACTCCAGTCTTGTTTCCATTTTTATACGCCGTTATGGTTTATTTTGAAGCTCCTATTTCAGGGACAAGCACTAATCCTGCGCGAAGCCTAGGACCTTCATTAGTGGCAGGAGTATGGAACGGATGGTGGGTTTATTGGATTGGTCCAATCTTCGGCGCTTTTATTGCTGTTGTCATGCAGGTCAAATGGGCGCCTTGGTTAGAAATAGAAGTAGCTAAAGTTTACCATTTTGAGCATGATCCTTATAAAATATTTAAGATTAAAGAAAAACGCTCAAACAAGTGGCTATAAATATAAATATAAATATTAAATACCTTAAATCACCGTTAGAAACTATTAAAGTTACTTATAAAGTTACTTATAAAATTACTTCAACATTTAATAAAGATAGGAAATTTATACACAATAACATAGAATAAAAATTTCTATCGGCAATTTTTAGTATTAAATAAGTATTGCAAGAAAATTATTAAATTTAAGCTGTTATCTTTACGCTAAAATCATTTCCTTCCCAACGGTTAGCCTCTATCCAATGAAATGTAAAAATTATTTCGCCGCCGGCAGGTATGTCCGTACTAGGCAAATCGGCATAATGAATTCCAAGACCTGAGTCCAGCGCGTTAATATCTTTAATTGTGCGCCAACCGTCATTGCTCCAGTGAATCAGGGCAGGAGCAAGGATTTCAATGCGCAGTATTTTGCCATGAGGCATGGTACGCAGTTTATGATTAAAACGCCACTGCATCAGATTAGAAGTTATATTATTTTTAAGGTAGCGTATAACCGTCTGAGGAGGCATGTCAAATACTTTTTCTTCAGTAAGCGAACGAACTAATTTAAGGTATTCTGCATGTGCCCATACTAAAGGCATTGCCGAACCTGTGGGCTTACCGAAAAAAAGACCATGTTCCGGAATGTCGGGGCTGTCCCATACCTGTTCAGGCAATAATCCACCGTCGCTTGCCAGACCTTCCATAGTTTCAAGTAAGCGCATCGCTTCTTTAAAATTTCCAAGAGCTATATTATAATGAGCGCGCTCTCCCGTGAGCAAAGGCCACAGGCGTCCTATACCCGTGCCGTCAAAAGGGCTGCCGTCTGCATGTTCACCGTAACCGTCATCGTTATACCGATGCCAGCAAGGACCTGCGGAAGTTTCTACCTTAAGCAAGGCATCTACAACCTTTAATGTATTTAATATTCGCGGATCGTCGGCTTTGCGCAATCCAAAACGTACCAGAGCAGTGATATCAGTGCATACTACGGCAGAAACAGGCATATGGCTGGAAGCAGGCGGGCGGTTTTTAATAGGTATAAAATCATCGCCTTCTTCAAAATCCGGAGCCGTAAGTCTCACATAATAACCTTCCACTTTCATTTTACTTGCAAGTTCATTGTTTTTAACATAGAGCCAGCGGTCAATACAGGAATACCATGCGTCTGCTGTTTCACGCAAGTAAGCGACAATATCGCCGTCGTCAGCCAATTCGGCAAGCTCCGCGCCTATGGTAAGAGCGGCTATTTCGGCTGCAAGAGTAAAAGGCGTGTATCCGCCGTCTTCTTCCCAACGGTCCTGCTGTGTAACAGGTCCGTTTTTAGCAATATACCGGAGCGCTTTTTTGAGCATAGGCCAGAAGCGGCGAATATCATCGTCTAAAAGCGCATTCTCTCTGCGGGCAAGGTCATAAAGCAGAATAGGCAAAGCGGTTTCGTCCATCTGCACGCCGCTCCAGTAAGACAAACCGTCAATCCACATATTTTGAGGCCAATGTCCGTCAAATTCCTGTGTGGCTTCGAGATAAATAAGCGATTCGCGCGCTTCCGTTTTGATACCCGCGGCAATAAGTCCGCCGGCGGATTCTACCATATCGCGCGGCCACACTAAATGGTAACCGCCAAGATCCCCGTCGCCCTTGGAAAATCCCCATGGAATTGCAAGGCTGGCTAAAATAGCTCCGGGAATATTTTTGGATTGGTGAACGCGGATAACCATAGCGCTTGTTAGAAAAAGTTTACGCTCTTTATTATATAAAATTGATTTTTGCCAGAGCTGCCATGGTTCGGTATAAGCATGGAGAAGAGATTCAAATCCTTCATTGAGAGACGCTCTTGATAGAATCGCAGCTTCCACGGGATAATGGCTAAATCCAAGGGCTAAAACAAAAGTATTATTTTTCAGGTCTATCTCGCCTGTAAGCGCTATATTACCATTTTCAGCCCTTTTATAAAACGAAGTAAGGTTGCCGTGGTGAATTAAATCCTGCCATCCGTCAGAAACTCCGACAAAACCGACCGAATAAGTTTTAAAACCCGTATTACTCATAAGGCAAATGGCCTTTGCCTTGCGTGAAGCAAAAAGTCCTGTTATTCCTTTATATTCATCTACCCATGCCGTATTGCCCGCACCATGATTATCGAGATGCGGGGCGGCAATTACATAAAGCCTGTAATTACCGGGCTTTAATGCAGTAAATCGTATCCTTAAAAGAACTACGGGTTTATCATGGTCGGTTATTATATCCTTTTCTATACGATAACGCCCCTCTATGCAGTTACTTTCAATATGGTAAGCCGGAACCCCGGGGTAAAGAAATGTTGTAGTATGGACTGCATGACGCTTGTCTTCGGAAAAAAATCCATCGTCGGAGGTAATAATAAATCCAAGATCACGGATAGCTGCCTCATCTATTACTGGAGAGTATACTTCATTTAAAATACCGTGGGAAATAGTGAACCATGCAAAGCTTCCCTTTAAAGCCGTTCCAACCCCGCTTTTATTTGCGCTTGTCCACCGGCCCGGAATTCCGGGCCATCCTGGAGCATAAATTTCTTCCGCCATTTTTAGTCTCCTTTTTTAATTTTTAGAAAATAAACTGTCTCATTTAACCTGATATCATACTACATCATTTAATATATTAAATGACTTTTGCGATTGAAATACTTTAATAAATTAACCGCCATGGGTAAAATTGGAATAGTCTATCATAGCTCCATCTACAAATACGGTACTTCCCGTCATATAAGAAGCGGCATCGGAAACTAAAAAAGCGGCAACGCGAGCAACTTCCTCGGTTGAACCTAACCTTCCAAGCGGAATTTTCTTAAGAAGATCGCTAAGGTTTGCAGAATTACTCCAAACGCTTTTATTAATCGGCGTCTGAATTGCACCCGGAGCTAAAGATAACACTCTGATTCCTAAAGATCCGACTTCCTGAGCTATGGTTTTTGTTAACATAGATAATCCGGCTTTCGCAGCAGCATATCCGCTATAGCCGCTCCATGGAATATTTTCATGAACCGAAGTAATATTTAATATTACCCCGCTTTTTTTGGTTATCATATATTTTAAAACTTCACGCGCACAGTAAAACGGACCGAAGAGGTTAATTTTAACTACCTTTTCCCACTCTGATATATCTGTTTCCCATGTAAGAGAATGGGCTCCGTCAATTCCTGCATTGTTCACAAGAATATCTACTCCACCCCATGTTTTTACAACTGTATTTACCATTACTTCGACCGATGCACTGTCAGAAACATCTGCCTGCAAAGTAAGAACATTTACTCCTATTTTTTTTATTTCTGCGGCTATTTTTTCCGCTGCATCAGGATGAGAATGATAGTTAAGACCGATATTTGCCCCTGCGGCCGCAAATTCTCTTGCAATAACCTCACCGAGTCCTGAACTTGCGCCTGTTATCAAAGCCCTTTTGCCTTTTAAACTTATATCCATATTTATTAAACCTCCATAAATATTATTAAAAAATTAAATTATTATTACGCTAATTATGAATTACGACACAAATGACTACAATATACAAAATACTTTTGAAATGATTATTATTACGCTAATTATGAATTACGACAGCACCCAAGTCCATAATTACTTATATTACACCATATATAAATATATAATAAATATTACAGCAGTTTTCTCGCTGCTTTAGCTATGCCTTCGCTGCTTGTAGGATGCTGGTTGGGAAGACTCGCTACCGTATGAATATCTAACGAATTTTGTATTGCGGTAACCAATTCGCCTATTAAAAGTTCGGCATCTATTCCTATAACCCATGCACCGATAATTTTTAATGTTTTAGCGTCAAAAAATTCTCTTATTTCTCCGTCTAATTCGTTATATATTTGAGCTTTAGCATCTACCTCAAAATCATATGAACACTCTAAAATATCAATACCCATAGTTTTTGCCTGCGCCGGTAAAATCCCGGCATACGCCGCTTTAGGAAATGTAAAAACAGTCGTCGGCACGGCATTAAAATCCATATAATCAATATGAGTATTGCCTGCAAAAATATTATTGGCGCAAACTAACGACTGCCTTTCTGCAGAATGAAAAAGCATTGAAAGTCCGTTGACATCTCCCGAAGCGTATATATGAGGGATATTAGTCTGAATAGAATTTTTAATTTTTATCATGCCTTTTTTATTAAATTCAATGTCTATTTTATCAGTTCCTTTAGGTATAACAGGTTTTCTTCCATACCCCATAAGAACTAATCCGGCGCTTATAGTTTTCAATACTCCGTCTTTTACATATGAAACATTATAGCTATTATCGCCGTTTATCTTGACTTTTTCTACTTTTTTAATTTCCGTTCCTAATTCTAACTTAATTTTAGGGTCTAATGAATTTTGAAGCAATAAGGCAAATCTTTCATCTGTAGCTGTAAGTATTCTTTTGCTTCTCTGAATAATAGTGACGTCAACGCCCAGTTCGCTAAAAAACGTCGCGGTTTCAACGCCGATGTATCCCGCTCCTAATATTGCCATAGATTTTGGAAGAGTTTTAATTTTAGCGTTAAGAATATACAAATCAGTGCTGGTAATGCAGTATTCCGCTCCTTCTATCGGAAGAATATAAGGCTCCGCTCCGCTGGCTATTATTATATTGTTTGCGCCGTATATTTCTTCTGAACTTTCTGTAATAACTTTTACTGTATGTTCATCAATAAAAGATGCTGCACCTTTTATAAGCATTAAATTCTTTTTAGCTTTTTCAAGTTCTTTCGCATGCTGTTCATACCGGAATTTCTGAACATTGTTTTTAAATTCTACAATCTTTGAGTAATCAAACCCGATGTTATCACCTTTTAAACCGAAATACTCTCTTCTTTTTGCAAGCCTATATACTTCTATTGCCTCTCTTACAGCTTTTGAAGGAACGCATCCCTGTTCTAAACAATTGCCGCTCATAACTCCTTTACTATCAATCATAACAGCCTGCCTTCCAGCTCTTGCAAGTCTGAATGCTGCAGGATATCCGCCGCCACCCGCCCCGATAGTTAATAAGTCAACATGCTTCATAATAAATTAAACCTCCTATTTATGTATCATTTTATGTATCATTATAACCAATAATATAACTATTTTAAGATTAATTAGTTTATTTAATTAAACAAAATCTCAATCATCATATATTTAATAATATATGAATTTTTATAATTGTTTTAATACATTTTTAAATTATACTACATTATTGATATTTATCCAAAATACTTAATAATATCTGAAAATTGCCGATATAAAATTATTTTTCTGGATGACCGCTTCACCATAAACGGCATGCGTTTATATGGCTTATAGCCTCGTGAACAGAAACAGCGTGCGTTTCTACTTTATTTTTACTAAATTTTACCGTTTTTAAGGATATTGTCAAGAGAAAGGATACTGCTTGAAACTACATATTTACTGCGGGTTTGAATGGCTCCCCGAGACGGATTCGAACCGCCGACCCAGTGGTTAACAGCTTTATTATCTGCCTTATAACTTATTAATTTTACTTATTAATTTTAACGATAAATTTTTTATGTGGGGGTTTTTGTATTATTTAGACAACTTTTCTTTGCTTTAATTCCTGAATTTCATATTTAAGTTTTTCGACATCTTTTATAACATCTATTTTTTCGGAT
>JAJYRF010000080.1 GCA_021794255.1 bacterium | reverse complement strand
AACGAGTATTTTTTTCATAATTATTCCCCGGATAATTAAAATAATTTTATAATAAATTTTATAATAATTTAATATATATCATTATTCATATATATATATATTTGTTTATTATAAATGCAAATTAATTATAATGCAACAGTTATATACAAAGAATTATACCGCATATTTTTTTATCCTGACCTGCGATGCCGATAACTTTTAATTTGCCTATTGCTTAATCGACTGCTCCCGCATTTCTCTTTCCCCTTTTATTGCCCATTAAACAAAAACTCCCGGCCGCGTCAAACGCAGTCGGGAGTAAGATACGGAGGCGGGCGCTTATGAAAGCGAAGCTTTTATGACCGCCGGAGTGAAATAAATCTGACGCCTTTAATTACTGCTTTTTCAAGAGGCAATTTTATTAAACTCATAATTCAAAGGGAAAATCTTATCGAGGGAAATATGTTTAGATGCGTCAATTATCTCTATGCCGACTATTTTATCATCTATTCCGATATCTAAAACAACATCTTCAGAAACTCTTTTATTAATTAATTCTTGAGTTCTGTCGTCTAACCTGATATATAATAGATCCGTAGCATCATTGTAAACAATATTCATATTTCAACCTCCCATTTTCCATAAAAAACATATACGGTTACAGTCATTATTTTATTTTTTTCAATTATATAAAATACTTCAACCCTTTTCTGTTAATAATATCTATTAAGTCTATTTTGCCTGAATTCATAAAGTTTAACTTTTCCGAAACGACCATATTTTGAATCAATTATAAAACCGCTATTAATAACGTCTTTAATTTCAGCTTCATTAGCTCCTCTTTCCTTAGCTCTTAATACTGTATGTGAATCAATTTGAATATCCATTTAAAACAAAAAATAAAACATATTTAATTTCTTTTATTCTTTTAAATAAAACAGTTTTTATTATAATTAAATAAATTATTAGTATTATACCACGAAAATAAAATCAATCTATTAAGAAAATACTAGAAAATACTAGTAATGCGATTTCCATAATTGGAAATTATTGGATAAAAAGTAAAAACAAAAACTCCCGACCGCGTTTGACGCGGTCGGGAGTAAGAAAATAAATAAATCTGACAACTTTAATTTTATTATTTATTATAAATTAGCTTTATCCAATAAATAATTTTCATGAAAATCGCAAGAAAATAAAGATTCTAAAGAAAACTTTTGCGAAGCATCAAGAATCTCTATGCCCACGATTTCATTTTTATTAGTCGTATCAATATTTATACCGCCTTCAACTTCGATAACCCCTGTAGGCTTAACGTCGGATAATTTTATATATGCCGCATCAACTTCTTTATCGTAGAATATCTTCATTTTTTATTACCTCTCTTAAATGGAAATACACTTATTACTATAATTTTTCCGTTCTCAACAGTAAAAATAATTTTTACTGGATAGGCGTATTTCATCGAAAGAAAATTATCTAGAATATTATATCTTCCATAAAATAATTTATTTTTTAATGCATATTCGTTTATAGAATTTATTATATCATTTTCGTCAATATCGTATAATTTCATTCTTCTTTTAGAATGTCGAGAAAATTCAATTTCGATCATTATAAAAATCTTAAATTTTTATAGTATCTATTTTATTTATACATCAATCTAATAAAATTATCAAGTTTACATAATTAAAAATTATATAACTGAATGGAAAACTGTGAAAGGAAACAAAAACTCCCGGCCGCTTCAAACGCAGTCGGGAGTAAGATACGGAGGCGGGCGTTTATGAAAGCGAAGCTTTTATATCCGCTGAAATGGAAATAAATCTGACTTTTTTATAAGATAAATGCAGACTTTTTTATATATTTAATAAAGTTTTTATTGTTTGTTTCAGGACTTCCGTATCTTTTGAATTTAATTTGCCGATTTTATTCTTCAGTCTTTTTTTATCTATCGCTCTTAACTGAAATATCAGCGCAACCGAAACGGAAGACAAATTATTGAAAGAATCTGGTGAAACTGTGAAAGTAAACGGAAAATTTGAAGCTTTTATTTGCGTGGTAAAAGGAATTATAAGAATGGTAGGAATTTTGTCTATATTATCCGACATTTGAACAATAATCGCAGGTCTTAATCCTTGCTGTTCCCGTCCTTCCGTAACGGAAGCGGGAATTTCTACAAGATATATATCTCCAAAAATCAAGATAAATTAACCTCAAAATTATTTAAAGCCTCATCGCTTAAAGCGTCCCATTCCGAAAATTCTTTTTTAAGAGCAAAACTTTTTTCTTTGGCGGCGGTTTTTGACTGCAAGTATTCTATAAAGTCGAGAACCTCAAACTGTTTGTCTTCCGGAAGAGATTTAACGGCTTTGATTATTTTGCCGGATAAATCTATATCTTCGTCTTTAAAAATGTTAGCGTTCATCTTATTAAACTCCATAAAATTAACTTAATTATATATTTAAAATATAGCACTATACGGAAAGATAATCAATTAATTTTTCTTTATTAAAATCTAAAATAAAAGTAAAACAAAAACTCCCGGCCGCGGCAAACGCAGTCGGGAGTAAGAGAATAAATAAATCTGGCACCTTTAATTGTTACGGTTCAGATTAATATGCTGTTCCTGATGTCAATATCGGTGTTGATGAAAAATCGTTTACGGAATAAACCTGCCAATTTGAACCAGAAAAATTTGTACTGGCAGTCGCTAAATAGCCCGAACCACACTTTCCGTTGGCGCCGGTTGCAGCAGCGGCTGCGCCGGAAACTGGAATAGCGGTACTGGCAGCCGCTTCCTGCAATACATTGTAAAAGAAATATAAACTTCCTTTAGGATAGAATCCCAAATCTCCGAAACCTCCGGTAGCCGCGGTAAGTGTAGTTCCTGCTGAAGCTTGCGTTCCGGCGGGTTCTGTAGTTTTACCGCCGTAAGTATCTAATGTTCCAGTACTGCTACATGAAAAGGGCGGCGTATCGACAATATAAGTTCCTCCTCCTGCTGTAAGCGTAGCATCGTACATTGCGTGAACGGGTGAAACCGTAGTGCCTGCAAGTGGAGTTTTTGGCGCAGAAGATGTTCCAGCACTGATAAAAGTCGAATTCGTCGCGTTAAACGCCGTTTCGTCCGTAAATACTGCCCCTAAGTTCGTGGACGCTTCCGAATCCTTAGCCCTGTTGACGTAGCTTAAATCCTAGTAATAATTTAATTAAACAGGCAC
>JAJYRF010000096.1 GCA_021794255.1 bacterium | reverse complement strand
ATAATATAAAAAAGTATATCTTAATATTAATATAATATAAAAAAGTATATCTTAATATTAATATAATATAAAAAAGTATATCTTAATATTAATATAATATAAAAAAGTATATCTTAATATTTAATAATGTAATTATATATAATTTAATAATATATTATTAATAATAACGATGATGCCAATAAAAATAATAAAGAAAATAAAAAAATATGAATAATAATGCTGATAAAATTCTTATTTCACATGGCGGTGGCGGAAAAGAAACATCGGAATTAATAAAAAATATTTTTTGTAAATATCTTTCCAATGATATTTTGATTAAAATGGAAGATGCCGCTATTATCAAACTTAACGGTTCAAAAAAAATCGCATTTACAACCGACAGCTTTACGGTTACACCTCTTTTTTTTAACGGGGGAGATATAGGAAAATTATCTATCGCAGGAACTGTGAATGATTTATCTGTAATGGGTGCAAAACCGCTATTTTTAAGTTTAAGTTTAATTATAGAAGAAGGATTTTTGATTAGCGATTTAGAAAAAATTATATTATCTATAAAAAATGAATTAGAAATATCCGGCGCTAAAATTATTGCAGGAGATACCAAGGTTGTACCTAAAAGCAAGGCTGACGGTATTTTTATTAATACCGCAGGCATAGGCGAAGTTTTATACGATAATTTATCCGCATCTAATATTAATGCCGGCAATATTATAATAGTTTCCGGAGAAATAGGTGATCACGGGGCTGCTATAATGTCTTTAAGAGAAGGAATAGATATAGATACAGGAATAAAAAGCGATTGTGCAAGTTTATGGAGTATGATTGATGATGTTTTAAAAAATGGATTTAATATAAAAGCAATAAGAGATGCTACAAGAGGAGGTTTAGCTGCAGTTCTTAACGAATGGGCTATAAGCTCGGATATCAATATTTTTATAGATGAAGAAAAAATACCGATTAAAGACAATGTCAAAGGATTTTGTGAATTTATAGGATTAGAGCCTTACCAGTTTGCTTGCGAAGGCAGAGCAGTTTTTGCGGTAGATAATAATGATGCGGATAATTTGCTAAAGATGCTCAAAACTCATCCGCTTGGCGAAAAATCTCAAATTATAGGCTATACTTCGGACAAAAAATATAATAATAATTTTAGTAAAAAAGTTATCATTAAAAATATATACGGAATTTCAAGATTTTTGGATATTCCTTCAGGTGAGCTTTTGCCGCGGATTTGCTGAATATTTGGTTATTTAGGAAAAATTATTATATAATATATATTATATAATAATTAACTTTATTATTTATTATTTATATTTGTCTTGCTTATATTTATATAATTTATATAAATATAAATCGTTTATAACCGTTATAACCGCAATTAATTTTAAATTTATTAATGAATATACGGGCGATAATCAGCATAACGGGGATAGTTCAAGGTGTGGGGTTTAGACCGTTTGTGTACAGACTTTCTCAAAAATATTCTATAAACGGATATATTATTAATGATATATCCGGAGTTAAAATAGAAGCTGAAGCAGATGAAGAAAAATTAAATTACTTTATTAATGAAATTAAATTTAACAAACCTCCTTTATCTGTAATTTATGATATAAATTATATTTATAAAACGCCTTCAGGATATTCGGGTTTTGCAATAAGAGAGTCAAAAAATTCCGCCGACCTTGATGCCGACCCTGACATAAATACATCCGTTAAAAAAGCCGCAGTTTCTCCTGATATTGCTACTTGCGATAATTGTTTATCAGAACTTTTTAATCGGGCAAACAGAAGATTTCTATATCCTTTTATAAATTGTACAAATTGCGGACCAAGGTTTACTATAACTAAAAAATTACCTTACGACAGAGTAAACACGACAATGGATAAATTTAAGATGTGTAATGAATGTTTAGAGGAATACGCTAATCCTTTAGATAGGCGATTTCATGCTCAGCCTAATGCGTGCTTTAATTGTGGTCCTAAAATGGAATTTATTGATAAAAACGGTAAAAAATTTAGTAATGTTAATATTTTTGATAATATTACAAGTTTGATAAAAAACGGAGGTATCGTTGCAGTAAAAGGTATTGGCGGGTTTCATATAATGTGCGATGCCGTAAACGAGGATGCCGTTAATAGATTAAGAATTAGTAAGAATCGTCCAAAAAAGCCTTTTGCAGTAATGTTTAAAAACGTTTCGGAAATATTAAAATACGCGCAAGTAAATGAATTTGAGATTAATTTATTAAACTCAAAAGAAAGACCTATCGTATTACTTAAATATAAAGACGGTCTTGCAAAAAATATTAACTGCGGTCTTCAAACAATCGGCGCTTTTTTACCTTATACGCCTATTCATCATATAATTTTTTCAATTATTAATATCCCTCTTGTAGCAACATCGGGAAATATTTCAGACGAACCTATAATAGCAGACGATAAAGAAGCATTAATAAAACTTGGAAAATTTACAGACGGTTTATTGGTTTATAACAGGGAGATATACAGAAAATGCGATGATTCTGTTATTAAAGTAGTTGTAATTGATAACGACTACAATGATTATTATAAAAATAATAATAAATTAAATACAAATTCTGATAAGTTTTATTTTTTAAAAGATAACAGCAATAATTATAATAATGTAAATTATAATTTAACTAACAACAAAGATAATAATCATTATAATTTTTATTATTATAATAATAAAAATTATAATTTAAATAATAACGATAGTCATTATAGCAATTGTAATAATAATAACACTCATAACACACATAACAATAATTACTTAAATATAATAATAAGGCGGTCTCGCGGATTTATTCCTTCTGCATTGGACATTCCTTTTAAATTAAAAAGAAATATAATTGCTGTAGGGTCAAACTTAAAAAATACATTTGCTTACGGTATAAAAGGCAGCGATAAAATTATTTTAAGCCAGCATATAGGGGATTTAAACAATTTATATTCTTATGAATATTTTTGCCGTTGTATTGAAGAAGCAATAGCATTTTATGATTTTAAGCCTGATATTATTATTAGCGATATGCATCCCGGATATGAAGGCACAAAATTTGCCGGAGAATTTGCTGAAAAATTTAACATTCCGCATATAAAACTTCAACATCATAAAGCTCATATAATTTCATGTATGGCAGAAAATATGCTGCCTTTAGAAAATGATATTCTTGGAGTTTCATGGGACGGAACAGGCTA
>JAJYRF010000040.1 GCA_021794255.1 bacterium | reverse complement strand
TTAGCCGTCGTAAAAACTCCCGTTAATTTAAAACTAAAACGAGGATAGCTCTCCTCCCCGCTCTTACGGACGGGGTATCCGAGCTATAAAATTGATGAATGCTAATATATGATATTAATTAAGATTAGTTAATATCATATTAGGAATTGTTTTTTACTATTATGTTATTATATATAGGTTATATTATTATATTTATTTATTATACGTAGTTATATATGTTATATATAAGTGAAATGCTTATATATTTATTAAATATAATCATTTATATATAGCTTATTAATGTCTATTAATAATTTTATAATGCAGGATTAAGGGTTATTAATTTTGAGATATTTTTGCATATTTTTATTTATATCTATAGTATCTATATACAAATACAATATACTTTTATACTATGCTTTTTGTTAAATCAAAAATTAAATTAAATTATAAATTAAATTATAATTTATTAAATGTGAGAGGAAAAATACATGAAAAATTTAGCTTTAAAATTAATCAAATCAAAAATTTTAACTATTGCTGTTTTGGGATTTGGGATTTTAACATTAACTTCGTCAATAGCTTTTGCTGCATCGGGACCTTCGCTTTTTAGCTCCGATGGCTGCATCGCCTGTCATACTATTAATGGAAACGGTGGCTCTGTCGGACCAAATCTTTCCAGTGTTGGAAGCAAAAGAAGCCTTGCTTGGATAAAAACTCAGATTATAAATCCTTCGGCTCATTTTGCTCCAGGAAGTATGGTTACAATTAACGGCAAGTCATTTATGGCAATTATGCCGAGCCACAAAAATTTGCCAAAATCCCAGGTAGATACTTTAGCCAACTATTTAGAATCTTTGAAATAATTATTACTATTATTTAATATCTTAAGATACTACTTTAAGATATTAAATAAAATGTACTATATTATTTAGTATCTATAAAATACTACTTTAAGGTACTAAATGTACTAAATAAAGAATAAAAAAAATATATAAATATTTTTGTCTTTTAAAGTAATAAAAATGCTTAGAAGATTAATTAAATTTAATTAATCTTCTAAGCATTTTTATTTATAAATTTTATAAATTTTATAAATTTTTTTATTGATTACATTAATTCTATAATCTATAATAATAAGTAATAATAAATAACGGCTATAATAATAAAAGCATATTTATCTAAATTATTTTTTAATAATTTTTATATTTTGAAAGGTGGTTATAAAAAAATTATGGGATTAGATTTATTTGATAAAAAGATTTTAAATCTTTTGCAAACTGATTTTCCTATTTCGGCAAGACCGTTTCAAGACATAGGTTTGCGACTAAGAATTAGTGAAGAAGAAGTATTAAATAGAATTATAAATTTAAAACAAGAAAAGGTAATTAGACAAATAAGCGCAATATTTGATTCGCATAATATCGGCTATAAAGGCACGCTTGCCGCTTTTAAGGTTCCTGAAGAGGAGGTAGATAATGCGGCATCCGTTATTAATTTGCATAAAGGGGTTAGCCATAACTATCTTAGAAATAATCCCTATAATATTTGGTTTACTATTACATTACCTCTGGATAAAGATTTTGAAGAAGAAATAAGCCTTATATCAAAAAATTCCAAAGCTGAAGATTATCTTATTCTTCCTACATTAAAATTATTTAAAATAGGTGTTAATTTTAATATGACGGAAGAAAGTGAAACTATAAATAATAAAATAGATACTCAATCTTATACTAATGTAAATAGTAATACTAATATCAATAGTGATGCTAATTTTAGATATTTTTCGCAAGACGATGCTATTGACGATTCTAAAATTAATATCAGCGAATTTGAAAAAGATTGCATAAGAGAATTGCAAAAAGATTTGGAAATTACAGGCGAACCTTTTAAAAACGCTGCTTCAAATTTAAATATTTCTCAGAAAGACCTGCTTTGCCAAATTTCTAAATTTATAGAAGAAAAAAAAATGCGCAGATTTGCTTGTGTTCTGTATCATCAAAAAGCCGGATTTAATTATAATATAATGGGTATATGGAAATCAAAAGAAGATGAAATTGATAAAAACGGAAAAATTATGGCTTCAATAAATGAAGTTTCCCATTGTTATAGAAGATATACATACCCGGATAAATGGGAGTATAATATTTTTACTATGATTCATACAAAAAACGAAGAAGAAGCATTAAAGACTATGGATAAAATATCAGAGTTGACAGGCATAAAAGATTTCAGCAGCTTAAGAAGCATAAAAGAATTTAAAAAAGTAAGAGTAAAATATTATCTATAATAATATAAATAATAAAAATAATAAAAAATAAAAAATAAATTTAATCAGGTGAAAACTAAATAAATGTTTAATTCTACTATTTTAATATCGGAATATTTTTTGTATCCTCTTCTTTTGTGTTCTATTATCGGTCTTGCAGTTATAATTGAAAGATTTTATAGCCTCAGAAAATCTAAAATATTTCCTCAAGATTTAATAGTTAATATTGAAGATGCTTTAAAAAAAGGTGAAATTGAAAAAGCAAAGGGGATATGCTCTAATTTTGCGACGCCTTTAACGAGGGTTTATCTCTCTATAATTGAAAATTATAAAAATTCAATAGATACCGTTAAATTAGAAGTGGAAGAATCAGGGAAAAGAGCTTATTCGGAGCTTGGGAAAAATCTTGAAGGTTTAAGCGCAATTACAACTATTGCACCTCTGCTAGGGCTTCTTGGAACTGTTGTAGGAATGATTAAAGCTTTAAGCGCTGTTTCTTACAATAAAGGAATTGCAAATCCACATTTGCTGGCAATAGGTATTTCTGAAGCGTTATATTCAACCGCAATGGGTTTAATAATTGCCATAGTATGTTTTTTATTTTATAAATATTTTGTTTCAAAATCTTTTAATTATGCGGTAATTATGGAAGATATGGCTTCTTCCTTAATATCTAAAATAAATAGAGACTAATTATTTTATATGAAATTTGCGGAAAGAAAAAAACCGGATCCTATTATAAATGTTATTAATATGGTTGACGTATTTTTGACTTTATTAATATTTTTTATGATGACTACTACTTTTGCAAGCAATTCAGGTATCAAAATACATCTTCCTAAATCAGGGCTTCAATCTTCGACTGCTTCAAAAAAACCTATCACTATATATATTACAAAAGCCGGCAGTGTTTATTATAAAAAAAAAGAAATAACATTAAAGAAACTTTCAAAAATTTTATCTTTTTTTAAAAAATCAGGCGCTAATCCTACAATTGTGATAAAAGCAGATAAGGCGTCAAAAGTTGACAGCGTTGTTGCCGTTATGAGTTCTGCTATTAAAAACGGACTTTATAAGATTGCCATAGCTACTAAAAAATAATCTAATCTAATCTAATCTAATCTAATTTAATTTAATTTAATTTAATTTAATCGGTTATCATAATAATCACGTGATTGCCATGGCTGCTAAAAAATAATTTTATTTTTTATTTTATAATATTTTTATAATATATTGTATATTATTCACAAACTATATTATCCACAAAATTGGCGGCATAAATTTATATAGTAATTCCTGCGAAACCGGGAATCCAGCTTTAAGGAATAATATATTAATTTATTATTTTACGCAATATTGTTAAAGATTTGTAATTTTTAATATAAATTTTAATAAAACAGGGGATAATAAATTGATAGAAAGATATTCCTTACCGGAAATTTCCGATATTTGGTCATTAGAAAATAAATATAATGCATGGCTTAAAGTTGAACTTGCCGTATGTTCCGCTTATAATAAAATCGGCAAAATTCCTGATAAATCAATGGAAAATATTTTAAAAAACGCCAGATTTGATATTGCGGAAATAGAAGAAACAGAAAAAATAACAAAACATGATGTTATTGCTTTTTTAACAAATGTTGCAAAATATGTCGGCGAAGATTCAAGATATATTCATCTTGGACTTACTTCCTCCGATGTCGGCGATACTTCGTTTTCTTTATTATTCAGGCAGGCACTTAATTTAATTTTGTCAAAAGCCGAAAATCTCGCTGAAAGTTTGATGCAAAAAGCTCTTAAATATAAGCATACACCTATGATGGGCAGAACTCACGGGATACATGCGGAACCTATTACATTCGGTTTTAAACTTCTTATATTTTATGAAGAAATTAATAGAGGAATATATAGATTAAAGAAAGCCATTAAAACGGTTTCATGCGGAAAACTTTCAGGTGCCGTCGGAACTTTTGCAAATATACCTCCCGAAGTTGAAGAAATAGCCCTTGAAATTTTAGATTTAAAACCTTTATTGTCAAATCAGATAATTCAAAGAGATATTTATGCCGAGTGTTTTTATGCATTAGCTTCATTGGGAGCTTCATGCGAAAAAATAGCTCTTGAAATGAGACATTTAATGAGAACTGAAGTTTCCGAAGTCGAAGAGCCTTTTGGCGCAGGACAGAAAGGTTCTTCGGCAATGCCGCATAAGAAAAATCCTATTATTTCCGAAAATATTTGCGGACTTTCCAGAGTTTTAAGGTCTAATTTAATGTCGGCTCTTGAAGATATTGCGTTGTGGCATGAAAGAGATATTTCCCATTCTTCCGTTGAAAGAATTATAACGCCCGATTCAACTATTTTAACATATTACATCTTGTATCAGCTCATTAATTTAATTGATAATATGACGGTTAATGAAGATAGAATGCTCAAAAATATGCAAATAACAAGAGGAGTAATTTTTTCGCAAAAAGTTCTTCTTGCTATGATAGATAAAGGAATGTTAAGAGAAGATGCATATAACATTGTTCAAAAACTTGCGCATCAGGCTATTCAAACCGAAACAGAATTTGTTGTTTTATTAAAAAATAATGACGATGTTTTAAAATATTTGAGCGAAGATGAAATAAACAATTTATTTGATATTAATTATTATTATAAAAATATAGATTTTATTTTTGAAAGGTCTTTATCGTTATTTCCTGCTTTCGCTTCTTATAAAGCAGTAGTTAAAGTGACATTAAAAGACGAAGTTTTAGACCCTCAAGGAAAAGCAGTTTTATCTGTTTTAAAATCATCTGGTTTTAATAATATTGAAGATGTCAGGGTAGGAAAACATATAGAATTAACTATTAATAAAGAGAAAAAATATAAAAGAAAAGAAGAAAAAAATAATGCAGCAGACAACAATACAGCAGGTAAGATTGGAAACAGCAATGAATATGATAGCAGTAGCAGTGGCAATAACAAATATCATGGTAAAAATAGCAATAATCAAAATATAGGCGGATTAGATAAAGAAACATTAAGTAAAGAATTAAAAGATATTTCGGAAAAGATATTGTCTAATCCTTTAATCGAAAATTTTAAAATTGAGATTAAATAATAATATTAATCTAAAGTGAGGTTTTATCGTTTTACCTGCTATATGCAGTCATTTCGAAGGAAGCAGTAATCTAATGTTCCCTAAATCATTGCAGTATATTTAATAATCTCTATCGGCAATTTTGGGTTAAAGAAATGATATATTCACAAAATAATATATTATAATAAATAAATAAAATTTCAATGGAAAATAAAAAAATCAACGCCGGTATTACTGTTTTCCCGGGTTCTAATTGCGATATTGACGTTTATTATGCGCTAAAAGATGTTTTTAATCTTAATGTGACTTTTTTATGGCATAAAGATGAATTTCATAATTTTAAAAAGTATGATTTCATTGTTATACCTGGAGGTTTTTCGTACGGAGATTATTTAAGGGCGGGAGCTTTAGCGGCAAGAAGCAGAGTAATGGAGTCAATAAAAGACTATGTAGGTGGCGGAGGCATTATTCTTGGTATTTGTAACGGCTTTCAGATACTTTTGGAATCGGGATTGCTTAAAGGAGCAATGCTAACTAATAAATCATTAAAATTTGAATGCAAAGATATATATATAAAAAATACAGGCAATAATAACCAAAATAATCCTTTTACATGTCTTATAGATAAAGATGCTGTTTTAAAACTTCCCATTGCTCATCATGACGGAAATTATTTTGCAGAAAACAAAGATGTAGATTATTTGTTTTCTGCAAATCAAATTGCTTTTCAATATTGCGATGCGGCAGGCATTATATCTGATGAATCCAATCCTAACGGTTCTGTTAAAAATATTGGAGGATTATTTGGAGAAAAATTTAATATATTAGGTCTTATGCCTCATCCGGAAAGAGCTTCCGAAAAAATATTGGGAAGCGATGATGGGGCAAAGATATTTAATTCTATCATTTATTACGTAAAAAACAAATGAAAATAACTATGACAAATAATAATAATAACTATGACAAATAATAATAATAACTATGACAAATAATAATAATAATAAAAACAATAGCAATTGCAACGATAATAATAACGGCAATAATAACATAAATAGCAATAATGGCAATAACGATAACAACATTAATATTAATATCAACGACAATAATCTCCTAAATAACATCAATAACATCAGTACAAATTCAGACAACGCAGCAAATTATAAAGATAATGAGAATAATAAATATAACGGCAGCGGCAATGCAGATATTAGCGGCGATATTATTATAGATGAAAATTATGCGCAATCAGGTTTATCTTTGGAAGAATATAAAAAAATAGTAGATATTTTAAAAAGAAAACCCGATGATTTTGAGTTAGGCATATTTTTGGCTATGTGGTCCGAACATTGCAGCTATAAAAGTTCAAAAGTTCATTTAAAAAAATTGCCGTCAAAAGGCGATAATGTAATTATAGGTCCGGGAGAAAATGCCGGAGTTATAAAATTTGACGACGATTATGTTCTTGTGTTTAAAATGGAAAGTCATAATCATCCGTCTTTTATAGAGCCTTTTGAAGGGGCTGCTACAGGAGTGGGCGGTATTATGCGCGATATTTTTACAATGGGGGCAAGACCTATTGCAAATCTCAATTCGTTAAGATTCGGAAATTTTAATCATCCCAAAACTCCTTACTATTTGTCAGAAGTTGTAAAAGGCGTAGGTTTTTACGGAAATTGTATGGGGGTTCCTACCATAGGCGGCGAAGTTGTTTTTGATTCTTGTTATGACAACAATATACTTGTCAATGCTTTTACAATAGGAATAGCCAAAAAAGACGGTATATTCCTTTCGTCTGTATGCGAAGAAGGTAATCTTGTCGTATATGTCGGTTCTGCCACAGGAATGGACGGAATTAACGGAGCCACTATGGCTTCAGGCGAATTTGACGCAAAAAAAGACAAAAAAAGAAGCACCGTTCAGGTTGGAGACCCTTTTACTGAAAAATTACTTCTTGAAGCATGTCTTGAAGCAATGGATAAAAAGCTTATTGTTTCAATTCAGGATATGGGAGCGGCGGGATTAACCAGTTCTTCCTTTGAAATGTCCGAAAATAGTGACAAAGGTATGATTTTTGATCTGGATAAAATTCCTTTAAGAGCTTCAGAAATGACGCCTATTGATATTATGCTTTCAGAATCTCAGGAAAGAATGCTTCTGGCATGCAAAAAAGAAAATTATAAAGAACTTGAAAAAATATTCGCAAAATGGGATTTAAACTGCGTTGTTATAGGCGAAGTCATCAAAGAAAAGGTCATAAAATTTAATTATAAATCTAAACCGTATCAAACTTTATCTGTTGAAGCCGTTGTAAACGGTCCTTCTTACGATAGACCTTCAGCGATTCCGTCCTATAGAAAAAATATAAAACAATTTTCTCCCGATGATTACAGAATGCCTAAAAATTTTAATTCTATCGCGGAAAGAATAATATCTCATCCCAATATTGCATCAAAGCATTTTATTTATCGGCAATATGATTATCAGATAGGAACAAATACAATAATAGGACCCGGTTCATCATGCGCCGTATTAAGATATAAACAGTTTGTCTATTTGACCGGTAATGAAAAAAAAGATAATGCAGGCAGTATTAAAAATATAAATAACGGTATAAATAATAGCAATAGCAACATTAATATTAGCAATAGTAATAGCAATAACAATAGTAATAAAGGAATATTGCTAAATTCTAACTGTAATTCAAAATATTGTTATTTAAATCCCTATAAAGGCGCGATGCTTGCAGTAATAGAATGCGCCCGTAATATTTCAGCAAGCGGAGGAACGCCTACCGCTATAACAGACTGCCTTAATTTTGCCAGCCCAGAAGATCCTGAAATTATGTGGCAATTTAAAGAAGCCATAAGAGGTATTGCCGACGCCGCTATAAAATTTAATACTCCTGCAGTCAGCGGTAATGTTAGTTTGTATAATGAAACGGCAGGAGCCGGAAAAATTTATCCTACCCCTGTAATAGCTATGGTAGGCTATATAGACGATGTCAATAAAGCAATTACTTCGCATTTTAAAGACATAGGAGACGATATTTATTTGCTCGGACGACTTTTGGGCAATTTAGGCGGAAGCTTATTTATGGAGCTTGTCCATAATGATTTCATGCAGGAACCGCTGACTATTGATATTGATTATGAATTAAAACTTCAGAGTTGTTTAAGGGATTTAATCAGCGAAAGATTGTTAAAAAGCGCATCTGATATTAGCGAAGGCGGTCTTTTTACAGCTTTGGCTGAGCCGGCAATTTCATCGAAATTAAATAAAAATTTAGGAGTAATTACAGAAATGAATAAAACTTCATTAAGAAACGATATGCTTTTGTTTTCGGAATTTGAACAAGCCTTTGTTATAAGCGCAGACCCTTCGGATGAAAATAAAATTTACGAATTGGCAAAAAATGCGGATATTGAAATTGAAAAAATAGGCAAAACAGCAATAGATATTATAAAATTTAATAACACAATAGAACTAAAAAGTGATACAATAAAAGACAGTTATTATAAAGTTATAGAAAAATTATTTGAATACAATTAAAAAAATATTGTCTTAAAGTTTATTATATATTTTATAGATTATATATATTTAAGTAATTCATCATCTAATTGTTTTGAAGAAGTTGCCATACGATGAAACAGGTACGGTTTATAGCAGCCCTTAGGCTGCCCGCCTCTTTAATTTATTAAATTTATTTAATAATTTATTAAATTTATTAAAGAGCAGTTTATTATTTATATTAATATTTATATAATTTATAATAATAAAATTTATTATAGCATTTTAACTCAAATATTAATAAAATTAAGAAAATGGAAGAAATTAGCGAAGAATGTGGAGTATTCGGTATTTATAACCATGAAGAATCTACAAATATAACATATTTAGGTTTATATGCGCTGCAGCATAGAGGACAGGAATCATGCGGAATTACATCATCTGATAACTGCAATGTATACTTCCATAAAAATTTAGGTTTAGTTAATGATGTATTTAACGAAGCTACTCTTAGCAAGATAAAAGGTAAACATGCTATAGGACATGTCAGATATTCCACTTCAGGAGAAACTTTAATTAAAAATGCGCAGCCGCTTATTGCAGATTATTATTATGGTTCTATTTCCGTTGCGCATAACGGAAATTTAACCAATGCAAATATTCTTAAGAAAGAACTGGAAGAGAAAGGTTCTATATTTTATTCAAGTTCTGATACGGAAGTTATTATTCATTTAATCGCTTCTTCAAAAGAAAGATTTTTAGTTGACAGAGTTATTAGCTCATTAGAAAAAGTTAAAGGCGCTTATTCATTTTTATTTTTGTCTGAAAATGAAATGCTCGCCGCAAGAGACCCTTTCGGTTTTCGTCCTTTAGTTATCGGAGAACTTGAAGGTTCTGTTGTTTTTGCCTCTGAAACGTGCAGTTTAGATTTAATAAATGCAAAATATATACGCGATGTTAAACCAGGAGAGGTTATTCTTGTCAATAGCGAAGGAATGAAAAGTTTTTTTCCGTTTGAACGGAAAAAGAATTCATATTGTGTTTTTGAATTAATTTATTTTTCAAGACCGGATAGCATATATAATGGTCAATCAATTTATAAAATCCGCAGTGAAATGGGAAGACAGCTGGCAAAAGAAGCGTTTATCGACGCCGATATTGTTATAGCCGTCCCCGATTCCGGAGTTCCCGCCGCATTAGGGTATTCAAAAGAATCGGGTATTCCGTTTGAAATGGGTTTTACAAGAAACCATTATGTTGGCAGAACTTTTATAGAACCTAAAAGAGCGATAAGAAATTTTGGAGTAAAAATTAAACTTAATCCTGTTTTAGATGTAATAGAAGGAAAAAAAGTCATTGTAGTCGACGATTCAGTGGTAAGAGGGACAACATCTAAAAAAATAGTGGATATGCTGAAAGCTGCAGGAGCTAAAGAAATACATCTCCGTTTGAGTTCTCCTATGGTTTCTTCTCCGTGCTATTATGGTATAGATACGCCGGTGAAAGAAGAACTTATGGCGTCAAAATATTCCGAAGAAGAAATAAATGAAAAATTAGGCGCTACGACTACAAAATTTTTGACTTTAGAAGGATTAAGAAAAGTTGTCGGAAATGAAGTTAATTTTTGCGAAGCATGTTTTTCCGGAGCTTATCCTGAAGAAATTGAAAATGAAAATGATTATTACGGTCAATTAAAATTATTCAGTAAAGAAATTATTTGATATAATTTCAATACGGCTATTTTAAAAAAACTATAAAAAGTTTAAAAAACAATAGGTTAGCTTAATAAATCATAATTAAAAATATAATAAAATAGATATTAAAAATAAATAAAATAATGCGCAATAATAATTTAAATAATTTATTAGATGCAAACATTTTAAATGTAAGCATTGACGAAGTAAGATTAAAAGTTTTAAATGCAATAAAAACATTATGCTATGAAAAAAAAGAATTTACTTTAGTCTCGGGAAGAAAGAGCGATTTTTATATTGATTTGAGAAGAATTTCTTTTGACGGAGATTATCTTTATTATATCGGCAGAATATTTTATGAAGAACTTAAAGTTTTTAAAAGCAAATTGGCGTTTGATGTGATTGCAGGCGTACCTGTGGGAGGTATACCTTTAATTTCTTCTATTCTGACAAACAGTTTTTTAGACGGGAATCCCTTAAAATCGGTTGTTATAAGAAAAGAAAAAAAAGGCTACGGAAAAGAGAATATGATTGAGCCTATGCAATTTTTACATAAAGACGCTAAAATAATGATAGTGGAAGATGTCGTTACAACGGGCGGCTCTATCTTAAAAGCTGTTGAAAATGCAAGAAATGAAGGTTATATTGTAAAAAACGCCATTTGTATTGTGGATAGAGAAGAAGGCGGAAAAGAAAATTTAAAAGAAAAGGGCATTGAATTAATTTCGCTATTTATAAAGGCTGATATTATAAATAATAATTAACAAATAATTAATATCAAATAAAATAATGAAAAAAAGATTTTATATAACATTGTTATTTTTGTTTATTGTTTCTTTTATAAGTTTTGGCTTATCCGGCTGTTCCCTTATTTTAAAAAAAAATAAAAAACCTATTGCTTATAAACTTATTATTCATAAAGGCTACGTTGCGCCAAAAAATAATAATTATAAATCGGTCTTAAACTATGCGACTAAAAAAATAAATGTATATAATTATAATAAGCTCAGCACAGTTATGTTTTTAAGAGCTACTTATTTTAATAACGCCTTTATTTATGCTTATGCAAAAAAATATTCAGAATATTATTTGCTTAATAAAAAAACATTTAAAAGAAAACTTAATAAATTATACAGACAATCTAATAAATATGTTAAATTTTTTATTTCTGTTTATACTCCAAACATAAGATATAATAATTTTGATTCAAATCGTTCTATATGGATGATATATTTATCTAATAATAAAAAAGAAAATGTTTTACCTTTAAAAATAAAACCCGCAGAACAGAAAAGAGCATTTTTAAAAGCTTTTTTTCCTTATATTACAAAATGGTCAAAACAATATATTATAGAATTCCCGAGATATTACGACAAAAAGAAAAAAGAATTGATGATTACTAGAAAAACTAAATGGTTAAAACTGATTATCACAGGAGTGAAAGGGCGGGCTAATTTAAAATGGAATTTGACTCCGATTAAAAATTAAGGTTGCAGAATGCATTTCAATATATTAATTATAGGTTCGGGAATCGCGGGATTAAGTCTTGCAAATAGATATCCGGAAAATATATCCGTAGGTATTTTTACTAAAAAAGAAGAAGCTGAATCTAACACAAATTATGCTCAAGGCGGACTAGCGGCTGTTACTAATTTTAAAGATTCGGTAGATCTTCATGTAAAAGATACTTTAATTGCCGGAGACGGTATTTGCAACGAAGAAGTTGTAAGAATGGTTGTTGAAGAAGGTCCTGCCGTTGTTGAAGATCTTTTAAACTGGGGAGTTAATTTTGCTAGATATAAAGAAAATGAAGAAACTTTTGATTTAGGCAGAGAAGGCGGACATTCTCAAAGAAGGGTATTACATGCAGGGGACATAACAGGAAGAGAAATAGAAAGAGCTTTAGTTGAAAATTCAAGACAAAAAAACAATATTTCAATTTATGAAAATCATATTGCTATTGATTTAATTACATCTAATAAATTAAAAAAATTAAACAATAAAAATAAAGACAAAATCGATAGAGTTCTTGGAGCTTATTTTTTAGATAAAACAACAAATGCGGTGAAAACAGTCAGCGCTGATTTTGTTGTACTTGCCACGGGAGGAGCGGGCAAAGTTTTTCTTTATACTTCAAATCCCGATATCTCAACAGGTGACGGAATTGCAATGGCTCATAGAACAGGGGCAAAAATAGCAAATATGGAATTTTATCAGTTTCATCCGACTATTCTTTATCACCCTGAAGCAAGGTCATTTCTAATATCCGAAGCACTTAGAGGCGAAGGCGGAATATTAAAGCTTAAAGACGGGACGCAGTTTATGGACAATGTCCATCCTCTAAAAAGTCTGGCGCCGAGAGATATAGTTGCAAGGACTATTGATTTTGAAATGAAAAGAACCGGAAACGAATGTGTTTATCTTGATATGACTCATAAATCAAGAGAATTTTTAGAAAAAAGATTTCCTGATATTTTTAAAACTACGCTTAGTTTTGGAATTGATATGTCAAAACAATGGATTCCTGTTGTTCCTGCGGCTCATTATCTTTGCGGAGGAGTCTTAACCGATAAAAACGGTTTAACTTCCGTTGGAAATTTATATGCTATCGGAGAAGCTGCATACACAGGACTTCATGGAGCTAATAGGCTTGCAAGCAATTCGCTTCTTGAGGGTTGTGTTTTTGCTAAAAAAGCATATGAATCTACAATGGGGGAAATAAATATTTTACAATCCGGAAATACTGGACATAGCTCAAATAATATTATTAATAAAAATAAAACAGAAACAAAACTAGAAACAGAAATAGAAATAAATAATAAAGAAAACAGCAAATATAAATCTATTAATAATTACAACTATAGCAATAATAGTAATAATAGCAATAAAAATAATATTACTGCAAACAGCAAGACTAATTTACCTGAAATTCCTGAATGGAAAGATTTTGGACTTGAAGGCGGAGACGAGATTATCGTTATTACTCATAACTGGGATGAATTAAGAAGAGCGATGTGGAATTATGTGGGTATTGTAAGATCTAATAAAAGGCTTGAAAGAGCAAAAAGAAGAATAGACAATCTTTTGACGGAAATTAAAGAATATTACTGGAATTTTAAAATATCATCGGATTTAATAGAATTAAGAAATATTGCCGAAGTTGCAAATTTAATTATAACCTCTGCTATGCTCAGAAAAGAATCAAGAGGTACGCACTATACCATTGATTATCCTAACAAAGACGATATTAATTTTAAACACCCTACCGTTTTATAATTAATTTTTTATTAAAATAAGTATTAAACCGCAGCTTTTTTTGCTATACGTTCTATCTGATATGTTTTAAAAAAATCAATGTTGGGGTATTCAGCTTTGGCATATTTTTCTACTTCAGGGGAGAATTGATATCCTATAATAAATGCCTTTAAGTCGGTATTAAAGTTATTTTTAAATCTCTTAAGCATTGTATCAAATCTATCAAAATCTTTTTTGCCGGGTTGAGCTTTTGATTCTCCGATAATATATATCTTTTTGCCATCTGTTTCACCTTCTATATAAAGGTTTATTTCATCATATGTGCCGTCTTTGTATTCTATAAATTTTCTTTCCACTGTTTTAGCTTCAACTCCATACTGTTTTAAAACAAAATCATCCATTATCGGAATATAATTATCCTCTATACCATAACCTACAGCCATAGATAAACCTCCTACTTGTTTTGCAAGACCCTTTATCTCTTTTTCCGTTCTTATCTGCGCTTCGGCAAGTTCTCCAACCTTTATTGTCAGGCTGTCTAACCTTTTTTCCGTTCTTATCTGCGCTTCGGCAAGTTCTCCAACCTTTATTGTCAGGCTGTCTAACCTTTTTTCCGTTCTTATCTGCGCTTCGGCAAGTTCTCCAACCTTTATTGTCAGGCTGTCTAACCTTTTTTCCGTTCTTATCTGCGCTTCGGCAAGTTCTCCAACCTTTATTGTCAGGCTGTCTAACCTT
>JAJYRF010000036.1 GCA_021794255.1 bacterium | reverse complement strand
TTTAGAATCGCTTATGCATTTTTAAGTGCACAAATCGCTTATGACCTTTTTACTCCTAGAATTTCAAAAGAATACTATTATAAAATATCTAAATCTGTTAAATATAAATTATCCAATTTTTATTATACTATCGAAGGTGAAGACGCTAAGATTTCAAAAATTGATTTCCTATCTTTTATTAATACATTTATAATTGAACAATATCGATTGCCAGGGTTAGTACAACCTTCTTTTGGAGATACAGTTTTAGATATTGGTGCTTGTTATGGAGATACATCTCTATGGTTTTTAAAATATATAGGAGATAAAGGCAAGATTTATGCATTTGAACCAATTAATGATAACTTCAAAAAACTTTTAGAGAATATAAAAATAAATCAAGCAAATAATATTATCCCATTTAAGATGGCCATAGACGGAAGAGAAACTCAAGCATCATTTTTAAATAAAGGTGGGGGCTCGCTTTTGGTTGATAAAGGCAATATAGATGTAAAAACAACTACAATAGATAAGTTCATAAAGGATAATGAGGTATCACATGTTGATTTTATAAAGATGGATATCGAAGGTGCAGAACTTGGGGCACTTAGGGGTTCAATGAATACAATAAAACAATTTAAGCCAAAGCTTGCAATATGTATTTATCACAAAATAGATGATTTTATTCTTATACCAGCAATGATAAAACATTTAAATAAAAACTATAAATTTTATTTGAGACATAATAGTATGGGGTTAGATGACACAATTCTTTATGTTGTTTAAAAAAGATATATAAGAAGTATAAGTATTTTGAGTATAAAATATTATGGAGGAAATTGAAATTTGAATAGAATCCCAAGCAATTATTTTAGGTCAATCGAATTTACACTTCAAACAGGATGCCCCGTTGGATGCAATTTTTGCCCCCAATTATTATTTTTAAAGGGATACACTTCACCTGAAAAAAAATTTACAATTGATAGCTTTAGACAAGCTTTATCTAATCTTCAAAATTCAACCATTAAAACAGTACAGTTTAGTGGTTTTTCTGAGCCTTTGCATCACGAGGATATATCTGACTTTATTAAGTTGTCTGTTGAAGCGGGATTTGAAGTCGAGATATTCACGACATTAAAAGGATTTAATGCAGAATGCCTAAAAAAAGTCGAAGATTTGCCTATTAAGTGGTATATATCCATGCAACCTTTGGGCATACAGAATAGGAAAGGTTTAAAAGATGAGGAGGCTTGGAATAATATCAAAAGTTTTTTAGACTTAAACTTGAAATTTCAACCAATTTTACGATGTGTTGATTTTAATTTGTCTAAAGGCCAAAAAAATCAACTTAATGAAAAAGTGAAACAAATAGGCATAGAAAATATTATTTATTCAAATTTTGAGACGAGAGCGGGAAATATCACGCGAAATAGTATAAATAAAATCGAGAAAAAACTTTTATGTAAAAACAATATGGCTCCAGTAATACTTCCCAATGGTGATGTATTACTATGTTGTATGGATTTTGGATTAAAACATATAATAGGCAATATATTTAAAGAATCGTTTAAAAATATTTTATTATCAGATCGTTTGCATAAAATAATTGATATTATGGATTTAAGAGAAAAAGGTTCAATATTATGTCAAACATGTGAGTCTGCAATCCCCGTACCCTTTTTTGTTTCTATTGTTAATTATGCAAAAGCAAAAAAAATAATAAACCTTATAGCAAACAGTATTTTGCCATCAGGTAGCAAGAGGAAAGAAAAAGTAAAGCAAATTTTAAAAAAATTAAGTAATTATAGTAATATATGATATGTATCATTTTGTTTTTTTAAAAATATCCGAAAAATATGTTTTAATTAATAATTATAAATGAAAATACCAGTCATTTGTTACCATAAAGTAGGTTTACCTGTAAAAAGAGATAAAAGACCCGCTCTATTTATAAAACCGTTTCAATTTAAACTTCAAATGTTTATAATTAAGATTTTAGGATATAAAACAATAAGTTTAAACGAATTTTTAAATTTCTTAAAAGGCGTAAAAATATCCGTGAAAAAGCCTATTATTATAACATTTGACGATGGATATGAAAATAATTATACAACTGCATATCCTATATTAAAGAAAATGAAACTTACGGCTACAATTTGTATATGCACAGGATTTATCGGCAAGAAAGGCGCAATATTCGAAAAAGAAAAAAAAATAAAAGGAAAAATGCCGGAAGATTACCTTACTAAAGAAGAGATTATAGGAATGTTCCAAAACGGCATATCATTTTGTTCCCATGGTGTAAACCATTTTTATATGGATGAACCTGAAGGGATGAATTTAGAAAATGAAATAACCGAATCAAAAGAAAAACTGGAAAAACTTTTAGATAAAGAAATTAATTTTTTTTCTTATCCCTACGGAAGATATAATAAAAATACGATTGATGCATTAAAGAACGCCGGATATTTCGGGGCCTTTACCACAAAACGTGGCAAAGTAAGTCAAAAAGATAATCCCTATGAACTTAAAAGATTAGTCATAAAGGGGTATAACAGAAGATTGAATTTTTTATCTACGATTGAATTTTTATATAAATTACTATTTTTAAATTAATATTATTTATAACGGAAAGCGGAAATAAAAATGAAAAATGTACTGATACTCGGCGGAGACGGTTACTTGGGCTGGCCTATGGCAATGTATTTATCAAATAAAAAATATAAAGTAACCATTGTAGATAATTACTTGAGGAGAGTACTGTGTAAAAAGGCAGGCGTTGATATGTTATATGAAGTTCCGGATCTTATACAAAGAGCACGCCTCTGGTTTGAGTTAACGGGCTTTGAGATTAAAGTTGCGTTGGGAGATTTGCAAAATCCTGAATTTATGCGTTCTTTGTTTGCCGGAGATATTAATTATGACTGGCCTATATCAGAAAGATTTTCCGGAATCCCTGAAGTGGTTATCCATTTTGCAGAGATGCCTTCAGCCCCGTATTCTATGATTAATTACAAAACTTCAAACTTTACGATAACTAATAATTTATTGGTTACAAATAATTTGATGTATGCCGTAAGAGACTTATCTAAAGATACCCATATTGTCAAATTGGGTACTATGGGGGAGTATGGAACCCCTAATATCGATATAGAAGAAGGATGGTTGGAAATTGAGCATAATAGAAGAAAGGATAAGTTTTTATACCCCAGGCAAGCCGGTTCCATTTACCATACGACAAAAATTATGGATACCGACCTTTTATGGTTTGGCGTAAGAATGTGGGA
>JAJYRF010000053.1 GCA_021794255.1 bacterium | reverse complement strand
TAATGTTATAATGTTATATGTTATATGTTATATGTTATATGTTATATGTTATATGTTATATGTTATATGTTATATGTTATGATAAATAAAATAATTATTACAAATTTAATCTTAATGAAGTTATAGAATCTAACCCCTGCAGATTGCTTTGCGAACCAATTTTGCTAATAAATGTTTCAATTGCTTTTTTAATAAACGATTGAAAAAGAGTGGACTGCTTTTTAACAGGATAAATAATCGTAGGCTTGCCCTTAATATTTGATAATTTTGCCGCCAATTTAACCGCATCTTGAAAATCGCCGAGTTTATCAACCAAATGCAGTTTTAAAGCCTGCTTTCCTGAATAAACCATTCCATTCGCATACTTTTTCACATAAGATACTTTCAAATGTCTTGCTTTAGCAACAGCATTAACAAATTGACCATATACGTTCATAACTACTCCTTGCATTTTCTTTCTTTGGGCAGGAGTCATTTTTTTAAACGGAGTGCCGATATCTTTATAAGGTCCGCTGACTATATAATTATAAGATATGCCTACTTTTTTAAACAATTTATAAACATTAGGCATTTCCATAATCACGCCGATAGAACCTGTTAATGTTCCCGGCTCTGCTACAATCTTATTTGCCGCAGATGAAATGTAATATGCTCCTGAAGCAGCCACCGAACCCATAGAAACAACAACTTTTTTATATTTTTTAAACTTCATAAGCTGTTCATACATTGCCTGAGACGGAGCAACTGCCCCTCCGGGAGAATTTACTTTTATAACAATTGCTTTAACGTAAGAATCATGTTTGTAATGTTTTAATAGCGATATAAACTCAGAAGAAGATGTTATGGCTCCGTCTAAATTTATTACGCCTATAGCATATGACGAAGTGCCGCGCACTACATTGTAGTACGACTTAGATTGAAAATGAAATAAAATAAAATATATTCCTAAACCGAAAACGGCAACAAAAACAATCAGAAAGGCAAATCCCGCAATAAACGGATGTTTCGAATTACTCATATTATAAATACCTGTGTATTAAAAATGGAATATATTTTATAATAAACTGCTTTACAATAATATATTCCATTATATATATTTATATTTTAAATAATAATTTTAATTTTCCGCAATAAATCACTAATCTAATCCAAAAATAGAAAATTTAAAATAATTTAATTTTAGCCTATATTAACAAGCGAGAGTCCGATTTTTTGATCTTCCGATTCTATTGAAATTACTTCGGAAACAACATTAGAACCAATTTTAATGTTGTTTTCTTCAATAAAGTTTTCAGGAATTTTTGAATTATGTATTAATCCTTCTATACCTTCTTCAAGACAGACAAAAACACCGAATTCTGTAATATTTGATATTGTGCCTTCCACTTTTGAACCCACAGAATATCTTTCGTTAACAGTTTTCCATGGATTTTCAGTCAGCTGTTTAATTCCAAGATAAATTCTTTGTCTTTCATCGTCAATGCTAATAACAACAGCCTTAACGGCATCATTTTTTTTATATATTTCCTGAGGATGTTTAGGTCTTTTAGTCCATGAAATATCGCTTTGTTTGATAAATCCGTCAAAATTATCTTCTAATTCAACAGATACGCCAAATTCAAATATATTTTTAACTTTTGTTTCTACTATTGTTCCTACCGGATATTTGTTTTTAATGCTATCCCATGGATTTTCCGTCAATTGTTTCATGCTTAACGACATTTTTCTGGTTTCAGGTTCAATACTTATAATAGCGGCTTTAATTTTTTCTCCTTTAGTAACAAACAGCTTAGGGTCAGACTGTTTCTTATCCCACGCCATTTCAGATATATGTATTAAACCTTCTACATCATCGTTTAATTCCACAAAAGCGCCGTAATCAGTAATGTTTATTATTACACCGTCCACTACGTCTCCTACTTTATGTCTTTCGGCAACATTTCCCCACGGATCAGGAAAAAGCTGTTTGTAGCCCAGCGATACCCTATTTTTTTCTTTATCGTATTTAATTACTTTAACTTTTATTTTTTCTCCTAAGTTTAGAACTTCCGAAGGATGCGAAATTCTTTTCCATGAGACGTCGGTTATATAAATTAAACCGTCCATACCGCCAAGGTCAACAAAAACTCCGTAGTCGGTAATATTTTTGACTATACCTTCTATTATATCGCCTTCATTCACTTCTGTTATAACATTTTCTCTGATTTTTTTAAGGTCGTCTTCTATAATTTTGCGTCGAGAAAGAATAATATTACATGTTTTCTTATTAAAATTGATTATTACAAAATCTAATGTTTTTCCTAAATAACTGTCAAAATCTTTAGTAAGTTTGATGTCAATTTGAGAGCCGGGCAAAAAAGCCGTTACTCCGTTAAGGTCAACTATTAATCCTCCTTTAGTTTTAGATACGATAGTTCCCTTAATAGTCCCCCCTTCGTTATATACCGCCTCTATATCATCTAGAATAGATAAACTTTGCGCTTTTTCTTTAGATAATCTTAAATAGCCTATCCTGTCATCATATTGACCGACAAATACATCAATAGTTTCGCCTACGGTAACTTCAACATTTAATTGACCGTCTCCAGAAATAAACTCTTCTATAGAAATAATTCCGTCGGATTTATCGCCGACATTGACATAAATAAACTTATCGTCAATATTAATAATCCGCCCTTTTCTAATTAATCCTGGATTGGATAAATTATCGTAAGATGCTAATAAAAGTTCAAACTCTGAAAGTTCACCGCCTGCATTAATTCTTTCTTTAAAATTTTTTTGAGCCATATAATAGTTGTAACCTCCTAAAATTAATTAATCTAATCTATCACACCTTTAATAATTTAGCAAATATTTTATTTTTTATAATTATTTTTTCTATTTTAAAATTTTATAAAATAATAATTAGCGGTCTTATTTAATATACTTTTTAGTTTTAAGATTTAATAATCAATAATTTTATTTAATTTTTTTATGATATATTATTTTTAGTTTATTTAAAGGGGACAGATTTAAATCTGTCCCCTTTAAAAATTTTCTATCGGCAATTTTGGGTATATTTTTAATATTAAGTTAATTTACAAAAATTAATATTAAAAATTATTATAATAATATACTAATTATAATAATATACTATTAGAAAATTTTAACCTATTCAAAACTTTGTATTTTTTCGAGAACCTTTTCTATAATCCAATCAGGAGTGGAAGCGCCTGCCGTAATTCCGATATTTTCGGCTCCTATAAACCATTCTTGTATAAGCTCTGCTTCTGTTTCAATATGATATGTATTATTCTGAATTTTCTTGCAGATATTTTTAATTTTGTTTGTATTGGCACTGTTGTATCCGCCCACTACTATCATTATGTCAGATTCAGAAGAAAGCAAAGCGGCTTCTTCCTGCTTAAGCTTTGTCGCATCACAAATAGTATTAAAAACTATAATCTCTTTACTTGTTTTTTTAAATACTTCGCAAATTATAGACAAATAAAAATTTGTATCCTGAGTAGTTTGCGAAATTAATGCTATTTTTTCATCAAATTTTATTTGATTCAGCTCCTCTAATTTATTTACGACTTTATATCTTGAAGAATCTGCAAAGCTGATAACGCTTTGAACTTCGGGGTGTTTGTCGTCTCCGACCATTATTATAAAATAACCTTCTAAAAAAGCTTTCCTGATATATTCTTGCGACCTTTTTACAAAAGGGCATGTTGCATCTATAATGGAAATATTTTTTTGTAAAATTTTATTTTCTATATTTACTTTGATACCGTGAGACCTTATTATAACCTTATCGGATTTAATTTCATCAACAGTGTCTACCGGAAATATTTTTTTCTCTTTTAATTGGCTGACTACTTGAGGATTATGTATAATAGGTCCAAGAGTATTTAATTCGGAATCGAACTTTGATGCGCTGTCTATTGCAAGATTTATTGCTCTTTTTACGCCGAAACAAAAACCTGCGCTCGGAGCTACCGTTATTTTCATTATTAGAATTTTATATATTTATTTAATAATAAAATTTAAATAATACTGTTTAATATATCAAAAAAACCCGGGAATGATGTATTTATACATCTAACATTATTAATTACCGTTTCTTTATTTTTCAATAAAAGAGCCAAAATTATCATAGACATAGCTATTCTATGGTCTCCGTAAGATTTAATCTGAAAGCTGCCGGCGTCTTTTTTTTCGGTTGAATTGTTTAACCCTGCAAAGTTATTTGACTTATTTACACGGGCAGACTCCTGCTTAGAATTATTAAACTTATACAATTGCTCTGAATAATCAGGACTTCCGTTAATTTCAAATCCGTCGTCATATTCTTTGGATTTAATGCCGAATTTATTTAAATTAGTCACAATAGCTTTTATTCTGTCTGTTTCTTTAATACGCAATTCTTTAGCGCCGTGAACAATCGTAATGCCTTCGGCAAAAGACGCTATTACCGCAAATATAGGAAATTCGTCAATCATATCGGGAACATCTTCTTCGGTTAAATTTATTGCCGATAGCTTGGAATATGATGCTTTAATCGTTCCGACTTTCTCAAAATCTTCTCTGTAATCAATTATTTCTATATTTGCATTCATTTTCTTTAAAATATTAATAAGCCCGACTCTTCTATCGTTTAAAAGCACATTTTTTATGATTATTTCAGAATTTTTAGAGAGAAGTCCCAGCGCAATAAAAAAAGCTGCGCTGCTGAAATCTCCCTGAATTTCAATATTAAAAGGCTTTAACTCTCCGCCGCCACTGACATTTATTATATTTCCGCCATCAGCCGTATCTTCTTTCGTAAACGGATAATCTTGAATTGATAAAAATCTTTCAGTGTGGTCCCTTGTTTTGTTTTTCTCATAAATTATAGTGTTGCCGCCGGCATACAATCCCGCAAAAATCAAACATGATTTTACTTGCGCGCTAGGAATCGGTATATCATAGTAAATAGACTTTAATTTAGAGCCTATTATGGATAAAGGCGGATAGTTATTTTTTCTGCCAAAAATTTTAGCCCCCATAAGCGATAAAGGATCTATTATTCTTGCCATAGGACGCGAATTTAAATATTTATCGCCCGATAATACCGAAAAAAAATCGTTTCCCGCTAAAATACCTGCTATAAGCCTTGTCAATGTTCCTGAATTATAAGTGTTTATGATGTTTTGCGGTTCTTTAAGTCCGTATAGACCGTTGCCGTGAACTTTAATTTTATTTTTTTCAAGCGTCTCAATTCTAATGCCTAATTTTCTAAACGCTGCAACGGCAGCAAGATTGTCTCGCGATACCGAAAAATTAACGACTGTTGAATTTCCATTTGCGATAGAACCAAGCATTACCGCTCTGTGAGAAATTGATTTATCGCCAGGAATATTTATTTCTGATTTTATCGGTTTATTTAAACCTTTAACCAATATACTGTTTTTATTTGCCAGTAATTTAATCAAGCTGCCTCCTTGTTCCTGAACTTTTAATATTTATACATGTTAACCTCATTGTTGCTTATATTATCTTATATTATACAATAAATTATTAACCAAGCATTTTTATTTGTTTTTTTAGATATAGATATTAGATATTGATATTATTATAGATAATTTAAATTATTAACCAAGCATTTTTATTTGTTTTTTTAGATATAGATATTAGATATTGATATTATTATAGATAATTTAAATTATTAACCAAGCATTTTTCTTTGTTTAGCTATTTCGGCAATTAATAATTTTAGAGCATCTTCATCGTTATTTTCGATTAATATTTTAAATTTATTAAGATTATCAATATAATTATTTAATGATGAAATTAAATTGCTTTTATTTAATAAAAATATATCCGCCCAGATATTTTCAGAGGAAGAAGCAATTCTTGTGGTGTCTTTAAAACCGGAAGATATGTATTTTAAAGAGCTATAAGGCAAGTTTGCATCTACAGTATCAAGAACGGTTTTACTTAAACAAAAAGAAACGACATGAGGCAAATGGCTTGAATATCCTGCCATATAGTCATGAAAATCGGCATCTGCATATATAACTTCCATTCCTAACGCTTCCCAGAATAAAGTAATTTTTTCTATAAAATTTAAATAATAATAATTGTAATTATTGATTTTTGTTTCTAAATTACAAAAATTATTATATACGTCATCATTATGAGTATCATCGTCATTATAATTTTTATTTGAATTATTTTCTCGGATTATAATGCAAGTTTTGCCTTGAAACATATTTATATCGGCATTTTCTGCTCCGCTTTTATCAGAACCGCACATTGGATGAGAACCGATAAAATTTTTCAAATTATTCTTCTTTGATGCCGATATAATTTCTTTTTTTATACTTCCTATATCGGTGATTAACGAAAATTTTGCAAGAAAATTTTTATTATCGTATAAAAATTTTAAAATAACCTTAGGGGGAATACATAAAATTGCAATGTCTGATTTTAAAGGATCATAAAAACTATTAATATTTTTGTTTAATCTATTAATATTTATATCGTCATTTATATTAATGCCGGCATTAAAGTTGATACTATTATTATCGGTTAATTTATTTTCTGATATATTATGATTATGATTATCATCGCCGCAATTAATTTTTATTCCTTTATCAATAAATTTATTATCTAAACAAAAGTCAATATTTTTTTGATTAATATCAAACCCGTTAATAATAATATCAGACTTTTTGGATTTTAAGACTCCTGCTAAGGAAGCACCCATAAATCCCAAACCGATAATAGTAATTTCTTTAAACATTAATTATTAATTTCTTAATAAGTCATTCCCGCATAGGCGAAAATCCAGTATATAAAATTCTATTGCAGCAACTGTGTTATATGTCAAGTAAAAAATTTAATTTTATATTTCTACAATTAATTTATATATAACTATAAATTACACATGATTAATAAATTAATAATATATTTTAATTTTAGCTATATTATATTTATATTATTTAATATAAATATAATATAATTTTTATAAACAATTTTTAAATTATTACATTATGTTTTAAATTATTACATTATATACTTCTTCCGACAGCTTCAGCCACTTTTCTACCTTGATTTATAATATTCTTGAAAGTATCATATTTCAAAGATTGAGCTCCATCGGAAAAAGCTTCTTCGGGAACAGGATGCACTTCAATCATAAGACCGTCTGCGCCGACGGCAATTGCGGCTAACGAAAGAGGTCCAACATATTGCCATGTGCCTGCGGCATGAGACGGGTCAATTATAACAGGTAAATGCGAAAGCTGCTTTAATACCGGAATAGCGCTTAAATCTAAAGTATTTCTTGTAGTAGTTTCAAAAGTTCTTATGCCTCTTTCGCAAAGTATAACCTCTTCGTTGCCGTTAGACATAATATATTCCGCAGACATTAAAAATTCTTGAATAGTAGAACATAATCCTCTTTTTAATATAACAGGTTTTTTGACTTTTCCTACTTCCTGAAGAAGTCTAAAATTTTGCATATTCCTTGCGCCTATTTGTAATATATCCGCATAAGAACATATAAGTTCTAAATCTCTAGGATCCATGACTTCGGTTGCAATTAGCATGCCCGTCTTTTCTTTAGCTTTCTGCATATGTTTAAGTCCTTCTTCGCCTAATCCTTGAAAACTGTAAGGGCTTGTCCTCGGTTTAAAAGCGCCCCCTCTTAAAACTGTAGCGCCGGTTTCTTTAACATGCTCGGCTATGTCTATAAGACCTTCAAGAGATTCAATAGCGCAAGGACCTGCTATAATAACTATTTTTTCAGAACCGAAAGTTACATTATCGCCTACATTAATAATTGTTTTTTCTTTGCCTATTTCTTTAGAAGCTAATTTATAAGGTTTTGTAATTCTTATGGCTTTATCAACACCTGGTAAAGCTTTTGCCTCGCTAAAAAAATCTTTAACGGCATCTTCAACACCTATGCAGCCTATTATAGTTACCTCTTCCCCTTTTGAAATATGCGGTTTTAACCCTGCCGCCTCAATCTTTTTTAATATATTATTAAATTCATTCTCCGTGGTATTTTTTTTAAGCACTAAAATCATTTTTTCTCCTTAAGTGTCTTGACTATTTAAATAATTTAATCAAAATTTTAATTTTAAATACTATATAATATAACTAACAAACAATTTTTCAATCTGATTTATCATACAATTATATACGTTTATAAAAATATTTAAAATTTATTTATTATTTATTTATTATTTATTTATTATAGTTTAATTATTTTGTTTATAGCTAAATAATTTATTATTTATTTATTTATTATAGTTTAATTATTTTGTTTATAGCTAAATAATTTATTATTTATTTATTTATTATTATTGTTGTTGTTGTTTAATAAAATTGTAATTAACACCGCATTATTTAGTCTTTACTTCCTTAATTAATTTTAACCATATTTTTATATTATAATAGACTTCAACGCTCTAATCAACTTTAAATTTTCATTATGTTTGCCTATAGTTATTCTGAGCATATTTTCATAGCCGAATCTGTTCATAGGTCTTACAATTACGCCTTTATTTAATAATTTTTCATTTATATCGGCAGCTTTCCTTTCTTTTAAATCAACAAGAATAAAATTAGCGCCGGTTTCAACATAATTTATATTTAATAATTTAAAAGCATTGCAAAGATATTGTTTTTCAGCTTCATTAGAATCAATAACTTTTTTAATAAATTCTTTATCTTTAAGAGCCGCCTGCCCTGCAACTAATGACAAAGAGTTTACATTAAACGGCTCTCTTACTCTATCCATAAGCGACAGCAGCTCTTTGCAGGCAATACCGTAACCAATCCTTAAGCCCGCGAGACCATAAGCTTTTGAAAATGTTCTTAATATAAGAACGTTACTGTATTTTTCAAAAGATATTAAATCTAAAATTGATTCATTGATGTATTCTATATAAGCTTCGTCAATTATAATTAATATATCTTTTTTAATATTTTTTATAAATTCCAATATTTCTTTTGCTTTGTAATATGTACCCGTCGGATTATTAGGATTTGAAACAAAAATTATTTTAGTTTTATTATCAATAAATTTTAGCATTGAATTTAAATCAAGCTTATAATCTTTTAATAAATTTGAAATTTTTAATTTTAAACCAAGCTGCTCCGCTGCAAGATAATATGCAACAAAAGAAGGAAAAGGGGCAATAATGTTTTCGTCTTTATTACAAAAAGTTCTGACGGCAATATCTATAAGTTCGTTTGAACCGTTCCCCAATATAAAATTTTCGGTTTTTAATTTATAATGCTTAAAATATTCGCTTAAGTCTTTTTTTAAATAAAAACCCGACCCGTCAGGATATCTATTTAAATTTTTTAAATGATTTCTGATAGCTTTAACGGCAAGAGGAGACGGCCCGAGCGGATTTTCATTAGATGCCAATTTGACAATATTTTTAAGACCTTTTTCTCGTTCAACTTCTTCTATCGGTTTTCCGGGGATATAAGGCTCAATTTTGTATATATAATCAGGCGATTTAATTTCAAACGGCATTTTATGTCATTTCTCCTAAATATCTACTATTATTTATTGTTGGAATATCTTATTCTATAATAATGTTTTAATGATAATGATATTGTTTAATTATTTGATATTAACCTAAATTATACGCTGTTTAACAAATATAAATCAATTAAATTAATGCGAACCTTTAAATTTTATAAAGCCGGCGGGCTGTTTGACGGAATAATCTTTTGGAGAAGCTATTTTCTTAATGTCTTCTAAAGAATTTTGAACAGATGACTTTTCGTAAATCTTAACCCATATGCAATCTAAATTTTCATCAATTTCGCATTTATAATTTTTCATCCCTCCGCAAGGACCGTTTAAAAGTCCTTTTGGGCATAATGTAACAGGACAAATACCTGCTGTTTCATTCAAAACGCATTGTCCGCATAAAGAACACATTTCTTTCAGTGACGACAATGATTCAATATTTCCAAGAAACATAGTATCAACGCCTGAAACAATTTTTTTATATTTATCTATTAAATTAATAGAAACAACGGCAGACTGAACACCGCTGCCGCATGAAAGAACAAGGACGGATTCAGATAATTCAATGCCTTCTTTATTATCTCTTATAGCTTTTTTTACTTTTTGCAAATGGCACATTGCGTCAATAACGTATGTTCCGTTCACTTTTATATTATTAGACTCAAGAGTTTTCCGCATTGCCTCTACTTCTTTAGGACCGCCTGTCCTTGATGTGTCGGAACATATACCGCAGCCAAATATAAAAACAGAACCATTTATTTTTTTTATAATATCGTCTAATATTTTTTGTTTTGTTACTATCATATATTGTTAATATATTTATTAATTATATATAATTAATTTATTGTTTATATTGTTTATTGCTTAATTGTTTTATTGTTTTATTGTTTAGCATTATAAAACTTTTTAAAACATTAATATTAAATACAATATTAACGTTAAAAAATTTAAATCCGAAAAATAATTTTTTTATCTATTTATAAAAATAATAAAAATTTTATAAAAATAATAAAAATTTTATAAAAATAATAAAAATTTAAAAGCGGCATTAACGGTATTTTCCATTAATACCGACACGGTTACCGGACCTACGCCACCGGGAACAGGCGTTATTTTTGATACTTTTTCAATAACGCTGTCAAAATTAACATCCCCGCAAATTTTTCCGTTCAGCTTAGTTATTCCGACATCAATTACGACGGCGCCGTCTTTCACAAAGCTATCGTCTATCAAATGAGCTTTCCCTGTAGCAGAAATCAAAATATCAGCCATTTTGGTCCAGCACTTTATATTACTCGTATAAATATTAAGAACACTGACAGTCGCATATCTATTCATAAGCATAATAGACAAAGGCTTGCCTACTATAATACTCTGACCTACTATTATAACATTTTTACCGGTTAATTCAATATTAGAATAATCCAGTATTTTTATAATGCCGAAAGGAGTACAAGGATAAAAACTTGAATTTCCTGTGAAAATTTTTCCTTCGTTAAAAGGATGAAATCCGTCAACATCTTTATTTACGCAGATTGTTTCCATTATTTTATTTTCGTCTATATGTGGAGGGATGGGTAGCTGGACCAGTATTCCGTGAACTAAAGGATTGTCGTTTAATTCATTAATTTTGTTTAATAATTCATCTTCGGAAACATCGATGGGAAGGATAATTTTCTTTGACAATATTCCGCATCTTTTTGCCGCATTTTCTTTATTTCTGACATATACAACAGAAGCGGGATTATCCCCTATAAGTATAACGTATATACATGGGATAATCCCGTTATTTTTTAAATACTCAATCTTTTCTTTTAAAGATAACTCAATATCGGCGGCAATTTTTTTACCGTCAATAATTTTAGTATCAGTCATCAAAGCAAACCATACCGTTCAATATTTTCATCGGCAATTTTTTGAATTTTTTCAATTTCAGCTTTGCCTGCTTCATCTTTAAATAAATGTTTAAATCTTCCCTGCAGCTTAAGATATTCTTCAACAGGAACTTTCTTGCTAATTTTCTTTACAGAAATAACTTTATCATATTCAGCTTCGAATAACGGATAAAGCCCGCTTTGGACTCCAAGCTGCGCTATTTTTACCGAATATCTCGGTTCATATTTCCAGCCCGGAACACATGGAACATCTATTTGCAGATATTTAGAACCTTTTATAGACATGGTCTTTTTTACTTTCTTTTGTAAATCTATCGGGTATCCTGTCGAAGCAACCGCAGTATAAGGTATTCTATGAGCCATTGCTATTTCAGGCATATATTTTTTAGGTTTACTATTACCATGAGATATTTTACCTGAAGGACTTGTGGAAGTAAAAGCATCATAAGGAGTTAAACCGCTTCTTTGGTATCCTGTATTCATATATGCCCCATTATCATAACAAACATAAAGCACATCATGGTTCCTTTCAAACATTCCGCTCAAAGCTTGAAGACCGATATCTGCGGTTCCCCCGTCGCCTGCTTGCGACAATACGGTTATACCTTCTTTTTTTCCTGTAATCTGCAATGCAGCTTCAATTCCTGAAGCAACGGCGGCAGAATTTTCAAACAAAGAATGAATCCATGGAATATTCCAGGACGATTCGGGAAATTTTGCAGAAATTACTTCCAAACAGCCGGTAGCGGATGTTGCAATAGTATTTTTTCCAAGAACCTCCATAATCAGTCTTACCGCCATAGTTTGAGCGCACCCTGAACATCCGGAATGACCCATAGTAAACATCTGTTTATGAGTGTCTTCTTTTGTTAGCATATTTGTTAACATAATTTATATACCTCATTGTTAATATTAATAATTTTAATTTGCTACAAATTATATTTTGTATTCAAATTGTATTCAAAAAATTGGAATACATTATTATTATCATAACCATAATCATCGTTCTATTTATTAAATTATTAAACTTTTTATTTTAATTTAATTAATAGAATAAAATTAATAATTATATTTTAAATTTTTAAAAAATTTATATTTTATTTTTAAAATACATTATTTAACAATTCATTATTTAAGCTAAAAAATTCTCCGTCTATATTTTCCTCTTTTTCAGCTTTCATAATAAGATCATATATGTTTTTTGGGGTTATGTCTCTTCCGCCGAGTCCTAATATATAGCCGTTCACATTGACTGAATTAACTTTGCGCTGATACAAAGCATCTCTTATTTCACAGGACAAGATGCCGCCTTTTCCAAGAGATACCGCTTTTTCTACAACAATAACATTTTTAATATTTTTTAATGCATTAACAATTTCGTCTGCAGGAAATGGTCTAAATGATCTAATTTTGAGAACGCCTATTTTTTTACCTGATTCTCTTAATTCATCTACGACATCTTTAATTGTGCCGAGAACAGAACCCATTGCAACAATAACCGTATCGGCATCATCCATTTTATAAGGGTCAATAAGCGCGCCTTCATATTTTCCAAACATTTCTTTATATTCGTTTGCGGCTTCAATTATTATACTTTTAGAATTATTTATTGCGTTTGAAAGATTAAATCTTGCTTCAAGATATACCGAAGGTTCCCCTATTGTACCGAAAGAATAAGGGTCATTTACATCAAGTTTATATTGCATATTTAACGGAGGTAAATATTCTCTAACTTTTTCAATATGGTCTATAGTGTCAACAACTTCAAAAGTATGGGTCAATATAAAACCGTCAACGCAAACTATAACAGGAAGCATAACGTCAGGATTTTCTGCAATTTTATATGCCTGAATATGCATATCATAAGCATCCTGGTTATTTTCGGCAATTAACTGAATCGCTCCTGAATCTCTTAATGCCATTGAATCCTGCATGTCGTTCCATATGTTTATAGGAGCTGAAACGGCTCTGTTGGCAACCGTTAAAACAACAGGTAAACGCATACCTGCAATGTTATAAATAACTTCTTCCATATATAACAAACCTTGCGCTGCCGAGGCAGTATAAGTTCTTACGCCGCAAGCGCTAGCGCCTAAAACAACCGAAGCAGCCGAATGTTCGCTCTCAACCATAATATATTCAGCCTTTAAATCACCGTCTGCAACCATTTGAGAAAGGTGTTCCACTATATGAGTTTGGGGAGTAATCGGGTAGGCAGAAATTACTTTAGGTTCAGCCATTCTGATACTGTCTGAAATTGCCATTGAACCTTCCATGACTTTTTTCATAATTATTTCACCATTTTTTAATTTTAATTTTAATTAAATAGCTCTTGTAAATCTTAGGCTGTTTTATAGCTATTATTATATAAATTATATAATATAACTATTTTTCTACAAGAATCATATCAATATCTTTAACTGGACATTCTTCCGCGCAAATACCGCATCCTTTGCAATAATCATCGTCAAAACTATATATTTTTGTCTTCTTATCTCCAAAAACTACACCTTCGGGACAATAATATATACAAAGATCACAGCCTGTACATTTATCTAATTTAAATACGGGAATTTCGCTTCTAAACGACCCTGTTTTATTTGCAAGAGCAGCTCCCGGTCGGGCTATAATACCTAATTTAAAATCCAATTTTTCCTCCTTTAATATAATCGTAAGCAGCCTGCGCAGCATCAGCGTTAATTTTTCCTAACTTTGAATCAAACCTTGCTTCTATTTCTTTTTTGACTGAACCAATGGCAACTTCTCCGGTAATAGCAGAAAAAGCGCCTAAGAGAGTAGTATTAACTATCGGCTTACCTATTATTTTCATTGCTATTTTTAAAGCAGGAAATAATACAATATTAGACTCACTAATATTGTCAAAATTTTTAATAATTTCTTTTAAATCAACTTCGGTATTTATTATTAACTTTCCGCTGTCTTTAAGTCCCTTAGCGACAGACACGGAATTTATCAAAGTAACATCTTGTACTATAATATAATCAGGATTATAAATCTGATGCCTTGTTCTTATAGGCGTATCCGATACTCTTGCAAAAGCTTGAACTGGGGCACCAGTTCTTTCAGAGCCGAAAGACGGAAAAGCCTGGCAGTATTTTCCGTCATCAAAAAAACTTATAGCAAGAATAGATGCCATAGTTACAGAACCTTGACCGCCTCTTCCGTGTATTCTAACTTCTTTCATAATTTATATCCTTATTTTATTTTATTTTATTT
>JAJYRF010000090.1 GCA_021794255.1 bacterium | reverse complement strand
GTAAATAAATCTGATGTGAATTCAATAAAACTCCCGACGGCATCGTCAAATGCAGTCGGGAGTAAGAGAATAAATAAATCTGACCCCTTTATTCTTGCCGACCCCTTTATTCTTGCCTTTATCCTTTTTATTCTTTTATTAAAATTCCGACTATAAAGCTAGCTGAATTATTGGCAAAAAAACATAATAAATAATGCATAATTCTGTCTGTAAAAAATTGCATATAAAAAAATAAACATAATTTTTATTCTAGAAAAGTCAAATTATTAATCTTCTTCTTCTATTAATAACATTTCTTTTATATTATTAACATCGTCAACCCATTTATTTTTTATATCAAGTTTATAAATTTTTATTTGAGGCTTAACATTGTTGGCGGAAAATTCAATTCTTATTTTATGCTCGCCGGATTTTAAATTTACTTTTTTATCTACATCTACAAATTTAAATTCGATCGAAGAAGGGGATGGGTAGCTGGCAAATTGTTCAGGCTCGGATTTTGGTTTTAATATATCTCCAAAGTTAAAATCTTTACATGTATTGCAGGGAATTTTTTGTATGGTAATGCCGCCTCTTTGTTGCCATGTTAAATTGAACGGCATGGGATTTAGCTTCTTCCCCCCTCGTTTAATTCCCAAATATCGGTAATCAAAGCCTCGGCGTCTTCTAATGTGGATTTGCCGGTATTTTTAATTTCAAAAACAAAATTATAATATGGGATATTGCCATAGTGGTCCATATCGGTAATAATTGCGGCAGGTTCTTTGAACGAAACATTTAGTTTCGGCTTATAAAACCAATATCTAACCTTATTTTGAAAAATTGCAATGAATCCCAAAAACAACGTTGTTAATATTGGAACCCAAATAGTCCAAGGATTATTAAAACCTTTTGCTATTTTTCCAATACTTTCCGCTATTGCTTTTAATTGAGATGATATATATTGAATGTTATGACTATCCATAATTTTATAATTCTTGCTATAAAATCGGCCTTAAACTTTACAAATATCATAATAAATATTAATAAGATTTGTCAAAATTATTTTGCGGTCGACGTTTAATAAAACCGTAAATAAAAACTCCCGACGGCATCATCAAACGCAGTCGGGAGTGAAGGAATAAATAAATCTGACACCTTTATTGAAACAGACACCTTTATTGAAACATTTTACAGATTTCTATATCTTCAATTTCAATTGACTTAGAGATTTTAAATTCTTTTATGATATTTTGAATTCTTCCGTTAAGTTTTGAAATAGCTGCATCATTTTTATTTTGGTTAATAAATTTATCTTCATTCATATCATTTATAAATTTTGAACAACAGTTAATTAAAACCGAATAATTATAATCCTTATTTTTATATACATTATAATAATAAGTTTCTTCTTGAAGTTTAAGGTTCTTTTCTGTAATTAAAGCCATTATAGTTTCGATACAAAAAAGCTTCATCCAAAATAATTCGATTTTGGCTTCGTTTAATTTATTTTGTTCAATATGGTTTTTAAAATTATTTATAAATTGAGGAATGTAATCAAAAAGCGTAACTATTTTTCGTATTACATTTGCACTAAATGCTTGCGGTTTGTTTATAAATATCGCATATTCGTCTTTTCTTTCAAAATAACCGCTTATCAATTTAATATTGTCGTAAATTTGAAAATATTTTATATATATATTATTAATATCTTCAGCAGAAATGCCGGCAGGCAGTTTTCCTGTTGCGTTTAAACTTCTATTTGCAGCACTCAATTTTATATTATCTATAAAATCAATTTTTTTATTTTTATCACTATTAATAATTGTATTCGTTAGTTCCTCAATTTTAAGCGTAGCTGTAAGATACATTTTTATTCTTTCTATAAAAATTTTATTCGCCCCTTTCTTTTCTTCTTTTAATTTATTTCTATCTTCTTTAAGAGCCCTAAATGTTGCTAGAGCTATATATATAGTTGCGCCTGCCAAAATAAATGTCCCAAATGCCATTATTGAAGAAATCCAAACCGTCCAAGGATTACCAACCCCTTTGACTATTTTATCAATGCTTTCGGTTATTGATTTTAATTGTAATATTATGCTGTGGATGTTTTGACTGTCCATAGTTATATGCTTGCAAACCGCAAATTGCAAACCTCTTATTTATCTTTAAGTATAATTTTCACTCCCGACTGCGGTAAACGCAGTCGGGAGTGAAGGAATAAATAAATCTGACACCTTTTTCGCAAAAAATCTACTAATCTCAGGCATTTTTATATCTTAATTTTAATATAATATATGTTTATTATATTATTTAATAGTATAACTGTTAAAAAGTAAAGCAAGGAACTATAAGGTATTATAAAAACAAAAACTCCCGACGGCATCGTCAAACGCAGTCGGGAGTAAGATAATAAATAAATCTGACACCTTTATTTACTTTAATAGGTTTAAATATAGGTATTTACTATATTATTTATTTATATTATTTAATAATTCACAAGTTCACATACCTATAAAGCCTTCGGTTTTAGCCGCCTATAATTTTACAATAAACTGCGAATTTGGCTTTAAATTCCGTTAATATCGCAAGAAATATTAATCATTGTTATCAAATTTATTTTGCGGATAGCGGTCAACAAAACTGCAAACAAAAACTCCCGACGGCGTCGCCAAACGCAGTCGGGAGTGAGGGAATAAATAAATCTGACCCCTTTAATTTTCTTAATTTTCTTAATTTTTTAGAGAATAAATAAATCTGACACCTTTAATTTTTTCGTAACTGTAATTTTATTTCCGCCTGTGGTAGTTGCTAGAACTCCTGCCGTACATGTAAAAGGAGCCGAATCCACATTATATGTTGTACCTGGCATATAAAACGGATGTGTTGCAGAAACAGCACCTGCGGCAGGTACGGTTACGCCGGTATTAGTTAATTCCGCCGTCCCTGCACTAATAAAAATTGAGTTCGTCGCGCTGAATGAAGTTTCATCCGTAAATACTGCCCCCAAGTTAGTCATAGCTTCCGAATCCTTTGCCCTGTTGACGTAGCTTAAATTTCAGAATAATTTAACTAAAACGGCACTCCACCTTACATTGCAGTAAATACGCCGTATTGAACGCATTCCGTATTTTACTGGATTTTCTGTATTTTCTTTATTTTGATTTCTACTCTGGCACATTTTTGGCACAATATAAAAATCAAAAGTAACAATTTTTGTCATTTTTAAAAAATAAATGACATTTTTTGTCATACCTGTTAAATATAATAAAATCAAATACTTATAAAGAATTAGTCAAAATTATTAAATTTAAGTTGA
>JAJYRF010000086.1 GCA_021794255.1 bacterium | reverse complement strand
TTAACTTATGGGTTGAAAAAGCGGTTTTACTTGCAAAATAAATATCGGTAAAATTGCGGTATAAAAAAGGATACAGTAAAAGCACACCGGCGAAAACGGCAAGAACGGGGAGAATAAATATGCGTTTGGATACGGCAATATTAAACATTTGTTATAAAGATTTACTGTATGGTAAACTTTTAATATAATTTTCCATAAATTCAAAATTTGGAGCTCCGTCTATAGCTATAGGAAGTTTAATTTGAGTATCTGTTAAGCGGTTACCATTCCATTTTCTACCAAAATTATAACGATATTTTTCTTGTTTAATAATATTAATAAGAAATAAAGCTATATAAATATTTAAATTAAATTTTGGTATCAATACTTTAGCATCGTTTGTTATACAAAATGGTTTATTTTGATAGAAGGTTTCTCCTATAGAACCATTGGTTGCAATAGTTATTAAATTGCTATTAAATTCAGGTGTTTCATCGATATATTTTATGATTCCATTGTTATTAGCTGTAGAACTTATTAAAGGCGTATTGCCTGATTTTATTTTATTTATTTGTATATTTTTTTTGCTATTGTCTATATTAAATAAATCTGTTAGTTTAAAATATTGCCAATCCTTAATGTTTAATTCATATTTATTATCAATTATAGACCATTGCAAATTTTCTAATTCTTCTAATTTTTTAAATGCTTGCAAACTTTTAATATAATTTTCCATAAATTCAAAATCAGGTTCACCATCCGCTGTTACTGGAAGTTTTATTGTAGTTTGTTTCATGCGTTCGATGTTCCATTTTCTACCAAAATTGAAACGGTATTTTTCCTGTTTAATGATAGGGCATAAAAATAATCCAATATACGAATTTAATTTAAATTTAGGTTTTAAAATATTTATATCATCAGTCCCCCAAAATTTCTTGGGTTGATAAAAGGTTTCTCCTATTGAACCATTATAAGCAACAGAGATAGAATTACCTTCGCGAATAGGCTCTTGTTTTATGCAACTAAATAGACCGTTATTAGAATCAATAGAGGCTATATAGGGTGTTTTACCGCCAAAAGCCATATTAGCCCTTGTAAGTCTTTTGCCGTTTAATATATCAAATAAATCAGTTAACTTAAAATATTTCCAATTTTCTATATTTAAATCAGGCATTTTCTACCTCTTTTATATCTTTTTCTATATCTTCGCCATAAGAATTTTTTAATAAAAATGCGGTATAATCTCTTACCGTTTTTTCAAAATCTTCCTGGGTTAATTTTGAATAATCCGTTTTCATATATGCTTCGGCACACCATTCATCGTTTGCCGTTACTTTATATTTAACGCTGTGTCCCGGTATTTCTTTTCTTTCATTATACATCTCAAGCCAGATTTTTTTTATTTCTCTTTCGTATTTTTCGTCTTTATCTATACGTCCATGATTTTTTGTTTTAATATATCCGTCATCTTTCCAATATCCAAACCATACATTCTTATCTTCGGGATGCGGTTTATGCGCCGTAAAAACAATTATGCATGTAACTACACCGACTGGATAAAATAATTCTGTAGGCATAGACATAACCGCTTCTAATGTATGTTTTTTCATTAAACGTTTTTTTATTTCGCTATTCTGTAAAACACAACCTATGGGAATAATAGCTATTCCTGTTCCCCCTATTTCAAGCATATCTAATAAGTGTTCTAAAAAAGATAATTCGCTTTGTTCTTGGTCTTTTTGAGAATAAGGAGGATTAATCATTCCTATATTGCATTTGTGTTTTTCTTTTATATCATTTATAATTTCTTTACCAAAACAAGAACCTTGATATAAATTCGATTTTCCATCGCCTCTTAATATCATATTGCTTGCGCATAAAGCAAACATATTAGGCTGCTGCTCTATGCCTATTAAATTATTTAATTTAACATTTGTTTTTTCTTCTTCCGTTTCGCATTGCTTAATCATTTTTTGCATAGCAGATATTAAAAATCCGCCAGTACCGGCGCAAATATCTAATACCTTATCATTTGGCGACACATTAGCCAATAGAGAAAATAACTCGGTAATATGTCTTGGCGTTAGCACTATACCTAAAGCTTTTTTATCGCCGCCGGTATATTTCAAAAATTCGCCGTAAAAAGAACCTATTATGTCGTAATTATGGTAATAATTAATGTAAGGTGATAAATTTTCGTCTATGCGCGTTACTAATTCTGTTAATGCTCCGCTTGGATAACCCGTGATTGATTTTGATAATTCTGGATGCTCAGATATTGCTTTATAAGGCGTCATCATGCTATTTTTCTTAGCGCTTGGTATTTCGGAATCTTCTATTTGTTCTTTTATAGCGTTAAACCATTTGCTTTGAATTTTATTGTTAGTATATCTTTTATAATTTTCTTTAAAATCTATATTTTGCAAAGCTAATAGAGTTCCACTGACCAGTAAAGGCTTTTCATTTTCGGCCAATTTAGCGTGGTCTCTCATAAAATTATGTATATCTTGAGAAAATTTTATTATATCTTGAATATTTTTTTTCTCTATTTCAGGGTCGTAATTAACACAACTTATATATTCTTCTTTAGTAAGCAATTGTTCTATTATGTTGCCGTCTTTATTTAATAGCGACTTAGGTTCTATACTGTTTTGGGGATATAAAAACGATTCTATGATTAATTCTTTTTCGTTCTGTCCGCTTATAGCTATGGCTATAACGTTGTATTTTTCTTTTAAAAATCCAGCATAGTGCAAAATGCCGTCAACGGCATATTTTGCCGGATCTTCATACTTAGTTACGCTTGAATGATTTTTTATATCGGCTTTGCATTCTATTATTCCTATTATTGACGGATTAATGTAAAGGTAAAATTCAGGTTTCCCACATCCATTACCTTTCTTGCTTGCTGTATTTAATAGTTTTGTGATGTTTTTATCGCGACTTTTTTGAAAATCAAAATCAGTTTCGCCATTAGCATTAAAAACATATCCTAATTCTTCGAGATATTTTCTTGTAATTTCTTCCGTAATTCTTTCGTTTGCCATATATCACACCCTTATTTAATACTATTTATTTTTACTATTTTAAAACCTCATCATCGCTTCTAACTTTATTCCGTTAAGCGCGTAAACAAATACAGTCCCGACGTAAGCTCCCGTCTTTGCTATTACTCTGTATCCGTAATAATCTGCACTTGCTTTGCCGTATTGTCTCGCTTCTTGGATAGTATTATTTATAACAGGTTTTATTCCTTTTGGCAAATTATCCCACCCTGCCATATTGGTATTTTTAACTTCTGCGATATTACCGTTACATATCTTATAATTTTCGATAGCCCAAT
>JAJYRF010000041.1 GCA_021794255.1 bacterium | reverse complement strand
TTAATTATAGCTTCGCTAATTATTAAAGAAACAAACGGCGGTAAGGACATGAAAACGGTATCTTCAGTATTTCATAACAGATTAGACATAAATATGCCTTTAGAAAGCGATCCTACAAATATATACGCGGAAGATTTAAATAATTTTAAAATTTATGAAACACATTTTAATAAATACTCCAATAACACTAACCGAAGTAATAAAAAAAGTAATAAATATTCTAAAGAATCAAATAAGAAAATTGCCGAATTTATTAAATTTCACTCTCGCATGAACGTAAAATATATAAAAATAAAATCTCCGTACAATACATACTTAAATTATGGACTTCCTCCGGCGCCTATTTCAAATCCAAATATTGCGGCGATAATGGCAGCAATTCATCCGTTAAAAACAAATTATTTATATTTCATTGCTACAAAAAAAGGTAAAACAATATTTGCAAAATCACTAAATATACAAAATAATAACATTGACAAATATTTAAAATAATTTTATAGAAATAATACTTTAAAAATATTTATATTATATATATACTATATACAATACAATAAAAACATTAATTAAAAAAATGGGGTAAAAATGACTGAAAAAAAGAAAGTCAATGCTAAAATTATTACAAAAGCTAAAATTATTACAAAATTGCCAACATTTGTATTATTGTCATTGCTATTTACATTTGTTTCGTTTAATTTGAGTAATACCAGAGCTAATGCGACAACCTTGAGAATACTTGCAGCGGATGCTCTTCCAAAACCTATAATGAAAATAGGTAAAATTTTTAAAGAAGAACATCCCGGCGTTGTTATATATTATGACTTCTTAGGGGCAGGGGTTTTAAAAGGAGACATTGAAGAAGGAGCACCTGCGGATATGTTTCTGTCTGCCAACGGAAAATTTCAAAGGGAATTAGAAAAAAAGGGATTTCTAAATTCATATAATGTATTTGCTTACGATTATCTTGCAGCTGCAACACCTTATAATAATCCTGCGCACATTACGAAATCCAATCTTATTCAAAAATTAATGAACAAAAATGTATCATTAACTACATCCAGCCCTCATAGCGATCCTGCAGGGGATTACACATGGGCAATGTTCAGAAAAATTAACAAAAAATATCCAGGCGCCTTTAAAATAATAACCGACCATGCAGACCATCTATTGGACGCTGCCCTTGTTATGCCGATTTTAGCTTCAGGAAATACCGATTTAGGAATATTATATACTTCTCAGCTGCTAGAGCTTAAAAGAAAAGGCGCTGCAATAAATATCATAAAAATTCCGGCAAAATACAATACGCGCGCAAAATTTACTACATCTATACTTAATCAATCAAAACATAAAACATTAGATGAAGATTTTGAAAAACTTTTATTTTCGGCTAAAGGGAAAAAAATACTCAAACACTGGGGTTTTACTCCTGCACAATAAAATATTTTATTTATTTATTAACCAATTTTTATTATATTAAATAAAAACTAATAACAATAAAGCCTGCAAAATTTTAAATTTCAATATTATTTATTTAGATAATCAAAAAATTTATTAGATATTTAAAAATTGATATTATATAATAACTATCGCAATATTAAGCAATATTTAAAAACATATGCTTGTATAATGCGGTAGTTATTTTTTTACATAAAAAATATAAATTTAAATGAAAAAGAATTTCAGCGGATTAGATGCAGAATTTCAAAAAATTATTCATAAGAAATAATAAAACATTTGATATTATTGTTTTTTTTATAGGTTTTGTTTTTTTTATAAGCCTATCTCTGCTTTTGACAGGAATATTTTTTCAAACGTCATTTAAATTGTTTTTATTAGAAATATTAAATGCTCATCTCTGGAATGCTATCTTTTTAAGTTTTAAAATATCCTCCATCGTAGTCTTAATAAATTTAATTATAGGAATACCTTTAAGCTATATATTATCTTTTAAAAAAAACAAGATTTCTTTTTTATTGGATTTAATAAGTACTCTTCCTCTTACAACTTCTCCCCTTGTAATAGGCTTTGCTGTATTAATTACAATGGGTCCGCTAAATCCGATAGGAAAATTTTTTATATCCCATGGAATAAAATTTGTTTTTACTCCTCAAGGCGTAATTCTTGTGCAGCTTATAATTTCATTTCCTTTTTTTGTTAATATTTTAAAGGAATCATTTGATTCAATTAACAGAAAAATGATTGATTTAAGTAAAACTTTGGGAGCTTCTTCTTTTGAGATATTATATAAAATAATACTCCCTCTTTCACTAAACGGTTTATTGGCAGGAATGGCAATGAGCTGGTCGCGTTCTATGGGCGAATATGCCGCTACCCAAATGGTATCGGGAGTTATTCCAAACTTGACAGAAACAGCGCCTATAGAAGTTTTCGTTAAAACAGGCTATGGAAATTATCCTGCAGCAATTGCAATTTCAGCTGTATTAATGATTATATCGTTTATATCTCTTGGCATTTTTAAATTCTTTTATTATAAAACAAAAAAATAAATTGAAGCACAATTAATATATAATTTAAAAAATATTAAAATAAAATGTAATAAAATTAATTAATTAATTAATTAATTTTTCTTTAAACGTTTTAAACGTAATGACATATATATTATTTAAATTTTAATGTAACGTTATACGTTATAAATTAATATATTATTATTTAAAATATTATAAATATTATTTTTTATATCAATAAATTCTATCTATCTATATAAACTATATGAATTTTCTAGAAATTAAAAATATTAATAAGTCCTTTAAAGACAAAAAAGTACTTAAAGATATAACTTTGACGATTAAAAAAGGTGAGATATCATCAATATTCGGCTATTCAGGAGAAGGCAAAAGCACTCTGTTATCTATAATTTGCGGTTTAATAAGACAAGATTCGGGAGATATTATTTTAAAAGGAAACAATATTGATAAAATGGAACCCTATGAACGTTCTATTTCTCTTGTAATGGACGAACCGCTTTTGTTTCCTAATATGAATATAATGAAAAATATCGCTTTTGGTCTGAAATTACATAAAAACATAGCAAAATTATCTTCGGGCAAATATAGCGAAAAACCAGTCAAAAAAACTGTTTTAGATATTATGGATATTTTAGGCATATCAGGGTTAGAAAAAAGATATCCTGATGAAATAAGTATGGGGCAATCGCAAAGAATCAGTTTAGCCCGCGCTATTGTTACAAACCCTGAAATTATACTGATGGATGAGCCATTTTCTAATTTAGATATAATTTCTAAAACAAAAGTGAGAAGTTTAATTAAAAATATTCAAAAAGAACTTAAGATAACAATACTTTTAGTTACTCATGATATTGAAGATGTAATAAACCTTTCAGATACTATGTTTATTTTAAATAACGGAGTTATTCAGGATTCAGGAAATCCAAAAGATATTTTAAAAAAACCTTCAACAATGGACACAGCTTATTTGCTTGGAACAGAAAATATATTTGAAGGGAAAATTGCCTTAATAGACAAAGAAAATAATAATATAATAATTTATTTTAGAAATAATAGCTTAAATAATGAATATTATATTGAAAGCTATTACCAGCAAGGATTTGAAGAAAATGAAAATATATATTTTGTAATAAGACCAGAAGATATAATCATTTTAAGACAGGACAGAGCTCCTTCTAAAGCAGTTAAAGAGAACCATTTTAGAGGAAAAATAACGTCTGCGGTTTTTACCTCGCGTATGATGGAATTATTAATAGACACTTCGGAAAATAAACCGCAAAATATTCAATTTAAAGTTTTATTGCCGTTCCATGCTTATGAAATAATGAATTTATCCGTCGGCAAATCTGCGGCAATTTCTCTTAAAAAATCCGCAATACATATAATAAAAAAGAAACATATGAGAATATAATAAAAAATATAAATAAAATAATTATTTTTATTTTTTATTTTTTTTATCTTTACTTAAAACTATTGAATTTATTAAACCATCACCCACTATTATCTTGATTTTATCATTTGCATTTACATCGGCAATTGAAGAAATAATTTTATCCTTTTCATTAAACGCTATACTGTAACCTCTTTTTAAGACAGAATACGGGCTTATTGATTCTAAAGTATTATGCAGTAATTTTATATTATTTATATTAATAAATATTTTATTTTTCATTGCTTCATTTAATAATTTCAAATTATTTTCTAATATTTGTTTATTTTTTTTTATTTTTGCAATTATTAAACCCGTCATCTGTATATTAACGGAAAATAAATTTTTTTGATTTAATTTAATAATAGATAAAGGATTATAAATATTTAATCTATTTGATATATTATTCACATTTTGTTTATTTATAATTAAATGATAATAAATAGATTTATTTATATTTGAGCTTAAATTATCAACGGGAGTCTTGAGAAAGCCGATTTTACGAATAATAATATCATTTAATATTTTATCGGTTTTTTCAATTAAAATTTTGTAATCTTTAATAATATTGCGCGGATGGCGTAATTTTAACCTGATATACATCTCTTTAAATCTTAAATATTTATCTTTTAGAATATAAGAAGGATGTCTGAGTTCAAGCCTTTTGTTCAGCGAATTTACTATATTTTTAAAATTACTAATATTTGTATTTGCTGCGTTAAAAATATCATTTGTAATATCGTCAATTAATATAAATTTTTCTTCTATTGTTTTTTTAGGATTTTTATTATGCTGTCTGCTCTGCAAATATTTTATAGCATTATTTTTATGTTTAATTATATTTAAAACTGCTAATTTTAATCTGTCGTTAAAATTTTTTATTGAATAACTTATATCTGATTTAACGGGAACCGATATTTCTGCTGCATTAGAAGGTGTAGAAGCTCTTATATCCGCAACGAAATCGGCAATAGTAAAATCTGTTTCATGCCCAACTGCACTAATAACTGGAATTTCTGAATTATAAATAGCATACGCAGTTTTTTCTTCGTTAAAAGACCATAAATCTTCTAATGAACCGCCTCCTCTGCCTACAATAAGCACATCAATTTTACAATATTCCTTGCTGTATTCGTTAAGCAATTTTATAGCATTTGATATTTCTGCCGAACTGTTAATTCCTTGAACGGATGCGTTTGCAAATATCAGATGAATATTATCAAATCTTTTTCTTATAATTTTTACAATATCATGCAATACGGCGCCGTTTTTAGAAGTAACTATTCCTACAGTACAAGGAAGGAACGGAATATTTCTCTTATGATTTTTATCAAAAAGTCCGGCATTTTGCAATTTTTCTTTTAACTGTTCATATGCTAACGCAAACCGACCGTATCCTTCAGGTTCTATTTCCGATATAATAAAGCTGTAAGTTCCCTTAGGTTCATACAGATTAATTCTGCCAAACGCAATAACCGACATTCCTTCATTAATTTCAAATTTTAATCTTTGTATATCATATTTGAAAATTATAGACGATATTTTAGCTTTGCTATCCTTTAAATCAAAATAATAGCCGGAAGCGTAACCGCTCTTAAAACCGGATATTTCACCTTTAATCCATAAAGAATAAAATTTAGTTTCAACTGTTTTTTTAATCAGAAGCGTTAATTCAGATACAGAATATATTATTTTATCGCTATTAAAATAGTTTTCCATAATATTATTATTATACCATTATACCGTTAAATCATTATGTTTCTCGTTTATTTAATAAATTTTTAAATTATATACTTATATCTTAATCCTGCGATAGAAATTTTATTTATTGTTAATTATAGACAGAAATAAAAATAAAATTTTTGCTAATTTAAGCATAATATAAATTAAATTTGCTAAGTTTTATTCTTAATAAATACAGCTATTAAAGCTCCGCCTAATGTAATATATCCTAAAATTGCAAACGCGTCGCCGTAAGAAGCAATAGAAGCAAGCATTTGAATTAAATAATCAAAAAAGGCTAATTTGTTTGACGGAAATACTGCTCCAAATCTTAAATAAGACGGAGACTTATTTATAATATCGCTCTGTAAAAAATTAATAAAATTATGATAAATTGAAGAATTATAATTAACATCCCTTGCATATTGATTTAAATGATAAACCTGTCTTACTACCAATTCATTTCCTATAAAAGCAATGCCAAAAGAAGCTCCTATTTGCAATGTTGCAGGGATAAGACTTGAAGCTTCAGGGATAAGTTCTTTTTTGACGGAATTTAATGCGGCGCTCATAACCGGCGCGTTGAGCAAACCTATACCGATACCTCTTATAACTTGATTAATAATTATATCATACATACTTGTATTCAGCGACAAATTATTAAACAAAAACATAGAATAAGCCACAATTAACAATCCAATGACTAAAGGATACCTTGGACCGATTCTGTCCGTTATTCTTCCTGAAAAAAAAGAAACAAAAGCAACCGAAATCGCGGTAGGAGCCATTAAGAACCCTGCATGCATCGCATTATAGCCGAGAATATTTTCAAGAAAAAGAGGAAGGAGAAACATTGCTCCAAAAATACCTATAGCTCTCACCATATTTACTAAAGTAGATATAACAAAATTATAATTTGAAAAAATTTCTAAATTTATCAATGGAGTTGCCACAAAAATTTCATTTATGAGAAAACCGACAAAAGCAATTCCGCTTATTATTGCAGATTGCGTTATTGCTGGAGAATGCCATCCGAATGTCTGTCCTTCGTTTAAAGCATAGAGCAATAATCCTAAACATAAAGAAATAAAAGCAAAGCCGACATAATCAAATTTTTTATTATATTTTATTACAGGTTTATCATATGCTAAAATAATAGCTGCGCCTGATAATGCAATAATACCGATAGGAACATTAACATAAAAAATCCATCTCCAATTTACATAATCTACAATATAACCCCCAAGAGCGGGACCGACTGCAGGCGCTACCATTGCGCCTATTGACCATATACCCATTGCCTCCCCTCTTTCAGAAGGCGGGAAAACTTCAGCTAAAAGATTTAACCCTGTAGGAGTCAGCCCTGCGCCGCCGATTGCCTGAATTATACGAAAAATAATCAAATCTGTAAATGAAGGAGAAATTCCGCATAATGCAGAACCAATAGTAAAAATTAATATTGAAAACATAAAAGGGTATTTTATTCCATATTTTCTTCTGATAAAACTCATAGGCAAAATAATGATAGAATAGGTTATAGTATAAGCAATCATAACCCATTCAACGTCAGTTATGTCTACGCCGAAATGAGACATAATTTTAGGCATTCCTACTGTAACGATATTTACATCAAGAATAGCCATAAACGAGGACACTACAACTAAGGCAAGAATTATCCATTTATAATTTTTATGAGATGCGTCAACCATTTTAATTTAAATTACAAAATAATTTACTGTTGCTATATAAAAATTTCCATAAAATTATAAACTTATTATTGTTTGAAGAAGGAGGATTAAAATTTTAATAATTTTTAAAAGTTTATTTCTTTCGTCTTACCTTTTTCTTTAAATCATCAACAAGCGAATAAACTACGGGAACAACTATTAATGTCAAAAACATAGAGGTAATAAGCCCGCCTATTACATCTATACCCATTGGAGCTCTTGAAGAAGCGCCTACTCCTGTGCCGAGAGCTATCGGCAGCATACCGAAAACCATAGCCATCGTAGTCATTAGAATAGGACGCAATCTGACGCTTCCGGCTTCAATTATCGCATCATTTCTTTTATAATTACGTTCTTTAATTAAAATAATTGTATAATCTACTAATAATATAGCATTTTTTACAACAAGACCAAGCAACAGAATTATTCCGATAAGAGCTATAACGCTTAAGTTTCTGTGAGCAAGAAACAATGCCCCTATTGCTCCGATTAATGCAAGAGGAACAGAAAGCATAATTACTAACGGATCTACAAAACTGTCAAACAAAGATGCTAATATCATATAAACAATTATTAAAGCAAGAAGCAAGGCTCCCCCCATTGAAGCAAATGATTGCTGCATTTTAGAAGCCATACCTGAAAACTCATAAGTATATAAAGATTTTTTTGGCAGGAGCTGTTTCATATATTCAGTTGCTTTTTTAATTCCAAATCCTAAAGGAACATGATTAGCCATATCGGCATAAACAGTAACGGAATTTTCTAAATCTCTCCTGTTGATTACCTGCGGACCTATTGTCTTTTTTATGGTTATAAGGTCTCTTAACTGTATAAGTTTGCCTTCATTATTTGAAACATATATATTTTTAATATCGTCGGGTTTATTTCTTTCGTTCCTGAATAATCTTATTTGTTGATTGTATATGTGATTTTCGTAAACAAAATTATAATTCTTGAAAATATTAATATTTCCGCCTATCAGAGCATCAATTGTTTCACCGATAGATTCTACGCTGACTCCAAGAGACCCTGCAGTATTCCTTCTAATATGGATTAAAAGTTCAGGCTGATGAAATTGCATATTTGAAGTTACATCTATAAGTCCCTGAGTTTTTTTTAATTTATTTATCAATTTATTTGAATAAGCGGTAATTTTATGCAAACTTGGACCCATAATTATAACCTGAAGAGGCGCCACATTTTGAGAAGCCCCGCCGACATTCGGCATGTCCATAACTTGCGTAATAACACCCGGTACAACTGCTAATTTTTTTCTTAATATTCCCATTACCTGCTGCTGATTTAAATTTCTCCGGCTTTTAACGGCAACAAAAAACATTCCTTTATATCTTGAACCGTTTGCGCCAAACCCTGTTGCCATAAAAATACTTTTTAGAAAAGGCGTCTTCTGAACTACTTTATATAATTTTGCAGAATATTTTTTCATAACTCTAACGCTTGTTCCTTCAGGAGCCTGAAAATATACAAGAAAATTACCGGAATTGGACGGGGGCATCATTTCTTTGCCGATATATTTCGTCATATATAAGGAACCGATAAATATAAGTAAGGCTGTTAATATAACAAGCAATCTATGTTTTAAACTCCATGCAATCATACCTTTGTAAATATGCGTAATTTTTATCATCATATTTTCAAGAATTGTAAATAGCCTGCCATGTTCTTTTTTATGAACGACAAACCTCGACGCAAGCATAGGAGTGAGCGTAAAAGATACGAACAATGAAACTAATACGGCAAAAGCGACCGTTAAACCAAATTCATAAAAAAACTTTCCTATCATACCTGGCATAAAAGCGACAGGAATAAATACTGCCACAATAGATAACGTGGTTGCTAAAATAGCTATACCTATTTCACTCATTGAACTTATTGAAGCGTAAACCCTTTCTTCTCTGTTTTCTACATGTCTAAATATATTTTCAATTACAACTATAGCATCGTCTATTAAAAGTCCTACGGAAAGAGATAGTCCAAGCATAGTCATATTGTTCAATGCAAAACCCATCAAATGCATAAATCCGAATGTAGAAATTACGGCAGCAGGCAATGATGTTGCAGCAATTAAAGTAGTCCTTATGTCTTTTAAGAAAAAAAACACAATTAAAACCGTCAGAAGAGCTCCCCAAATGATATCAAATTCAACCCCCGATATTGATCTTTCAATATACGTCGAACTGTTATATGCGACAGACGCATGCACTCCGGGAGGAAAAGAATATTTTATCTTATTTAAATAATTTATGGATTCGCTTGCTACTTTTACTGCGTTTGCATGCGTTTTAATAGTTATTCCGAGACCTACGGCGGGTTTTCCGTCAAAAGTAGTTATGGAAATAGCAGGAGCCTCGTAATTTTTTGCAAAACCTATTTGAGAAAACTTGACGGGAACACCGTTAATATTATTTATAACCATATTATTAAAAGCTTTTGAACTGTGCAGTCTTCCTTTTAAGTACGTAAAATATGTTTTTGTATTAGTTTTTAAATTGCCGGTCGGCATTGCTACGCTTTGAGATTTTATTGCATTAATTATCTGATTTACGCCAAGGTTATGACTTATTAATTTATTGTTGTTTATGTTAAATACCATTCTCCTGTTTCTTGCTCCGCTTACTATAACCTGCCCGACGCCGGACAATCTTTCAAATTGGCGCTGCAACACTTTTTCAGCATAAAAAGTCAAAAATCTTTTAGAACGGTTCCCGCTTAAGGTAATCCACAAAATAGGCGAAGAATTTACATTTAATTTTTTTATTACCGGAGTGTTTATGTTTTTTGGCAATGTGTCTAAAATTGCATTAACATCTGCCGTAACAACTTCATATCTGTGGTCTATATTTCTGTTTAAATGAAATTCTACTATAACGGTTGATTGTCCGACGCTGCTGGTAGACATTATATGTTTTATTCCTGAAACAGAATTTACGGAGTCTTCTATTTTTTTGGTGACATCAAGCTCCATTTCTTTGGGGCTTGCTCCGGGCAATACGGTTGTAACGGTAACAATAGGAAATTGAATATTAGGATAAAGATCTACTGCCAGAGTAAAGTATCCAAAAATACCCATAACAACAAAAATACTTACCATCATTACGGCAAATACGGGTCTTTTAATAGATATATCGGATATTTTCATAGCAATTAGTTTTCTATAATTTATTTTATTTTGCTTTAATTAAATTTATTAAATCAGTTTATTTTCTAATTCTTTTTGACAGTTCAGTTAACAGGCTAAAATGAAATAAAAATTAGATAACAAATTAAAATTTATATGCGCACGTATTATATGTTTAGTTAAGTTATTTAGCAACAGAGACCTTCTGTCCGTTTCGCACAATATTTGAACCTTTTACTATTATAAAATCATTTTTAGTTATACCTTTAATAACTTGTATGTATCCGTTTTTAGTTAATCCGGTTTTTACCTTTTTCATATAAGCCTTACTATTTTTATAAATAAATACAAAATTCCCCATCAAACCTGTTCTCAGAGATGCTTCCGGGACGAATAATCCATTGTTTATCTTTTTTACCTTAATATTAACATCGGCAAATAACTGCGGTCTAAGCATTGATTTATTATTTTTAAATATAGCTTTTACTCTGACCATTCTCGTTTGGGCATTAAGCTGCGGGCTTATAAAATATATTTTGCCGCTGAATATTTTATGAGGAAAACCTTTTACTTTTGCAAGCACGGTTTGTCCTTTTTTAATTTGAAAAATTTGGCTTTGCGGAATATGAAACTCAAGCTCAAGCGGCTTCAGGGAAACAATTTCATAGGCAACTTTATTTACAGGAACATAATCTCCAAGATTAATATTTCTTTTATAAACAATGCCGTTAATCAAAGATTTTATTAAAGTATCTCTGTAATTTTTTACATCAATGCCAAGAACGGATTTGTCGGAATTTAACACCGACAACGCCATTTTATAGTTTGAAACGGCAGTATCATATTCTAAGGGAGTCAAAAGCTTTTGTCCGTATAACATTTTATCGCTTTTTAATGTTGATAGTGCAAGGGCAAGATCAGCCTTATCTTTATTGACCGCACCCTGCTGAGCCTTTAAAGCATAATAAGCTTTTGTTCTGTCAATGACTGCCAGTACTTCCCCTGCATTAACCAAGTTACCGTCATGAGCATAAATTTTCACTACTTGACCGGCAGTTCTTGAAGAAACATTTGCGGTTATAGACGGTATGAAATATCCGGGCGAAGAAATATATACATTTGCATTCATAACTTTAACTTTTTTTACTGTTACAAGAAGATTATGTTTTACGGTTATTTTTTTACTTGAGCAGGCGCTTAAAGTAAAAACAGAAATAAGAATAAATAATAAAAGTAAAATAGGGGTAAGATGCCTAAATTCTTTGCCATGCATTTCATGTTTAGCATTTAAATTTATATTAAGATTTAAATTAGAATTTGAATTAAATATTTTTTTATTTTTATTATTATTTGCTATAAATTTTACAATTTTATTTATCATTTTTGTGACCCTTTAATTAATTTTTAACTCCATAAATAAAAATATCATATATTTCAATTGCTTCCGATTTAATTAAATTTTCGTTAAATTCAGCAGGATTAGTTTTAAAATTATAAATGGCATTAGTTTTAATAAGCGAAATAAGATAGAAACCTGATTTTAAAGGATTAAGCCAATTTTTAAAAATCCCTTCGTCTATGCCTTTTTTAATTATTTCAGAAATAAATTCGGCGTATTTTTTTCTTCTTAAATTATAAGATTCCTGCGAAGTTTTTTTTAAAAACACAATATTCATTTCATCTAAAAAAACCGTCTTAAAAAAATATTTATTTTCGTTTATATATAAAAGATTTTCGTATATTAAAGTTTTAATTTTTTCTTCAGGCGTCTTTTTATTGTTTACTTTATATGCCATCCTTTTAAACATATTTTGAAAACCTTTTTTTAGAACACTTTCCAGCACATCGTTTTTGTCTTTAAAATACAAATAAACCGTTCCTTTTGCGATACCGGCATTGTGAGCCAATTTATCCATAGTAAAATCAGAAAACCCTTCTTGTTCTATAATTTTCCTTGCCGATATTAAAATGCAATCAAATTTATTTATTTTTATAGATTCTTCTTCAGTCATTTATACTATTGTTTATTATTTGCTGTTTTTATGTATTATGAAAAATTATACTTCTTTAAAATAATAAAAAATTTTATAATTAATTTAAAATAATTTAATATATCCTTAAAAATAAATTTCTAACTGTAATTTAAGGTATATTATATAAAAAATTAATATTTTATTTTCTGTTTAATTTAATAACATTTTATTAAGTATATTTAAAATTATTATAATGACTTGATAGTCATAAGTCAATTAAATAATGCAAGTTAAGATAATATTCTTGCATAAATTATGTATTCCAGTTAATCTTTATCATTTTTTTATATAATATTATTTATTTATTTTAAGTCGATAAATTATTAATAAAATATTTATCAATTAAATAAATTAAATAAATTAAATAAATTAAATAAATTAAATAAATTAAATAAATTAAATTTAAAATTATAAACATATAAATACTAAATTTATAAAATTAAACATCATACGGGTAAATTAATCTGATAAATTAATAAATAAAATAGTAATCGTCTAAGTATATTAAATATACAGATATAAATTGAGGTTTAATTTTAATTTTGACAGTACTGCATTAGCGGCTGTTTAATTTTTTTTATTAAAAAAGATAAAGCAAGGAGCATAATAAAAAAATATATTATGCTAAAAATTAAATGGACGGCGGGATTTGATTGATAATTTGAAATAAATACAATAAGATTTAATAATATTAATATTGGAAATGACCATAACAATATCCATCCTTCGTAAAAATGAAAACAATACGCTTCTTTGCCGTATAATCCTCCTAAACCGGCTAATACAAATCCTATTGAAACTATAATTGAAATCTCTTTAAATAAAGCATTAAAATTAAAAAAGTAAAAAGAAACCGCGCTAAGAATAATTCCCATTATAATGCATGAAAGGATAAAAATCTTAACTTCTTTTCTCCAAACAAGAAGAAATGTTCCTGAAAGCAGAGTGCCTGCTTCAAATATTGCAAGTCCAAGCAATATATAATTTAAACTGTTAAAAATATATGAAAACACAAATATCAAAATTCCCATAAATCCGACAACATAACCGATTCTATAAGTTATATCGTAAGATTTAGGATAATAAACATCCGGCTGGCTCATAATAATATAAAATATATAAAATAATTTAATTTATTAGTTTTCAATAATATTCCGTCTAAAATTTTTAGCTAATAAAATGCCGCATTTTATTTGTAATATATTGTAATATAAATTATATACTATAATATAAAACTGATTTGAGTTAGTTCATTATTTTTATTAGAGTAATTAATTATTGTCTTTACCAAGAACAGTTATTAAAACATTTCTTTTGCCTGAATATATTTTTGCAATCAGATTAAATATTAAATCTTCATTTACAGCTTCTATTTTTTTTAATACCTGATTTTTTGAAATATATTTTTTATAATATATTTCATTTAAAGCATTTCGGGTCATTAAATTGCTTGACGACTCTAATCCAAGCAAAAAACTGTCCGAGACATGTTTTTTTGCATTTAATATATCATCCGCACTAATTTTATTTTCGGCTAATTCATTAACAATATCTAAAATAACATCTTTTGCCGTATTAAATTTATCATTTGCAACTCCGGCGTATATTGATAAATAGCCGTCCATTTTATGAAAAACGCTATTAGAATAAATAGAATATGCCAATCCTTTTTTTTCTCTTACCTCTTGAAATAGGCGGGAACTAACAGACCCTCCTAGAACGGTATTTAAAATTTCCATAACATAATATTCTTTATCTGTTTTCTTAATCCCGTCAAATCCAATCACAAAATGAATTTGCTCTAATTCTTTGTTATGAAAAAATTCACCGTAATTTTTTGATATTTTTTTATTTGCGCAGTTTAGATTACCCAAATTGTCAGCGATTGCATTATTATTTACACTGCTATTATTTAGTTCGGCTTTATTGTTTTCTTTATAAAATTTTTTTATAAATTTATCAATTGATTCAACCACTTTATTATGGTCTATATTTCCTGCCACCGATACTATAATATTTTTAGGTATATAATATTCATTAAAATATTTAATAATTTTATTTCTGTCAAAACCTTGAATTGTCTCGGCAGTTCCAAGTATAGGATTTCCGTATAAAGAATTGCCGTAAAAATCTTTATGAAACAGGTCATGGACATAATCGTAAGGGTCATCCTGCGCACCCATAATTTCTTGAAGCACGACTAGCTTTTCTTTTTCAATTTCGCTTGCCGAAAATAATGAATTAAACATTATATCTGTAAGCAAATCAATAGCTCTTTCATAATTTTTTGCTAAAACTTTTGTATAAAAACAAGTCAATTCATTTCCAGTAAAAGCATTTAATGCGCCGCCCATAATATCAATTTCTTTATCAATATCTAAATATGAGCGTTTTTTAGTCCCTTTAAAAAGCATATGCTCTATAAAATGCGATATGCCGTTGATATCCGAAGGTT
>JAJYRF010000070.1 GCA_021794255.1 bacterium | reverse complement strand
ATAATTTTAAAGACATAATTTAAAGATATATTAAATTAAAAAGATAATTAAATTAACTATTTGATTGTAATTATTGCGATAAAGATCCAATTCATTTTTATTAAAGACATAATTTAAAGATATATTAAATTAAAAAGATAATTAAATTAGTTATTTAATTGTAATTATTGCGATAAAGATTCAATTCATTTTTATTAAAGACATAATTTAAAGATATATTAAATTAAAAAGATAATTAAATTAACTATTTGATTGTAATTATTGCGATAAAGATTCAATTCATTAATTTTAGAATATAATAATAAATTATTGACTACTTATAATAATAATATTAAAATTATGATTATAAATGATAAAATATTATTATTTAACAATATATATCGTCAATTTTATAAGTATATCAAAATTATACTTTAATTTAAAGCTATGTTTAAAGCTATGATTGTTACCTTAATCCTGCGGTAGGAACTATCTATTGCAGGATTAAGGTATTATGATATTTTATTATATTTATATTATGTGCATTAATATATAATATCAATAATATGAATAATTTTATCTTAATGATAGCATTTTATAATTATTTAAAGATTATTAATAGTAAGATAAAATCAATTTTAATAACTAAATTTCTATATTTAGTTTTGCCTTTTATATAAGGAGAAACTTCCATGCCTTACGAAATATTGTATGTTGATGATAGCGATGCAATGCAAAAAACGGTTTCGATGATTTTTTTAAATAATCCTGAATTTAAAATAACTCCTCTTTATGATGGTTCTTCCCTGATTGCTGTTCTAAATAAAAGCATTCCATCAATTATTATTATTAATTATAATATAAGCAATGCAATCAGCTACAATATGATAAAAGAAATAAAAAACAACAGCTTATATTCTGACTTACCTGTTCTGCTGGCTGCCCCTTCAGACCTGCCGAATAAAGAACGAGAACTTTTTGTAGAAGAAGGTTTAAGCGGTTTTATATATAGACCTTTTGATAAAGAAACTTTTATTAATAAAATAAAACGGTCTTTAGGTTTAAATATTATTGAAGATAAAATTTATGATATTGCAGAATTTGAAAAAAAATCTGAAGACGATAATAATCAAAATATTCAATCTAAAAAACTAGAATACTTGACCGAAAATATCGTAAATGATGACAATATTTCGATGAATGCAGATTTGGAACAGGATTCTGCCGAATTAAGCGAAGCGTTCGAAAATCTTTTTAAGGACGATAATATTTTTAAAGAATTTCAAAATTTAAATAAAGAGAATAAAGAGAATGATAAAATAAATGATAATACCCTTAATAATTTTAATGACGAGAAACTAAGTAAATCAGATATTATTTCTGCCGATAACGATAATACTGCAGAAAAAATCGCCGTATCGGAGGTTATGCAGCCTAAATTTGAAAGTATTAAGAATATTAAAGCAGGAATTAATTATGAAGATAGAGAAATGTCAGAAAATCAGCAGGTAGATTTTATTAATGCCCCGATTGAAAAAGAAGGGTATAATGAAGACAGCGACGATGATAATGATAATAAAATTAACGAATATATATCTAACATTATTATAAATGAAGATATTGGAGATAGCGATAATATCCGCAGTTTAAATTTTATAAATAATAATAACGAAGAAAATACAAATGCGGACGATGCGGATACTTCAGATGTAAGTTTACTGGAGTCTAATTTGGCAAATGAAACAGAATTTAATATAAATATACCTGAAGTTTACGATATTACAGAATCTAACCGCGACGATGACAATGGCATCGCTAATTTTAAAGATAATACTAATGAAAAATATAAAGAATATAAAGGAGGGGAAATAAAATTGGAGTTTCTAAATAATGAAATTTTTGGTAAAATAGATGAATATTTAAAAAAATCGATAGACGATATGATTAACGATATAAAGCCTGAAATAGTTGAAAATATTAAAAACATATTGCCTGAAATTGCAGAAAAATTAATAAAAGAAGAGATTGATAAAATTAAAAATGAAAATATTTGATACCTCGGTAATTTCTTTAGTTTCAAATGCGTTAGCCGAAGACATAAAAGGTTCGGACATTACTACAGACGCTATTGCAAGCAGATATAATCCGCAGATTGAATGCGAGGTTATAACAAAAGAAGAAGGTATAATCTGCGGCTTAAATATTTTTTCATTGGTTTTTGACATATTAAGCAAAAACAATTATGAAATTAATTATTTTGCAAAAGAAGGCGAAAAATTAACCAAATTTCAAAAAATTATTTCTATTAGAGCTAAATCCGATATTATTTTATACGGTGAAAGAACGGCGCTTAATTTTCTTCAATTTCTTTCAGGGATTGCAACAGCTTCTAATCTTGCTGTAAATGAACTTTCAGGTCTTAAAACGAAAGTCCTTGATACAAGAAAAACGCTTCCGGGATTGCGTATTCTTCAAAAATATGCAGTAAATGTAGGCGGAGCATATAACCATAGATTTGATTTGTCATCGGGCATTTTAATTAAAGATAATCATATAAAGCTTGCTGGTGGAATTAAAAATGCTTTAGAAATGATAAGAAGTTATAATGTAGGATTTAATCAAAAAATAGAAGTTGAAGTAAACTCTGTTGAACAGGTTATAGAAGCTATAGAAGGAAAAGCGGATATTATAATGCTTGATAATATGAGCATTGCAGAAATGCAAAAAGCGGTAAAATTAATTAATGGAAATGCTATTGTTGAAATTTCAGGAAATGTTACTATAAAAAATTTAAGGGACATAGCCGAAAAAACTCAGGCTGACTTTATTTCTATGGGTTCTTTGACCAATGCTGTTAAACCGATTGACTTTTCTTTAAATTTTATTTGATTTCTTTAAATTTTATTTGGAGGATAATTTATAATTATGGACGTTATTAATGATTTAGACTATATTGATATTTTTGAGATAAAAAAACATCTTAAAACTAATTTTATCAGTAAAAATATATTTTATGAAGAAAAAGTAGGTTCAACAAATTCAATGGCGAGAGAACTTGCTGCAAAAAATGCTAAAAACGGCAGCGTAGTTATTGCCGATACTCAAGATAAAGGAAAAGGCAGAAACGGAAAAATATGGACTTCGCCTAAGGCTTGTAATATATATATGTCTATTATATTAAAACCTAAGTTCAGTCCTGAAATCGCTCATGGTATGACTATTCTGGCAGCAGTAGCGGCTGCCGAATCTATAGAAGAAATTTCTTCTATTACTCCGCAAATTAAATGGCCTAACGATATTTTAATAAATTCAAAAAAAGTTTCGGGAATTTTAACGGAAATGAGCACTAAGAATAAAATAATAGAATATATTATTGTAGGAATAGGCATCAATGTAAACCTTAAAGAAGAAGATATACCTGAAGATATAAAAAATGTTGCAACGTCTTTATATATTGAAAAAATGAAAATAAAAAAGATTAATAAAGATGATGATCTTGATGATATGCTGATAAACAGAAATAATTTAATAATAAGTTTTCTTAATAAATTTGAGAGATACTACGAAACATTTCTCTCCACAGGTTTATCGTCAATTTTACAATCTTATCAAAAATATTTTGGAATGATAGGGAAAGATGTAGAAATAAATACTGAAAATAATAAAATTAAAGGTCAGGTTGTTGGCATAGATTCTAAGGGAGCATTATTGATAAAAACCGGAGAAAATGAATTGGAAAAAGTGATATCCGGCGAACTGACGGTATTAGTATAATTTAATTAGTATATATTAATAAATATATGTTTTTATCTTGCGACATAGGCAATACGAATACGGTATTTGGGATTTATAATAATTTCAACGGCGGCTATGATGACAATGAAAATATAGTTCATGTTTATAGAATTTTAACTTCTCAAATATTTTCAAATAACGATATTTTTTGCGCATTACGCAAATTGTTTTCAGACGACGGCATTAATATTGATGATGTAAAAAATGCCTGTATTTCTTCGGTAGTTCCTTCCCAAAATAAATTTTACGAATCATTTAGCAAACTATTGAATTGTAATGCAATTTTTATCTCTTCAGCTTCTAAAACAGGTATTAATATAACTGTTGAAAATCCTGAAAAATTAGGCGCAGACCGTCTTGTTAATGCAAGTTATGCTTACCATTTAAATAAAGAATTCCAAATTATAGTTGATATAGGAACCGCATTAACAATTGATATTATTGATGAAAATGGAAATTTCAAAGGCGGTGTCATATTTCCGGGCATAAAAACCTTAGCTGTTTGTTTAAATAAAAAAACAGCATCTCTTCCTTTGATAGATGTAGATGCAGTTGCCTATAATTTAGAAAACAATAAAAATATTATTATGTCTATTATACCTTTGATAGGGAATAATACTGTTAAATCAATTCAGGCAGGATTATTATACGGTACTATTTTCCTGATAGAAGGTTTTATAAAAGAAATACGGAAGCAGTATAATAAAAAAGAATGCAGAGTTATTTTTACGGGAGGACTGTCTAATATAATTGCCGATAAATGTAAAATAAAAGGTTTAAAAATAATTGACGGTTTATGGACGATAAAAGGTTTAAAATTTTTATATCAATTAAACACTTTTTAAATTTCAAATTCAAGACCATCGAAAGATGGGACAATATTAGGAGGTAAATCGGCAGATAATTTTTCGTATTCAATTTTATGCCCCATATGCATTAAATATGTGGTTTCGGATTTTAGCATATTTGATATTTTAATAGCGTCGTCTACCGTTAAATGCGTAGGATGTTCATTATATCTTAGAGCGTCGATCATAAGAACCTTAACTCCGCGCAATAATTCTAAAGATTCTTCAGGTATTTTTGAAACATCGGTCAAATATGCCATATCTTTAATTCTATAGCCGTTTATTATTTGATTACCGTGGAATACGGGTATTGCTTGAATATTTATATTATTAAAATTAATTTTATTATCTATTATAATATTTGGTATTAAATCAGGTTTGCTTGATTGCATTTTTTTTTTAAAAATATAGTCAAATCTTGTTGTTATAGTGTTTATATCTTTTTCTGACGCATATATCGGGATAGGCCCTTTTTTAATATAGTTAAACATTCTTAAATCATCAATTCCGAATAAATGGTCGGCGTGTGTATGAGTATATAAAACAAGGTCTATTTTAAGAATATTATATTTTAACGCTTGGGTTCTTAAATCGGGAGTGGTATCTATGAGACAATTTACCCCATTTTCCTGGATAAATATAGAAGGCCTTAATCTTTTGTTTTTAGGATTGTCCGAAATACATACTTCGCAATTGCAACCTATTAACGGTACTCCTGTAGATGTTCCGCTGCCAAGTACAAGTATTTTCATCTATTAATAATATAATAATATAATATCGGATTAATATTGAGATTTATTGTATATATTAATTATTGTATAATGATTAAATAAGCTATATTTTATTACAAATTCAATTATTTGGCAAGTTTTTATTATGCCCTTAATCCTGTAATAGGTATGCTAAAATATAAATTATATATAATAATTATATTTATAATAGCGTAAATCACCGCTATTTTTATAAGGACTGTAAAGTAATATATTATTTTAATATATTATTGAAAAATTTATATAAAAAATTCATATTATTTATAAATAATGGACAAGAAAAATAAGCCGACAGAAACAATGCGCATTAAAAGAGAAATAATTTTTATATTTATCGGTATATCTTTAGTCATTATTTCTACTTTTATAGAAACAAGAATGCTTTCGTTTTCAGATGTTTCCGTAACTTCAAAAATTATAGTTTATGCATATATAAATATAACGATAATTTTATTTCTTTTAATGCTGTTTTTGATTATAAGAAATATTATAAAACTTTTTTTAGATAAACGACAAAATATACCGGGTTCAAAATTACGCTCTAAGCTTGTTGCTTTATTTGTGCTGGTAAGCCTTATCCCGTCTTTTTTTATGTTTGCGGTTATAATTGCCGCAGGATTTTTTGCCAACGGAATAAACAAATGGTATGTTCCAAGCATTGAAAAAATTATAGGAGATTCATTAAAAATAGCAAATTATATAAATAATCGCAAATATATTAAAAATATCGTGAAGCATCATAACACGCATAAATCATTGCATAAAATAAACAAAATGGCTGAATATATCAGGCATTTTTATGTCAAATATTGGCAGATAGGATTCTTAAAAAATCCTATCGAGACAACTTATTTTATTTTATTTTCTACTTTTACTCTTCTTATTTTATTTATTTCTATATGGGTTGGGTTTTATCTTTCCAAAAAGATAACAGAACCGGTAATAGATCTTGTTAAAGGTACCGAAAAAATAGCTACAGGCGAATTAGATATAAATATTAATTCTGAGTCTAACGATGAAATAGGCATGCTTATAAGTTCATTTAACAATATGGCTAAAGATCTTAAGAAAAATAAGGAGATTATTGAAGATGCTAATTTAAATCTTAAAAATATCAATATAGAAATAGAAAGAAGAAGAAAATATATGGAAATTATTTTAAAAAATATAGGTACAGGCGTTATTACTATTGATTCTTCAGGAAAGATTAAGATTATAAACAATGCAGCCGAACATATGTTTCAAGTTAATTTTCAAGAAGCAGCAAATAAAAATTATAAAGATGTTTTTAGCAAGATTACCTTTTTGGAAATAAGAGAAGTCATAAAAAATCTTGCTAAAAATAATAAAGAAGAAAGTATTACAAAAGAAATAAAATTAAATATAAACGATAAGCTGCATGTTTATATTATTAATGTTACAGTAATGAAAGATGAAAAAAATGACTATATAGGTTTTATTATTGTTATTAATGATACGACAGATATGATGAAAGCTCAAAGAATAGCGGCATGGGAAGAAGTTGCTAAAAGAATGGCGCATGAAATAAAAAATCCTTTAACGCCGATAAAATTATCTGCTCAAAGATTAAAAAGAAAATTCGGAGACAAACTTGAACATAATAATAAAATATTTAACGATTCTGTTGATATTATAATAAAAGAAGTTGATGATTTAAAAGGTCTTGTAGATGAATTTTCTTTATACGCAAGGCTGCCCAAAGCAAATTTTAATTATGCCGATATAAATTTATTAATAAAAGAATCCTTTTCTTTTTACAGAAATGCCCATAAAAATATAAAATTTATTGAAAATTTTAGTAAAGATATGCCGTTAATTTACATAGATAAATTACAGATTAAAAGGGCTATTATAAATATATTAGATAATGCAGTTTATAGTATTAATGCGAATTGTAAAGACGGAAAGAAAAATTGCAATAATTTTATTGAGGCAGAAACTTTATTTGAGCAGACAGGGCAGATTGTATTAATTAAAATATCCGATACGGGGTCCGGTATTGAAGAAGAAAATATTGCAAATATATTTGAACCTTATTTTTCTACAAAAAGAGGCGGAACGGGTCTTGGACTTGCCATAACTAGAAATATTATTACGGAAAATAACGGAACAATATATGCAGAAAATATTCCAGGCGGCGCAGAGTTTATTATCAAATTAAAATTAATAAGCGAGCAAAATATATAATATAAAAATATAAAAGGATATTAATAAGGTTATTTCAATGAAATCTATACTTATAATAGATGATGAGGAAAGCATAAGGAAATCTCTTGAAGGTATTTTTATTGACGAAGGATACAGTGTAATTTCCGAAGAATTCGGGGAAGAAGGTCTTAAAATTTTTTCAGAAAAATTGCCAAATGTCGTATTGCTTGATATTTGGCTGCCCGACAGCGATGGAATTAATATTTTAAATTCTATGGCTAAAATTAATAAAAATATTCCCGTAATAATGATGTCAGGACATTCCGATATTGATACGGCAATTAAAACAATAAAAATGGGTGCCTATAATTTTATAGAAAAACCTCTTTCTTTAGACAGGGTTCTTATAACCATTGAAAATGCGATAAAATTTAATGAGTTAAACGAAAAAAAAATTACTCTTGCACAGAGTACATTAGGATATGAAGATGAATTAATAGGCAATTCAGATAAAATTAAAGATTTAAAAAGCAGAATATTAAAAGCAGCAGTTTCCGATGCTCCTATTTTAATTACAGGGGAAAACGGGACTGGAAAAGAATTAGTTGCCAAATCCCTGCATTTTAATAGTTTAAGGTTAGAAGAACCGTTTATTGCCATTAATTGCGCCGCTGTTCCGGAAGACTTAATAGAAAGCGAGCTGTTTGGTCACGAAAAGGGAGCTTTTACAGGTGCTTTAGCACGTAAAAAAGGCAAGTTTGAACTTGCAGACGGAGGAACTCTTTTTCTTGATGAAATAGGCGATATGAGTTTAAGAATGCAGTCAAAGATTTTAAGAGTTTTGCAGGATAATAAATTTCAGCGTGTCGGAGGAGAATCTACCGTAGAAGTCAATACTAGAATTATTGCAGCAACAAATAAGAATCTTGAGGATGAGATAAAAAAAGGCAATTTTAGGAGCGATTTATTTTTCAGGCTGAACGTCATACCTTTTTTTATTCCGCCGTTGAGAGAAAGAAAAGAAGATATACCGGTGCTTATTAATTATTTTATTGACAAATTTAATCATAACAATAAACAAAAATTATGTATAGCTATTCAAAATAATGCAGAAGATAATGCAAAAGATGATGTAATGGAGCTTTTTAAAAACTATTTATGGACAGGCAACGTAAGGGAATTAAAAAATATTATAGAAAGATTTACAATAATGCATGGTGGCGGCAAAATAACAAAACAGGATATAGCAGATGAATTAAAAATAAACATCGAAGAGTGCGGCAATAACAATGATGATGATAGTAATGATAAAAGGAATAGTAAATTAGAAAACAATAATATACCTGCAGATATAAATAATAAGACGATAAACAAATATGTTGATATTAATTCTTTAAGAAAAGCAAAAGAAGCATTTGAGAGAGATTATATAACGGTAAAATTAAAAGAAAATAATTTTAACATTTCAAACACTGCCAAAAAAATAGGCATGTCCCGCAGAAATCTTTATAATAGAATAATTTTATTGAATATTGATAGTAATATTCATAACATTAGCGCTAAAATTAAAGAGTAAATGCCTAAAATTTATTCAATAATTTTTTAAAAAACTAAAATGATTATTTTTTATGCAATATTTCTGATAAAAAATAATTTAATTTAGTTTAATTTAATAGGCAATTTTTATTTCTAATTTTTTATTTATTATTTTTAGTATTATTTAAAAATAAATCTGAATAATTCTTTGCCAATCTTCGCCTTCAAATAATATATTTACTCTTATTCCAGCCAAATATAAATAAATATTGAAAATAAAAAATAAATATAAAAGTAATACCGAGTATTATTAAGTATTAAAATTATAAATTTGGCATTATTATTGCAAATATATAAAAAGAATTTTTTGAATATAATTTATAATTAATCAATATTTTTAATAATTAAAATTTCGGGGCAGTTTAGATTATAATTTGAGTCTCAATTAACAAGGCGCGCCGCAGGCTTATTCAACAAAATACATTAAATTTTTTAATATATTATTAAATTTGTAGCTGCTTTTAAAAAATTTAATTGTTTTTAAAAATTATCAAATTAGAAAAAGGAGGAGGTGAAAAAAATGAAAAAAATTGAGGCAATAATTAAGCCTTTTAAGTTAGACGATGTTAAAGAGGAATTAAACAAAATCGGTATTCATGGCATAACTGTAACCGAAGTTAAGGGTTTCGGCAGACAGAAAGGTCATACGGAACTATACAGGGGAGCTGAATACAGAGTTGATTTTGTGCCTAAAACAAAACTTGAAATAATAACTTCCGACGAAATGATTCCGAGTATAATAGAAGTTATTGAAAAATCAGCAAAAACCGGAAATATCGGAGACGGGAAAATATTTATTTCATCCGTAGAAGAAGCTATTAGAATAAGAACAGGAGAAAAAGGAGATTCTGCAATCTAACTGATTTTAATTTATTTTTTAATTTATTTATTAATATTTTAAAAATTAAACTACTTATAATTATTATAAGTAGTTTAATATAAGTCATCATAATATTTAATTATATTATATAATCAATCTGGAGAATAATTATGAATAAAATTAACAGAATTTTAACGGTTCTGGGAGGGTTGTTTTTAGTTCTATTCAGTTGGGTTACGCCGGTATTTGCGGCAGCCGCTAAAACGCCCAAGTTTGTTCCAGGTAATATAGCATGGGTTTTGGCGTCTACAGCTCTTGTATTGATAATGACCCCTGCATTAGGATTTTATTACGGCGGTATGGTAAGGAAAAAAAATGTTTTAAATACAATATCTTTAAGTTTTATAACCATTTGTACCGTCAGTATTGTATGGATATTATGGGATTATTCTATGGCCTTCGGACCTGATGCTTTTTTTGGCATTATAGGTAATCTTAAGTATTTAGGTTTAGCTGTAATGGGTGTAAATCAGCATTCAAGATATGACGAAACAATCCCTTCTTTTATTTATGTTATGTTTCAATTAATGTTTGCTATAATAACAGTTGCATTGATTAGCGGTTCATTAGTAGAAAGAATAAAATTTTCTTCTTGGGTAGTCTTTACTATAATATGGGTTACAATAGTGTATGCTCCGGTGGCACAATCCGTGTGGGGTATCGGCGGATTATTTCAAAAAATGGGCGCTTTGGATTTTGCGGGCGGAACAGTCGTTCATATAAACTCAGGTGTAGCAGGTCTTGCAGGAGCCTTAGTTCTTGGTAAAAGAAAAGGATATATGAAAGAAAATATTATTCAGCCGAATCAGCTGGCATATACAATATTAGGCGGCGCTTTATTATGGTTCGGATGGTTTGGTTTTAACGCAGGCAGCGCATTGGAAGCTAACGGTCTTGCCGCCTCGGCTTTTCTTGTTACGAATACGGCTACCGCAGCGGCAGCTATCAGCTGGATGGTTGCAGAATGGATTTACAGCGGAAAACCTACAACATTAGGTATGATTTCCGGCGCTGTAGCAGGTCTTGTTGCTATAACGCCTGCTTCAGGATTTGTTAATCCCTTAGCCGCTATTGTTATAGGGCTTGTAGTTGGTGTTTTATGTTATTCTATGGTAGTATTTGTAAAACCTAAACTTGGTTATGATGACTCTTTAGATGCTTTTAATGTTCACGCTATAGGAGGAGCATGGGGAGCGCTTGCAACGGGTTTATTTGCGGATCCCCTTATAAATCCTGCCGGCAGAGGATTATTTTACGGAAATCCTCATCAGATTGTGATACAATTAATTACAGTTGTTTCAGTAGCAGGTTATTCATTTATAATGAGTTTTATAATATTTAAACTGATAGATAAATTTATGGGCTTAAGAGTAAATAAAGAACAGGAAGCAATGGGTCTTGATATTACTCAGCATGAAGAATCAGGTTATAATTTATAATAAGAATTCAATTATTTATTAAAGTATAAATTTATAATAATTATTATAATATCCTTCTTGGTTAATTACTTGGTTAATTAAAACATTGATAAAAATTTGTTTTTTAATCAAGAAGGATATTATATTGAATTAAATTGGTATATTATTAAGTTGGCTTATTATGGAAAATAAATTTCATTTTATTTTAAATAACATAAATTATTCAATAATTCTTTTTAACGAAAAATTAACTATTGAATTTTTAAATATCGCTGCGCAAGAACTCACCGGATATTCAGATTCTTATGCTAATCACTTGAATGCAGGCCAATTTTTTCATAATAATAAGTATATTATAGCTAAGATTAATGAAGTCGCGAAAACAGGGGAAGGTTTTATTGATTTTGATTTTGAATTTTATAACAATAATAGACAAAATAATAAACGATTAATAATCATTGAGATAACTAAGATTAATTATAGCGAGCAATATTATATACTTATATCCATGAAAGATATAACAAGGTTTAAAGAAATGGATAATATTATTAGAAATGAAGAAAAATTACAGAATTTTTCAAGATTTATAGCTGAAATTTCGCATGAAATCAGAAATCCTTTAGGCGGAGTAAAGGCTTCCGCTTCATATTTGAAGAAAAAAATTATTGAAGAACAAGATTCACTTCCTGAAAACTTAAAAGAATTAACGCAGTTTACAGAAATAATTGTTAAAGAAATAAATAGGATTAATTTTTTAATAGAAGATTTATTAGCTTTATCTAAAAATCATAAAATCAATGCAGAAATGATAAATGTAAATAAAATTATAAATGAAATAATTGAGATAGAAACTGCTATGAATGTAGATAAAAATATAAAATTTATTAAAGAATTTGATCCGAGTCTTCCTGAAATATTTGCTTCAGATGGCGCTTTAAAACAAGTTTTTTTAAATATAATAAAAAATTCTATTGTTGCTATTCAAAATAAAAATAAAGGATTTATCAAAATAACCACAAGGATTGATGCGGAAAGAAACAGTCCCAAATTTATCAAAATTATTTTATCCGATAACGGCGTGGGGATTAGCAAAAAAGATTTAGATAAAGATAAATTGTTTGAACCATTTTTTACCACTAAAGAAAAAGGAACAGGTCTTGGACTTGCAATTTCTCAAAAAATTATTTTTGAGCATAACGGCTTTATAGATATTAAATCAATAAAAAATAAAGGCACAGACGTCACAGTTTATTTGCCTGCAGGAAAAAATAAAAAAATTGGAAATTAGTTATTAAAATTATAATTTTATAAGTAATATTTTACTCATTCTAAAATTCATCCAGAACTATAAATTTCTATCGGCATATAATATAATTTTTAATTGCATTATAATATCGGCGCTGACCCCGGCGTTGCATAAGAATGTAACCCTGGAATAATTAAATCGACGCCTAGATAGCAAAATATCACTACTGCAAATCCGATTACAGCAATCCATGCCATTTTCTTTTCATTCCAGCCTTTAGTTAGTCTTGCATGAATAAATATCGCATAAGTAATCCATGTAATTAACGACCATGTTTCTTTAGGATCCCAGCTCCAGTAACCGCCCCATGCATTATCTGCCCATGCTGCTCCAATAACAATTCCGATTGAAAGAAATAGGAAACCAAATACTACAACTTTATAAATAGCTTCATCTAAAATTTCAATTGAAGGACTGAGCTTTATGAACTGCCTGTAAAGCAATATAAAAGGATAGAATAAAATTGACAAAAACTTTAAAAGATTACCTTTATTGATAGCTTTATTTATATTTTTGCTTTGCTTAGAATTGTCTATTTGTTTATACTTTATTAAAAATAATATGCCTATTCCGAATGATGCGGCAAAGGCCCCATAAGCTAAAAACAATGATATTATATGATATAACAGCCAATAGCTTCTGAGAGCCGGTATAATAAAAGGTTCTATTGCGCTTGTGGCTAAAGGACTAATTGTCGCAAATGCCAGCGAAGCCATAGCTATAAATGTCATAATAAAGCCGAGCGAATCAAAATTATAAAATAATTTCAATAAAATGAAACCGAATAAAATAACATAGGCAAAAAAAACTAAAGAATCGTATAGATCTATAAGCGGTGGTATGTATATTCCTATTTGATACGAGTAACGCCATCTTATAATAAAGGCAAAAGTCTGCAAAGCGAATGCCGCAACCACCACTGCGAAAGAGGCCGTAGAAATTAATTTATTTACAGTGAACATATATAAAAAATATCCTATAAAGCTTGCTATTATCATAAGCAAAGATATAGTAAAATAAAAAGAACCGTCTAATATTGAAGCATTGATGTGAATCATTTTTTATACATCTCCGATTAATGTCATATATTTTTTTTAAATTCCTCTATGTTTTTATCAATCATAGAATAAAATGAGGCAAATTTTTTATGCGGAATAGCTAATATTTCAATTTTATTTGTTTTATCTTTTTCAGAAGGTTCAAAAGGAGCAACTCTAATCCATAATGATTGCTGGTTAAAGAAAAAAGAAAAAAATAAAGCAAAAATCAAAATTGCAGAGCCTATCCAGACAATATCGGTATCAACATTTTTTGTAATTTCAACGCCGCTATAGTAGAATGTTTTTACTCCTGCAAAAATAAAAGCTATATTATTGCCATATTTTGTAACAATAAGAGGCATATTTCCTTTTTTTGTTTTAATAGAATATTCTTTAAATTTAAGCGGCTGACCAACTTTTTTATTATTTTTAATTATTGAGATATAAAACGGAATTTTATTTTTCTTTGATTTTTTAAAAAAATTAAATGAAAATTTTATATTATTAATTTTTGAATTATATATTTTTCCGGGTGCGGCATACAGTAAAGTTTTTTTATTTTTATTTTTTAAATTTAATACTAATATTTGTGCCGCAGTCGGTTTATAGTGACCGTAACTTGCCTGATAAATAGTAATTCCGTCATAGATAAGCGGATGATTGACCCTTATAGTTGTAGTCAAAATATTGATATGTTTTTTCATAATAGTCAATGTGCTTATATATGATTTGACCACCCCGTTTTTATAATATTTTGTTACATAATTGTCTAATTTAATTTTAAAAGGAAGAATAACAGGCTTGTTATTCTTTAATAAATAAGAATGATGAATAGTTTCACCTACTTTTATATTTGTATAAGATCTGTATCCTAAAATTATGCCAAGAAATACTCCTGCTAAAGCGACAATCACTCCAAGGTGTGCAACAGTCGGGGATATCCTGAAGATTGAATTTTTTGAATAGAATAAGGAATTAGTTTCCGTGTTTTTTTTGGTATTTGTATCTTTAACTTTAATAGGTTTGCCGAATTTTTTTCCAAATATTTTTTCTGCATAAGTCAGTATTTCTTTAGGATTTTTAGATGATTGCAAAGATATATATTTTGCTTTAAATTTTTTTTTCTGCAAGGCATTATCAATAGATAAGTCGGGATTGATAATTTCTTTAATTATTTTAGGCGTTCTATTTGCCGAGGAAACTATTAATGTCAGTATAAGCAGGGCAGCAAGTCCGATAAAATACCAGGAATTATAAATATTTAAAAATCCTAACCAGTATAGAATATGGAAAATATTATCGCCATATATAGTTTTATATTGAGGTATAGTGTCGCCCTGATTTATTATTGTTCCGATTATTGAAACTACCGCGATTAGTATAAATAAAATAATTGCTAATTTAACCGAAGAAAAAAATTTGTTTAATTTTGACAACATAAAATTTTGTTTTTTATTTTAAAATAAAAATTAGATTTATTAAAATTTATTAATCAGGCGCTGCTTATATTTATATAATTATAAATTATTAAAATTATAAATTATTTGTATGTATTTAAAAATATTATATATAATAAATAAAAAAACAAAATACAAATATAATTAATAACAATAAATGAATTTATTGTTTAAATATTTATAAATTATATTGCTTTTAATTTTAATTGTAAAGTGAAATTATCTATTCTATGAAATTATCTATTCTCTTAATTCTCTTAACAGGATTAGCATTTGCATATCTTGGAACAGCGGTTTATGACGAAGTTAGTATTTTGTGTGTCAACTGGGCAGTAAAGCTTCTTTCAAAAGAAGGCGTAAAAATTAAATTAGATCACCCTGATGCTTCATTGCAAAGAATTAAGGAAAATTTAGCTAAGGCCGGACTTCCAACAGATCTATATGACATCGTTAAAGCATTAAAAAGTACGAATAAAGTTCATTTTTATGCCTGTTCTTTGGCAGCGGCAATTTTTGAAGTTGATCAGAAAGATTTAATCCCTGAAGCGGACGGAATTGTCGGTGCAACATGGTT
>JAJYRF010000100.1 GCA_021794255.1 bacterium | reverse complement strand
TGCGCAATATCCTAATGTGCGTGCCTTAAAGGTTCTCTTAGATAACTGCTGATTAAACATAATTTAATCCCTGCTTATCAACCGGCTTTTTCAAGCCCCCGCTTCTATAAGCGGCGGGTGGTTGACTATTAGAAAGCCTCTTTTTATTTTTAGAGGAGGGGATAACTAAGTAATAAAATAAGGCGGTTATTTCTGCATTTAATTTTAATAAATATGATTTTTTAAGTAAAATAAAATGATTATATGCTATATATAATAATATATAAATTAAAATTTAGTATATTTATCTTTTGAAGTTCCGCATATAGGACATTTATCGGGAGCTTTATCTCCAACGTGCGTATGCCCGCATACAGGACAAATAAAAACATTTTGATCCGTAAAATCTTTATTTTGTTTATTTAATTCTATTGCTGTTTTATATATTTCTCTATGGAGTTTTTCTGCTTCTAAGGCAAAATGCGTTGAAATTTCAGCCTGCTTTTCATTCTGAAATTTAGCAGTTTCATTAAATACAGGATACATTTCCTCTATTTCATAGTCTTCCCCGTTATAAGCGCTGACAAGATTTTCATCTGATTTTTTAATATTACCTAAAGCTCTAAAATGATTTTTTGCATGAACAAATTCTGCATGTGCGATAGCTTTAAATACTCTTGCAAGATTAGGTTTATTTTCTTTTTCCGCAGTTTCCGCAAATATTAAATATTTTATATGGGCTTGCGATTCTCCGGCAAAAGCGGATTTTAAATCATCTTCAGTCATTTTTCTCATTATTTTGTTGTCTCCTTTTATTAAATTTGTAAAATTGTAACTATTAAATATTATATATATTAAATTTTAAATTAAATATGTGTTTATACAATTAATAAATATAATTATAAATAATATATATTAATATATATTCCATAATCCTGCAATAAAAATTATTAAATATATAGTAATATTTTAAGAACTCTGGATTTCCGCCTACGCGGGAAACCATAATATAAAATCCTATGTTACAGCAATATGATAATGTCCTTTTGTCCTATTATTACCTCCGTTTATATTCATAAATGAAGGTAATAATGTAATCTAAATTAGGACATTTTCATTTTGCCTTGACACATAATATAAAATCATATTGCAGAATTATGGATAACGAATTACTATAATATATAAATTGTAATAATATATAATGAATTTTAATAATAGTTATTTTTTTAATTTATCCCTGTTGTTAACTTTTAATTTATTTACCGACAAGTTTTGTTTTATAAGGCAGAATAAATGGCAGTCAAACCGTTTTTATTTGATTTATTGCCATAATACACAAAAAAGTTAATATTGTTTCATATACTCCGTTAATTTGCGTATTAAATAAATTAATGTTATAATTTGAAAAAAATTAATTTAACGATATAAAAATTGGCAACGCCGATTTAAAATCAAATTAAACTATTAAACGTAAATATAAACGTAAATAAACGTAAACGCCTAAACGTAAACGCCGGTCTAAAATTAAGTCGTCTATTTTTTTTATCCCTTAATTATTTTATAATTAATTAACTCAATTATTATGAATATTCTATTAACAGGAGCTTCCGGTTTTGTCGGGTATTATGTAAAACAAGCTATATCTCAAACTCAAGCTCATATTTGTGTTCCGTTAGCCGATGAAAAAGGCACGATTGACTTAAGAGATATTGAAAGAATAAAGTTGTTTTTATTATCAAATATAAAATTTAATATAAAATCTGCCGTAGTGTCTGAAAATACTCCGCCAGGTATAAATTTAGAAAATACAGCATCAAATGACATTATATCATTACCTGATATTCTATCTCATACCCCTACTTTTGACGCAGTAATCCATTTAGCCGCCCAAAGTTTTGTTCCCGAGTCTTTTAAAAATCCTCTTGAGACTTTTGATATTAATTTTACTGGCACTTATAACTTATTTAGCGCTTTAAAAGAATACGGTTTTAATGGTAAAATCCTTTATATAAGTTCCGGCGATGTTTACGGTCTTGTTAACGAAGACAAACTTCCTATAGCAGAATATTATCCGTTAAAACCCAGAAATCCTTATGCGGTAAGCAAAGTTGCGGCTGAAGCGCTGTGTTATCAGTGGTCTGTAACTGAAGAAATGAAAATTATAATAGCAAGACCTTTTAATCATATAGGACCACATCAAAGTGAAAGATTTGTCGTATCAAGTTTTGCAAAGCAGATAGCTGAAATTGAGCTTGGTTTAAGAAAACCTGTTTTAAGCGCAGGAAATATTGACATAACAAGAGATTTTTTAGATGTAAGAGATGTAGCTAATGCTTATAAATTATTATTGGAAAAAGGAATAAAATGCAAAGAACAGGAATCAGAAATTGATACAGAAACAGAATTAGGCATAAAAACATCAACAAAAACAAATATATTGAAAGAAACAAATGTATTAACAAAAATAGAGGCATTAACAAAAAAAGCCGCCGGAGAAATAAAAAATATTGAAAATTATTATTCCTATGCTTTTAATGTATGTTCAGGAACTGAAACCTCAATCCGCTCAATAATCAATATAATGTTAGAAATAACAGGCGTTGACGCTAAAATAGAAATTGATAAAAATAAATTAAGGCCAAACGAACAAAAAAGAGTATACGGCAGTAATGAAAAGATAAAGAATATAATAGGCTGGGAGCCAAAAATACCGCTTAAACAAATTCTAGCGGACACCTTGAATTACTGGAAAGAAAAACTAAAAAAATAGATTTAAGAAGATTATTATTTAATCATTATTCTTATTTATTCTTATTTATTTTTATTTATTTAAAAATAAAAAAAGTAAAATAATAAAGAACAGATTAAATTTTTCTTTAATTTTTCTTTAAATTATTATAAATTATAAATTAAATTATTGATTAATTTTAACTCTATTGTATAAATATTGTATAAATCCTCAATTTTTGTAAAAAAAATGGAGGAATAAGAGTGAGAGTTAAATCGCATTAATAGAAAATAAATAAATAGAAAAAATGGAGGGATTAATTATTATGGCAAAAACTGCTCTTATAACGGGCATAACAGGACAGGACGGAGCATATCTTTCTAAGTTCTTGCTTGAACAAGGCTACAATGTTTACGGATTTCTTGCAAGGAGAAGCTCCGATACATTATGGAGATTAAGATATTTAAATATATTGGACGATGTTAAAATTATTGACGGAGATACTCTTGATTTATCTTCTTTAATCAGAGCTTTAGAATTATCAAAAGCAGACGAAGTATATAATTTAGCCGCGCAAAGTTTTGTCGGCACTTCCTGGCAGCAGCCTATATTAACAACTCAAGTGACGGGCTTTTCTGTTGTAAATGTTCTAGAAGCTATTAGAATTGTAAATAACAATATTAGATTTTATCAGGCTTCAACATCTGAAATGTTTGGTAAAACTACCGAAACAATTCAGTGCGAAGATACCGTATTTCATCCAAGAAGTCCGTATGGAGTAGCTAAACTCTTCGGACATTATATTACCATCAATTACAGAGAAAGCTTTAATATTTTTGGCTCGGCGGGTATTCTTTTTAATCATGAATCCCCTATAAGGGGCATAGAGTTTGTGACAAGAAAAGTAACCGCCGCCGTCTCTAAAATCAAATATGGTAAACAGGATAAATTATATCTTGGCAATATTGATGCTCAAAGAGACTGGGGATATGCCAAAGATTATGTTGAAGCGATGTGGCTTATGCTCCAGCAAAATACGCCGGACGATTTTGTCATTGCAACCGGTAAAACTTCAACAGTTCGTGAAATGTGTGAAATAGCATTCTCTTATGTGGGTCTTAACTATCAAGATTATGTTGAGATAGATCCAAAGCTTTATAGGCCTGCAGAAGTAGAAAGACTGCTCGGTAATCCTAAAAAAGCCAAAGAAAAATTAGGCTGGGAATCTAAAACTTCAATGAAAGAATTAATAGAACTTATGGTTGAAGCGGACATTAAAAGAGTAAAGGATAATAAGTTGGAGTTTTGATTGAGAAATAACATAAAAATGTAAGGGCAAAAGGTAAAATAAATTGGTCACTTACACAATAAAGTCCATAATAATATGAATAATACAGCGGTTTTAATATTCTCGTGTCCCGATAAAAAGGGCATTGTAGCTTCCGTTTCTAAAGTTCTTTTTGACAGCGGAGCTAATATAATTGAATCCAACCAGCATTCTACAAAATCGCTAATCCCTTATTTTTTTATGAGAATAGTTTTTGAATTAGATGCCGATGATAATAATGTTGATATTAATGTTAGCAATAATAATTATGTTAATAATTATAATAATAAGAATTACAATTACAATTACAATGATAATAATGAAAATTTAAATAAAAGCATACGCGCTATCAAATTTAAAATAGAAAAGATTGCCTCTGAGTTTAATATTAATTTTAAAATAAGCGATGTTTCTGTTAAAAAGAATGCAGCTGTGTTTGTTTCAAAAGAAGACCATTGTCTTAATGAACTTTTATGGCAAAAAAGCGCTGGTGATATTCTATTAAATATAATATGTATAATTTCAAATCACGCAAATTTATCAACTGTCGCAAATTTTTATGAAATACCTTTTATATATGTTCCATCAAATATTAGTAAAGATAAACAGGAAGAAATAATTCTTGAAAAACTAAAAAATTTTAATATAGATTTTATTATACTGGCAAGATATATGAGAATTCTTTCAGGAGACTTTATTGATTTATTCGGAAAGAAAATTATAAATATACATCATTCATTTCTACCTTCCTTTCCGGGAGCAAAACCATACGAACAGGCTTATGAAAAAGGCGTTAAAATAATAGGCGCTACTGCTCATTTCGTTAATGAAAAATTAGACAACGGACCTATAATAGAACAAGATGTTATAAGAATAAATCATGAAGACAACCCTGACGATTTAAAAAGAAAAGGAAAGATAATAGAAAGATTGGTATTGGCAAAAGCAGTAAAATTATTTATTGAAGACAGAATAATAGAATACGGCAATAAAACCATAGTTTTTGACTAAATAAATACAATTCAAATATAATTAATATAATATTAATAAATATTATCGGATGAAGGAAATATATTGCCTTTAACTTCATTTCTGAATTCCGATAACGCTTTTGTCATTATATTTCTTGTTTCCGCATATTTTTTGACAAACTTAGGAGGCTTAGAAGATAGCATACCAACTGCATCATGGAATACTAATACCTGTCCGTCCGTATATCTTCCTGCACCTATTCCTATAGTAGGGATTTTAACGGTATGCTGAATGGCATCGGCGGCATTTTCAGGTATTGCTTCCAGAACTATCATGAAAGAGCCTGCTTTTTCAAGCTCTGATGCGGCAAAAACTAATTTTTCTATTTCCGATTCTAACCGGCCTTGAACTTTATAGCCGCCGATTACATTGATGAATTGCGGCATTAAACCGATATGAGAAATAACGGGGATACCGGCTCTAGTAATTTTTTCAACCGTTTGTTTTACATTTAGTCCGCCTTCAATTTTTACTGCGTTAGCTCCTGATTCCTTGACAAATCTTCCTGCATTTTTAAGAGCTTCTTTTTCGTCTGTCTGATAAGACATAAAAGGCATATCGGAAACAATAAATGAATTTTTTGCTCCTCTTCTTACAAGTTCTGTATGATATATAATTTCTTCAATTGTTACGGATAACGTATTGTTTTTGCCTTGAACGGTGGTAGCAAGAGAATCTCCGACAAGAATAATGTCTATTTCGGCTTCTTCGGCAATTTGAGCCTGAACAAAGTCATAAGCGGTTATCATGGCTATTTTTTCATTATTAGATTTCATTTTATTAAAATCGTTTATGTTTTTCATTTGATATTAGTCCTCATATAAGTTAAAATATAATAAATATAATGTAAAAATGAAGATATTAAACTATATATTAAACTAGATATTAAACTAGATATTAAACTAGATATTAAATTAATATGTGATAATCTACGCAAATTATTATACTAAATTAGTATATCATTGTTGTCAGCTATTATAAATATTATAAATAAATTATATTTATTTTGAAAGATTAAGGTCTGCAATGTTTATTAATTATTAAGATGAAATTGTTTTGCCGATGACCAAGTATCAAATAAATTTTAAAAATACATGTATGAATAATAATATCAATAATACTAATAATACAACAAAACCTGATTTTAAAATATTAGAATCATATATTAGAGATTTTAGCGCCGACATAAATTCTGAAGCAATTGTTAAAGAAGATATTTTAAGGCAGGGTATTCATTTTGAAGCGACTCCGGATATTGCTTTTTCAAGCAAATCTTATTTTATTTTTTCGTTTAATATTGATAACGGCAAAGAAGTGCTTAATAAAAAATATCCTGAAGAAATTGCAATTTCAGGCGGTCCTTTTGTTTTAAAACGAACTGTAATATCCGTAAGAATTCACAATTCATCCCCTTATAAAGTAAGACTTATTGAAAATAACGGAGAAATTACGCCATTATTATATTTAAACGATAATTTTATAGCCGACGTCGTTTTTTCGGAAGAAAAGTCTTATATGGCTAAAACGACCGCGTCAGGCAAATCTGTCAAGGATCTGGCTCCGACAATAGAATGGGGGTATTTGATATACCTTGCGGTTTTTAGAATGTGCCAGTATTTTGGAGAAGACCTTGAATGTATGTTTTGCGATATGAACTCCAATTATGTTAATCAGAGGAAAATAAATCAAAAATATTCCGCAGTTAAATCAATTAACGATATAATAGATGCTTTAGGTATTATTGCATTATCGGAGGATTCAACAGCCAAAGCATATACTTTAACTGGAGGAAGTATAATAGACGAAGTTAAATTTAACGGAGATGATGAAGTTGATTTCTATGTCAGATTTCTTGAAAAAATTGAAGATAAATTTAAAGGAAAATGGATTAGTAAAATAGTTGTTCAGGCACATGACAAAGATAAATTAAAAAGACTAAAAAATGCAGGAGCATATATATATCATACTAATTTTGAGGTTTGGGACAAAAATTTATTTGATAAACTATGTCCGGGTAAAAACAAATATATCGGCAGAGATAATTGGGTCGGCAGAATTTTGGATGCGGTAGAAGTTTTTGGCGATTACAGAGTTATTCCTAATTTTGTCGCAGGCATAGAGCTTTCCGACCCTTACGGTTTTAAAACGATTGACGAAGCAATCAAATCTACTGCGGAAGGATTAGAATTGTTTATGTCTCATAATATTATTCCGAGATATACTACCTGGTGCCCTGAAAAAACTAGCAAATTAGGAAAATTAGGAAATGTATCGGCACCTCTTGAATATTATATTAAATTGCTTTTAAAATGGCATGAAATTCATTATAAATATAATCTTCCCGTGCCTGAAGGATATGGAGAAGCTGGACCGGGTAAAGCTGAATTTTCAGTCAGCGCTTTTATGGATGCTTTTAAAGAGAAAATATTAACAGGAGGAAGTTGGGCTGTTAAATCTAAATTAATAGAGTAAATAATAGTATTTTTCAAAATGATTAAATTTGTTTGCAAGGTGTTTAAATAATAAAAGTTAACAGAAGAGGCACGGGTTTAAAGATAATTAAATAATACAGGATTCAAGAATATGTTCTTGAATAATTTAAATGTTTATGATATTATTAATATATATATATAGATGTTTAATTATATAGATGTTTAATTATATAGATGTTTAATTATATAGATGTTTAATTATATAGATGTTTAATTATATAGATGTTTAATTATATAAATGTTTAATTATATAAATGTTTAAATAGATTTTAAGACTAAATAAATTATAAATAATAAATAAAACAAACTTAAGGAGACATTATGGGTAAAAAATTTGATAAAGATAAAGAACATAAAGACGTTGAATGTGAACGCGGCGAAGATTCTAATCATGACGGAAGTTCTTGCGGCTGTGGCAATGAAGAAGCGCATCACGGACATTATCATGATGAAGATGAAGATTCTTGCGGCTGCAGCGAAGAAAGCCATGAGCATGGCGACGGGTCTTGCGGATGCGGAAGCAGTCATGGAGAAGGAGAAGGACACGGAAATAATCCTTTTGACGAGCAATCTCCAATAAAAGGCGTAAAAAATATAATTGCGGTGGCAAGCGGCAAAGGTGGAGTAGGAAAATCTACTTTTAGCGTAAATCTGGCTATCAGTTTAGCTCAGCAGGGCAAAAAAGTAGGTCTTATGGATGCGGATATGTATGGTCCGAGCATTCCTATGATGATGGGAATAAACCAAAGGCCTGAATTAACAAAAGATAAACGCATTGTTCCTATTGAAAAATATGGCGTAAAATTGATGTCATTGGGCTTTTTGATACCAGAAGATACTCCTGCAATATGGAGAGGCCCGATAGTAATGCAGGTTACAACTCAGTTTTTGAAAGATGTTGAATGGGGAGATATAGATTTTCTAGTTGTAGATTTGCCTCCCGGCACAGGGGATATCCAGTTAACTCTTGTTCAAACAGTTCCAATAAATTTTGCCATTGTTGTTTCAACGCCTCAAGATATATCGCTTATTGATGCAAAAAAGGCTTTGGGAATGTTTGATAAAGTTAATGTTCCCGTATTCGGAATAGTTGAAAATATGAGTTATTTTGTATGCCCTCATTGCGGAAAACGTTCTGATATATTTAAACACGGCGGCGCAAAAACAGCTGCTGAAAAATTAGGAGTAAATTTCCTTGGTGAAATACCGATAATTGAAGATATATGCGAATTGTCTGATATGGGAGAGCCGTTTATGACAAAAGATAAAAATCATGAGGTTAAAGCAGTATTTAGTAAGATTTCCGATGCGCTTATTTTAAGAGCGGAGCAGAGAGTTTAAAGAAGTTCGCAGCAATTAAAGTATTTAAAGTATAAATTAAATATTATTATAATTAAATCAAATTGAATATTTAAATATTACAATAAAAATTAAAGAAGGAGGATTTATTTATGGCTTCAGATAAAGTTTTAGCTTTTACCGATAACAATTTTGAGACCGAAGTTTTAAAAGCATTAACACCTGTGTTAGTTGATTTTTGGGCGGTATGGTGCGCGCCATGCAGAGCGGTAGCCCCTATTATTGACGAGATTGCAGCAGATTACGGCGATGTTTTGAAAGTCGGTAAAGTTAATGTTGATGAAAATCAAGCTACACCCGGTTCATACGGAGTAAGAGGAATTCCTACAGTAATTTTATTTAATAAAGGCAAAGTCGTAGATCAAATTGTGGGCGCTGCTCCTAAAGCTGCTTTTAAACAAATGATAGACAAAGCTATTTCAAACTAAGCCAACAATAAATATAAGTGAATATTTTCAAGCGCAAGTTATTAATTTAATTTAATTTAATGTTAATAATTTGCGCTTTATAAAACATATTATACATATATTTTTGCATAAACTATTTATATTAGCCAAAAAATTGCAGATGAGTTTCTTATTCTACTATTCCGCTTTTCCTGATGTTATTATAATTTTTAATAATTTATATCGGCAATTTTTGGATTAAAATTTCGGCAAGTATGTCAATGTAACTTCTTTTACAGATTTATTGGTTGCTTTTGTTACTGTAAATTGCATATTGTCTATTAAGAATCTTTCGCCGGGCGCAGGTATTCGCCCCAATCTATCCATAATTAATCCTGAAATAGTTTCATAGTCGGTTTCTGCCGGATTGCTGATTTTTACACTTAATAATTCATCTAATTCTTCTAAGCTTAATCTTGTATTTATAATATAAGTATTTCCCCCTATCTTTTTATACATAAATTCTTCTTCGTCTGTTTCGTCTCTTATTTCACCGACTATTTCTTCAAGTATATCTTCAAAAGTGATTAAACCGGCGGCGCCCCCGTATTCATCAACCACGATAGATGCCTGCTGGCGGCTTTTCTGCATTCTTAACATTAAAACGGAAATATTTAATGTTTCAGGAATAAACAATACTGGTTTTGCAATATCTTTAATAATTTTATTATTATTTTCTTTATTATAAATATCAAAGGCGAAAGCAATACCTGAAATATTGTCTATACGGTCTTTGAAAACAGGTATTCTTGAATAATTTGATTCTAATATTATTTCATGGGCTTCAATTAGAGACGTTGATTCTTCTATTGCAACAATATTAATTAAAGGTATCATTATATCCTTAGCAGTTTTTTTTCCAAATTCAAAAATGCGTTTTATTATTTTTTTTTCATAATTTTTTAATTCTCCGATATTTCCACTTATTGTGAGAACCTTAATTAATTCATCTTTTGTTAAAAATACATTTCTGGATTTACCCTTGAAAACAATATTTAATACTTTTGATAATCCAATAAATATTAGATTAATCGGATAAAATAGTATTGAGAAAAAAGCGATAAACGGTATTGATTTAAGCATTAGCGCGTTGGAATATTTGCGATAAATCATCTTAGGTATGATTTCCCCGAATATTATCATAAAAGGAGTGAGCAGTATTGCTACTACAAACGGCGTCCATTTATGAACATATTCAAATAAAACAGTGGTTGCAATAATTGTTGCGGTAGTATTGGAAATATTATTGCCTATTAAAGTAGTAGCGAATATGTTTTCAGGGTTTTTAGTTTTCTTAATTAAAAAACCTGCAAGTTTATTTCCTTGCATTTCTCTATGCTTTATTTTTATTTTATCATAACTTATAATGCCTATTTCCGAACCTGCAAAGAATCCTTCAAAAAAAATAGCAATAATAATTATAATAAAATAATATATGAAATTTAAAATATAATTGTTATTTGTCATATAAATTAACTTAAATGCAAAAAAATATCAAAAAATATTAGAATACATTAAATAAAAAAAATAAAAAAATAAAAGTGATTAGTTATTAAAAAAATATTAAATAAATGTCATTAAAGAGCTAAAAATGTTATTAAAATAAAATAAAATATTACTATATTATATTAATTTATTGGATATCATATTCGTCTTCAATTTCGCCGAAAATTTCTTCAAGCAAATCTTCCATAGTAACTAAACCTGTCATTTTCCCATATTCATTTACAACTATTGCAATATGGATTTTTTTCTTTTGAAGTTCCCTGAATAACTCAAGAACATTTTTTGATGACGGAATAAAATATGGCTTAATTAAAAACGAATTCAATGTTCTTTTTTCTTCCATATCGGTATATACTTTAGATAGTATATTTTTGGCAAGCAATATTCCTATAATATTATCTTTTTCTCTAAAATATATGGGGATTCTTGAAAAATGATTCTCTTCAATTAAATTAATAGCATTTACAACAGGAGTATTAACATCTAAAGAAAATATTTTATCATTTTTAGTCATTATGCTGCCGGCTTTTAAATATGACAGCTTTAAAAAATTTTTTAATAATTCATATTCTTTTTCTTTGATTTCGCCTTCGTTTTTACCTATTTCAATAATAGTTCTAAGTTCTTCGTTGGTTATAAATTCATTTTTCCTTAATTGAATTATTTTATCGTTAAAACCTATTTTATTTGCTATTGAATCAATTAATATAGTAATAGGGTAAAATATATTTGCAATAGCAAGGGAAAATTCAACGGGTTTTTTTAATGCGATTATTTTTGGTATAATTTCGGCTAAAATTATTAAGAGTAAAGAGATTATAATTATAGAGTAAATAATAGGTATATTATGAAAATAATTATTCAGAATTAAAGTAGCTATACTTGCGGCTAAAACATTTGCCGTTAAATTTCCGATAAGTATAATTATTAAAAAAATAGCCGATTTTCTAATAAGAAATATTGCTTTATATTTTTTTTTAAAATTTAATTCATCTATTTCAGTTTGGGTCAAAGAAAAGACTGCAGATTCAGAAAGCGAAAACAAGGAAGAAGCAATCAGAAAAAAAATAAAAAGTGAAATAAATAAAGGTAGGTTCATAATTATATTATAATAAAATATTTAACATTTATTTTATTTTAAATTTATAAAATTATAATTATAGTTAAATGTGTTTAAATGTCGCAGGAGTGACAAAAAATGGTTTATTTCTATAAATGAAGTGAATTTTATTTGTTTTTTTAGTATTATTAGTATCATTATCGTTATTATTATATACATTAATTATAGAGCCTATTTCTGAAATCTTTATTTTTTCTTTTTTCGCAATATCAGAAAATTTCTTTACATTAGTTAGATTTGTCGACCATAGCAGCTCGTAGTCTTCACCAAAAGAAATAACATTGTTAAAAACATCCGTATCTTTTAAATTTAAAACCTTTACAATATGTTTAAAACCATCGCTTAAAGGAATATCGTCAACTATAATTGAAACTTCAGAGTTTTTATCTTTATTATTTAATAAATTATTAATATCTTTATAAAGTCCGTCGCTTATATCGGTCAAAGAATGTACAAGTTTTTTAGCTGCTAAAATTTTTCCTAATTTAACTCTTGAAGGATGAATCAAATTTTCTTTTGCAAAATCTTCAATAAATTTAATTGTATTTTTATCAATTTTTAATTCCTTTGTAATTTCGCCGATGTGTTTTTTATTTTCCATAATATAATAAGAAAGCCATGAATTGCCGATATTTCCAGAAACAAATATCAGATCGTTATTCAGGGCGCAATATCTTAAGGTAGTTTTTTTATCAATATAATCGCCAAGCAAAGTTATACATATTGAAAATTCGCTCGCTTTTGAGATATTTCCGCCTATAAGAGAAATTTTATCATTTTTAGCTGTTTCTATAATGCCGTCAATAGTTTCTCTTATGTTTTCTTCAGTTAAATAGTCAGGAATCAATAATGACAGAATAAAAAATCTTGGAGTCCCTCCCATAGATGCTATATCGCTAATATTGGCAAGAAGCGCTTTTGCTCCTATCTGAGAAAAAGAATAGTAATCTATTTTAAAATGGGTATTTTCAGTAAGCGTATCTGATGTAATTAATATATTGTTTTTATCTCTAAAGATAGCCGTATCATCTCCGATAGATTTAATCAATAAAGAATTATTAAATCTAAGTTTTTCACGGCTATTTTTTTCGATATAAGAAATTAAGCTCGACTCGTCCAAATTTTTATTTTTTATACTTTTCTGTTATTTTATTTCCAAATATTGCCTTATTTCATTATTTTTTATTTTGTTTTATTTCTCTGTATTTATTTATATATTGTTTTATTACTTATTACTTATTACTTATTACTTATTACTTATTACTTATTACTTATTAATTGTTAATTGTTTTTATTTTTTTTCTTTATTTTTAGTATTTGATTTTTTATTAGTTATATTTTCATTTTCTTTTTTATCTTTATCGTATTTATCAATACCGTTATCAGTATTTTTATTTTCCAAGTTCTTATCCGTCCCTATTATAGCAAGTTTAACAACTTCGTCCATATTTTTTGCGAGAACAAATTTTAAATGTTTTTTTACAAAAGGAGAAATTTCATCAAGGTCTTTTTTGTTTCTCTCCGGTATAATAATTGTTTTAATATTAGCTCTTAAAGCGGCTAAAGATTTTTCCTTTAAACCTCCGATAGGCAGCACATTTCCGTGAAGCGTAATTTCGCCGGTCATTGCAATGTCTTTTCTTACGGGTTTATTTGTCAGCGCAGATATCATTGAAGTTGCCATAGAAATTCCCGCAGACGGACCGTCTTTCGGAATTGCTCCTTCAGGAATATGAATATGAATGTCATTATTTTCAAAAATGTCTGCCTTAATACCAAATTCATCAGCTTTAGATTTTGCATAAGTTAAACCTGCCTGAGCAGATTCTTTCATTACATCGCCAAGCTGACCCGTTAATGATAAAGACCCTTTCCCTTTAGAAAGAACGGTCTCAATATACAGCACTTCTCCTCCTACGGGAGTCCATGCAAGTCCTGTCACGATTCCTATTTCATCTTTTGTGCGTTCTTCCTCAGGAAGTATTTTAATAGCCCCAAGGTATTTGCTAATATTCTTATTATTAATTATATATTTTTTTATTTTATTTTCCGCAATTTGTCTTGCAACTTTTCTGCAAACGGTGCCTATTTCTCTTTCTAAATTTCTTAAGCCTGCTTCGCGGGTATATCCTGCAATAATAGTTCGTGTAGCGCTCGGCATAAATTCTATATATGCAGGTTTTAAACCATTTTCTTTAATTTGTCTTGGTATAAGATATTTCTCGGCTATTTTCTCTTTTTCTTCCAGAGTATATCCGGACAAACTGATAATTTCCATTCTGTCTCGTAAAGGAGAAGGAATAGTATCTGTTACATTAGCGGTTGCCACAAACATAACATTGGATAAATCAAAAGGTAAATTTAAATAATGATCCGAAAAAGAAAAGTTTTGTTCTGGGTCTAAAACTTCTAATAACGCAGAAGACGGGTCTCCTCTGAAGTCAGTTCCCACTTTGTCTATTTCGTCTATCATAAACACGGGATTGTTGGTGCCTGCTTGTTTAATCCCCTGGATAATTCTTCCGGGCAGGGCTCCCACATACGTTCTTCTATGGCCTCTGATTTCTGCTTCGTCGTGAACTCCGCCTAAAGATACCCTTATAAATTTTCTATTCATTGCTTTTGCTATAGACTTTCCCAATGAAGTTTTGCCTACGCCGGGAGGACCTATAAAGCAAAGTATCGGACCTTTCATTTTTTTATTTAATTTGCGTACGCTCAAATATTCAAGTATTCGTTCTTTGATTTTTTCAAGGTCATAATGATCTTCGTCAAGTATTTTTCTTGCTATTTCAATATTTAAATTATCTTTAGTCTTTTTAGACCAAGGTATATCAATAATCCATTCAATATAAGTTCTTATCGTAGAAGCTTCCGCCGCGTCTTGATGCATCATCTCAAGTCTTGATAGCTGTTTTTCAGTTTCTTTTAATATTTCGGGAGGCATTTTGGCAGCTCTTATTTTTTCTCTGAGTTCGCTGATTTCCTGGGTCTTTTCATCTGTTTCGCCAAGTTCGTTTTTAATTGCCCTGAGCTGTTCTCTTAAAAAATAGTCTCTTTGAGTCTTCGTCATTTCTTCTTTGGCTTGAGACTGTATTTTTGCCTGCATAGAAAGAATTTCAATTTCTCTTGCCAATACGTCATTTATTTTTTTAAGTCTTTCAACAGCGTCAAATTCCTGCAAGATTTTCTGGGATTCTTCTACTTTTAAACCTAAGTTAGATGCGACAATATCCGCAAGTCTCCCCGGATTATTAATATTTTCAAGTATTATAAGTATATCTTGAGACGGCATTCTCCCAAGTGAAACATATTTTTCAAGCTGTTCTTTTACATTGCGCATTAATGCGTCAATTGCAGGTGTTATCTCAGTTACAAGCTCTTCTTTAATTTTTGATATTTTTACAAGATAAAATGGTTTTACCTGCACATAGCTTTCTATCTTAGCTTTAGAAATTCCCTGCACTAATATTTTTACTCTTCCGTCGGGCAATTTAAGCATTTTCATTATCATTGCAATGGTGCCTGTCTCAAATATGTCGTTTTGCGTCGGTTCTTCAACTACTATATCTTTTTGAGCGGATAAAAGTATCAGCCTGTCTTTAGATAAGGCTTCGTCAACAGCTTTAATAGAAGCTTCTCTGCCTACAAAAAGAGGTATTATCATAAACGGAAAAACTACAATATCTCTTATAGGCAGCATTGGTATAACATCAGGTATTTTAATTTCTTCCTGTGAACCCATTTGGTCATTGTTTTCGCCTCTGCTGACGATAATATCGTCATCGCTGCTTTTTAAACTGTTTACATAGTTAAAATTAGTTATAATTGTCATATAAATATATCTCCTGTAAATTAGTGTAAATAAAAAAAATATAATAAACAATAGAATAAAAATATAATTTAGGATTCTATCCTAATTGTTTTATATATGCATTATATATTTATAATATAATGCATATATATATATTATATATTATATTATATATATATTTATGTTTTATATTATATATATGTATAATTTATGTTTATTTTTATATTATATATTAAAAGA
>JAJYRF010000008.1 GCA_021794255.1 bacterium | reverse complement strand
GTATCTTGTTCAAAAAGCTCCGCCTCTTTTTTAATCCATTTTAATACGACTATTCTAAACGGATCTGATTTTTCCATGCAGTATATATTTTCCCCTATTAATCTGTCCGTCATAACGCCGTCTATTAATAAAGGTATTAATAAAGGTGTCAGATTTATTTATTCCTTTATTTTTTTATTTTATTTTAATAAATAAATCTGACACCTTTATTTTTTTTATTTTTATTCCTGTAATAAATAAATCTGACACCTTTATTCCTTTATTTTTTTATTTTATTTTAATAAATAAATCTGACACCTTTATTTTGGACACCTTTATTTATGACACCTTTATTTCCGCCTTTATTTTTTATTTTTTTGCTTTTGTTGTATTTATGATATAATAATTTATAATTAATAAAAGTTAAATACTAAGGTAATTGTTACTATGGGCTACACTTTAAAAAAAATATATCCCGATGCGATTAATACCGGAATTTATACGTTTAAAGACTATCTTAAACTTCCCGAGGGAAGCCCTTACCAACTCATCGAAGGAGAATTAATAATGTCGCCGTCGCCCAATAGCTACCACCAGACTATCTCAAAAAACTTGGAGTTTATTTTAATAGGTCACGCAAAGGCTAGCAAATCAGGAGTAATTTTTGATGCCCCCATAGATGTTTACTTAGACGAAAAAAACGTATATGTGCCTGACATCATCTTTATATCTAACGAAAATAAATCAATTATAAGAAAAAAAGGCATAGTGGGCGCTCCTGATCTTGTGATAGAAATTCTTTCTATAAGCACTATGGGATACGACGAAATGGTTAAAAAGAATATATATTTAGAGGCCGGCGTTAAGGAATACATAACGGTAAACCCTTCGGAAAGAATCATAAAAACCTATATCGATAAAAACTATTTAAAGTTGAAGCGGCAGGTTTTGCCGGATGCAGATGCAGGCAGTATTAAAAAGACCGAAACTAACGCTTTAGCTTTAAGCGCTTTAAACATACAGACGATTGAAACGGATACTTCTAATGCCGGCGGACTGTTTATAAACACCTTAAACCTAAGCATCCCGCTTAAGGATATTTTCGAGCCCGATTCCGAATATCAACTAAAAGACGACGACGGGGAATAGCCGGGGAGAAGGGAGCATTTTTAAAAATTGTCTTGAAGAATGGGGGTAGTATATTCCATAGTGTTTCGCCTCTGCAACTTATAAATTTTTTCCTATACTTTTTTAGTTTTTATCGCTTTTCTTTTTATTTATATCTTCTCCTTGCCAGCCTTCAAAGACATTGTCAACCGCTTTTTTCAATGTATCAGGGACCAAATGGCTATACCTTTTCGTCATCTGGGTAGTTCTGTGCCCTAATGTGCCCTAACAGCTATTTCTAAAAAGTCTTTGGTGGTCAAAATTAGAGTATTTGATAATTTTTTATTATAAAAAGTTAAAAAATCTTTGGCATTCCCCGTGATAAAAAAATCCATACCGTGATAAACGGCGGAAGATAAAATTATCCTGTCGTTTTTGGGAAGAGTTTTTGCAAATTCGCAATAAACATCCACGTCTTCAATTATGGCGACTTTGCATAATAGTTCGTTTAAAAAATCTAATTTTTCCGGTTTTTTTATCTTTAATGTTGCGAACCGATTCAAACTTAACGAGATTTGATATGTAAATTTTGATAATATTTAGGTCTTGAAGCTCGAAAAAAAGATAGGAGCTGGATTTTTCTTTTTCTGAATAAGCGGCGGAAAATACGATGTTGCTATCAAGAAAAACCTTTAATTTTTCCATTTTTTTAAGATTTTAGCTTTTTCATCTTTTTTTAATACATCTTCTTCTATAAGCTCTTTTACAAAATCATCGTCAAATGTTCTTACAGCCTGTTTTAATTTTTTTAAAGGTATCGCATAAGCTAGTTTTATGACGAGTTCCCCGTTTCTTTCTTCAAGTATAACCGGCTGTTTGCTTTTTATATTATATTTTTTTCTTAAATTGCTCGGGATAGTAATTTGTCCCCTTTATCCTACTATTAGCATTTCCATTTATATTGTCTCCGCATCGGCAGTCTTAATATTTAATTGTTGTCTTGCATATTTATTAATATATAAATATTATATACCTATTTTCAGAAAATATGCAAATAAATTATTAGAGTTATTTCTTCCCCCAAACGTCGTCAACCGCTTTCTTTAGCGTATCGGGAACTAAATAAGAATACCTCTTCGTCATCTGGGTCGTCCGGTGTCCCAACAGCTCCCCTGTGATCCCTGTGATATAAAGGCTCATCCCGTTCATTACCATTTTGCTTGCGAAGACATGGCGCAAGTCGTGAATGCGCAAATCCTTAAGTCCGGCATTGCGACAGGCGGTATGAAAAGAACGCTTGAAATCGGTAAGTTTAGCTCCATTATTATTAAACACGTATAAAATCTGATTTTTTTCTATGCCCTCTAAAATCGATTTTAGAGGCTTGCTTATAGGAACGTATCTGTCGTATTTTGTCTTTGTCCCTTTTATCGCTATAATGTCGTTCTTTAAATCCACGTCGTCCCATTTAAGGTTAAGGGCTTCGCCTTTACGACTGTTACTAAAGCATTAATTATCAATACAGAGGGATTTGTCCCATTTAAGGTTAAAGGCTTCGCCTTTACGACAGCCGGTATAAATTTAAATTAGAAAGGTAATTAAATCCCTCGTTAGCTTATTGGTTGCACCGGAAATAAGCTTATTAATATCATCATTAGATAAAGTTTTAAGGCGGGATAGCTCGTTGAGTCTTTTAATACCTGCGCATGGGTTTTTATCGATATAGCCTTTTTTAATACAGTAAGTAAAGAAATTATGCAATATTGCTGTTTCGATATTTGCCGAACGAAAGGATATTTCCTGTTCGCGTTTCCCCGCATTTTTAGGGTTCTCATTTATTTCGTATTTCCGGTTTGGTTTAGCTGATAAGCCCTAATATCGCCGTTTACGACTTTCGTAACGTCTTTATCCTTAAAAGCAGGCAGGAAATGCTGTCCTGCAATAATTTTAGACTCAATACCCCGTGGGCATTGGATAGCCCATTCAAATATTCGCGCCAAATTTCTTTAAACGCGCATTTAACTTTATATTGAGGTTGTATGTTAAACCTATTTCGAATTATATCCGCGTGTATCGCCGAAGCGACTTCTTCGGCCACGTCTTTGTCTTTCGTCTTGCAGGAGTATTGATGGCGCTTTTTATCTACTACGAACTCGCACCAATACGTCTTTCCTCTCTTATAAATTCCCATAAAAATTGTAGGGATTTTTGTAGGGAAAATTTAGCAATTTTTATTAAAATTTACTAAAATTTGATAAATATGTCAAGGGATTTTTTTTACCGGAACTACTTAAATACTGCGGTTTTAAGTGGTGAGCCGCGCGGGGGTCGAACCCACGACCACCTGATTAAAAGTTATTTTTAAGGGTTTACGCAAATTTAATAATAACAAGCAACGGCAGACAGACGCTTACTTTTCTAACTTCTATATTTTATCTTAAATTATCCTTTTTTATATTTTATACCATTTTTTAAAAAAAACTTTACCGAAACTTTACCGTAGAAATAGTAAAGGAATTTAATTAACCGGAATTTCAAGTAAAATTTTATCGTAACCTACATAAGGAACGACTCTTTCTTTATCCGTTTTATGTTTTTCAAGGACTACTAATCCTATTTCCGATAACAG
>JAJYRF010000001.1 GCA_021794255.1 bacterium | reverse complement strand
ATCTATTTAATTTATTTATTTAATTTATTTATTTAATGTATTTATTTAGTTTATTTAATTCAATAAAATATGAAAATTAATTTAATAAATAATATATAAAATATATGAAAAAAATACTTTATTCAGCATTTTATTCTTTTAATGAAATTAAAAATTCAAAAATATTTTATTCATTTTTAATTTTTGCATTGATTTTAATTTCAGGGAGCTATTTTGTTTCGCAAACCAGTTTTATAGACCAGGGCAGAATTATGGTTGATTTTTCAATATTTGCAATTTCAATATTTAATATTTTTATAGGTATTTTTATAGGCGCGTCTATTGTATATGACGACATAGAAAAGAAAAGTATATTTTTAAATTTAACAAAACCTATAAAAAGAAGTTATTATTTAAGCGGCAGGATATTAGGGCTTATAATGGCTATAATTTTATCTACTTTTATTATGATGATGATATTTTACGGTGTTCTTTTAATTATGAAAACATATATAAGTCCGGTCTATTTCGGAAATATCGGTTTAGAAATTGTACCTCAGTCTATATTTGTTCAAGGATTTTTTATAATTATAGAATCAAGCTTTGTTGCAATAATTGCAATTTTATTTTCATTGATTACATCTAAAGCTCTTGCCTCTATATTTACAATTATAATATTGTTTATAGGAGAAGTTTCCGACAGATTAAACGCTTTGATTAAACCTGTAAAAACAATAATAGATGGAAAAGTGAAAATTGAAAATCATGCAAATCCGCTAATGGCTTTTATAGTACATTTTTTATATACTGTTTTACCTAATTTTTCAATCTTCAACATTTCTACAGAAACTTCTTATAAAATAAACATACCTGCCGATATTATATTTTATCGTTTTATCTATGGATTGTCATATTCAATTTTATTATTTATTATAGCTCTTACTATATTTAATAGGAAAGATATTTCATAGGATAAATTAATATCCTGATAATCCTATATAATAATTTTTAAGGTACTGGAGATATTCTCTTATTAATGATCTGAATTTATTATAATCTTTTTGTTTAATTCTTGATGATTTAGATATAAATTCTGATGTACATACCAATTTACTATTACTATTATTATGAATATCGGCACATTTTGAAAATATTTTGCCTGCCGCATTACTAATATTTAATAAAGGAGGCATATAAAATAGTTTAAATTTCTCAGGTAAATTAATAATTATCTTCGCTTTATGTTCAAAAGGATAACCTATCAATAAAGGGTAAATTCTTTTATTGCGCAAAACAAGATGCATCATTGAATTATCAACAGGTAAAGGCAGATGAAATATAAATTTATTTCCTGAACCCTGTATATAATTTTTATCACTAAATTTTAATTTTAAAATAACATTTTTTTTAACATTTTTAATATGTAAATATTTAAAATATTTTATATTAGCTCCCGGAATAAAGGAATATAAAAAATCTCCGGCTTTCATTAACTTTTTATAACTATCCAAATTGTTCAAATCTGATCGTTCAAATTTAGCATAAACACCTTTATAGATATAAGATATTTTGCCTCTAATTCCACCGTTTTTGTTTATTTTGCCTTTAAATATATAAACTTTTTTATTTTGTTTAAAATTTTCTTCAGGTAGCATAACAAGCTTATATTTATTATGCCCTAATATTTCAAGAGCTTTTCTTCCTGCAAACGAAAAAGGCAGTTTAAACGCTTTTACGGAGGAAGAGTCTGGGAAAAGATAAAATGTTTTGTTTGCAATTCTTACGGCTATGATAACCGAATCAAATTGCATCGGATTTACAATATGTTTATTGAGGTTTGAAGTATTCAGCGATGTTGCTATTACAGGATATGCTTTAATATGTTCAATTTTTAACAACGCAATAAATAAAACGGCTAAAGATTTTGAATCGCCATAACCGTCGGAAAATGTTTTAATAGCCTTAGCTGGTTTATACCCGTTTATGCCATAGCCTATCCCTGTATATTGAAATGATTTTGTAAAATTATAATATAAATTTGATATTTTTTTTAATTTTTTATAAATTCTATTTTTATTGTAAGAAATATGGACGTTATCTTTTTTACTTATTTTATTAATATACTTCACCATATTTTTATTATAGACTTCGGCTGATTTAAATAAATAATAAAACCTTGAAGAAAGTTTCCCCCATGAGTTAAATGAAGAAACGGAAATATATTTTCTATAGTTTTCTAAAGAAGGCATATAGTTTTCTTTTTTTAAAGCAGATAAATTTGAAAAGCTTAAATGCAATACATCATATTTTTTGTTTTTTATTATTTTAATTGTGCGAACGTAATTAGATTTTTTAATATTATGGAGATAAATATTTAAATGCATATTTGCAGGATAATATACAGTTAAGGATGTACGTTTAACAGGAATAGTTCTGGTAAAATTGACGGTATCAAAAACACTGTTTTTAATTAACGGTTTAAATGAAGTAATTTTATATGAATAATGCAGTATAGACCCAGTTTCTACTGCAGGCATAGAAATTGTAAAATATTTGATATCTGAATAAATAGGGTAATTAACGGCAAAATTTGGGGATACGATATTTATTGCATGTTTTCCGGGCTTTATTTTAAACATTCCGTTTAACAATGTATGTGCATTAATTAATTTTAGTCTTTGATATTTTAATGAGTACGGAATTACAACTTCAGAATATTTGTTAATGCTTCTTTCGGATAAAATTTTAATATTAGTACTAATATTTTCTGTTAGCTGATATTTTTCATTAATTATAATTTTTATAGTTCTATTGAGAATCTCAGCATTTAAATTTTTATTTCCTTTTATTATCGGCTTCTTATTAATGCTTGCAATTTTGCCGATGCCTTCTTTATTTGATATAATTTTATTATTAATTATGCTTCTTTTAACTTTTTTGACATTAATAATTTTAAAATTATTTGCAGCGCTTAAAGCAAAAACATTATTATTATAGCCGTTAAATAATAATATGCTGCATAAAATAATTAATAAAACAAATTCTACTAAATATATTAAATATGAGTTGCCTAATTTTTTTTTATTTAACCTGATAAAAATAAAATTAAAAATAAAATTAAAATATTTTTTTTTCAAACCGGCATTATTAATTTTCATAAATTTTCCTATTTTTATTTATTTATTTATTTATCTATCTACAACTGCTATCTACAACCTATCTACAACTACTATCTACAACTACTATCTACAACCTATCTACAACTACAAAATAAATTTCTAACGGTAATTTAAGGGAATATTATATTATATTATATTCACTTAATTGAAATCACATATATAAAATATAGCAACATGCATGGCGCAGTATAATCCTATTTTCATATTTATGTAATATTTATTTAATTTAAATTACATATATGAAATATAGAACATTTTTTACAGTTATCTTCATTTTTACTTTTAGTGCAAAGGTCAAGTATTCCAAGCCTTGTTATAGCAAAATCATATTTTATAGGGTCAAAATAATCTAATTTTTTCAAATTTTCCGTTATTTCAAGAGCCATTTTAAAAGAAGGGTTCTTTAAATTAGTTAATCCTATATACCGGCATATTCTTGAAATATGGGTATCAACAGGCATTATTAATTGCGAGGGCGATATTTTAGACCATATTCCAAAATCAAGATTATCGGAATTCCTGACCATCCATCTTAAATATAAATTTAATCTTTTACATGGACTGTTGTCCGCAGGAGATGTAAAAAAGAAATGAACTCTTGCATCTTTAGGCGGTTTGGGGGAGCCGTATATATGAGTATAGTCAACTAATTTTAAAGCTCTTTCCGAAAAACTTATAATAGATTCTTTCAAGTTTAAAACAGCAGGCACGTAGCCTGCCATAAAAAATTTTTCTATAGAACCGTATTGCTTAATAATTTCGCTTAAAATATAAAATAATGCAACAAAATCGTTTTCTTTTATAAATCTATAATATATGCCTTTAAATTGCTTAAAACCATCTTCTATTTTAAAATTTATAATAAAATCATAAAAATTATGGTTAACTATTTTATCTATTTTGTCTAATATTTTAAGAATCTGGCTAACGTTTCCAAATGCAAATCCTGAAGCAATAAACCCGGCTATTTCTATGTCTCTTATTTTGTCAAATTTGTAAACAAAGCCTAAAGGATCGGAATAAAGAAAAGATTCCTCAAACTTTTCATATAAATCTTCAAGACATTCTTTAATTCTAATATCTTGATTTAAATTTTCTACGGGCTTTATTTTTCCGTTTTGATATAAAAAAGTTTTCCCGTTTGGCAAAGTCCAGCAATCATTTTCTTCTACAGGATAAGGAACATTTCTTCCCCGTCCCACAAAAGTTTCAATTCCGTCAATGATTGTGCGCCAGTTAAAATTATTATCCTGCCATAGAAGAGGTCTAATTAAAACTTCATTTGAATTAGGGTCATTTAAATCAGCCATTTATTTTAATTGTTGTCTATTGTTGTCTTATTAATTTTATAATTTATTATTTAGATTTTTATTATTTAGAGTTAATTTTTATATTATTTTCTTTTATGCTATTATTTATTATAAATTGTTGAATTATTTTTTATTTAAATTTGTTTATTTATTTATAATTTATAATTATTTATTTTATTGCTCTGTAATTTTATAAGCAAAATCCATCCCGAACTTTTCACATCTTTCTAAATCTTCCTCAAAAGGAACCATCTGAATTTTAAGTCCTTCAACTAAAATTTCAAACTTCAAACTTTTTAATATATCTTCCACCATTTTAACGGCTTCTCCGCTCCAGCCATAACAGCCGAACACGGCTGCTTTTTTGTTTTTAACGTTTAGCATAACTAAAGACGATATCATATCGAAAATAGGCTTCGGTGGCTTAGCGTTTAAAGTCGGCGACCCCACTATAACTCCGTCAGAATTTTCAATAATATCAACAACATCATTGATATCGACGCTTATAAGATTGCATAATACGACATCTGTTAAAGATTCTATTTGTGCGCCCTTTACCACTTGTTTTGCCATCTCTTCCGTATTTCCGTAAGCAGAAGCATAGACAACCACTATCTTTTTTAAACTTTTATCTTTTTTAATATCCAAACTTCTATTATAATACCAATCTAAATATTTTTGTAAATTTTCTATCAATATCGGTCCATGAGAAGGAGCAATTATATCAAAATCATAATTTTTTAATTTTTCAATAGCATTTAGTGCATAATTTTTAAATGGACGCATTATGTGCTCAAAATAAAATTTGAAAGCGGCGAATGCTGCATCTTTATCATCTATTAAATCATTAAACATTTTCTCGTCGCAATAATGAGACCCCAGAAAATCGCAAGGCAAAAGAATCTTATCTTCTTTGAGATATGTAAACATTGTATCCGGCCAGTGCAAAAACGGAGCACTTATAAATTGAAGAGTTTTACCGCCCAAATCTATTGAATCTCCGTCTCCTACGGTTATATTTTTGTAGTCGGTTTTTATAATATGCTTAACAAAATGATGTGCATTTTTAGAATATACTAACGTTGCATCTTTTGCTATTTCTTTAATGTTGTGAAGAGAGCCGGAATGATCAGGTTCTGTGTGATTTATTACAATATAATCTATCTTGGAAATATCGGTAATACCGCTTAATTTATCTATTAACTGGTCTTTAGTATTTAATTTAACCGTATCTATAAGCGCCGACTTTTCCTTGCCTTGAATAAAATATGAATTATAAGTTGTGCCGTGCTCCGTGGGAACAACTATGTCAAAAATTTTCAGGTCAGGGTCAAAGGCTCCGACATAATAGACACCTTCTTTAATTTTAATAGCTTTATTTGTATTTTTTGTGTTTTCCATTGCTGCCGTCAGTTTAAATATGCAAAAATCTGCAAATTTAAACTTAAACGCCTCCATAATTAAAAGATTAAAAGTTAAATTATTAAACTTACCCTCTTATTATTTTCATGATATATTATATTTTAATTTGAATTAAAATATAATATATAATAAGTTAAGGTATAAAAATCTATCAACAATACTGCCTTAATTGATTAATTCTAATTAATCAATATTGTTTATTATATTAATTTATATTATTATATAATTTTTTGAGTTAAATGTAAAATAATAAAACATTATTATAAAATTTATTTTTTATATGTTAAAAACCACTATAATTACGGCAATTTATCAAATATTCCTTGCTTCAATACCTATTCTTGTTGCAATTGATATATTCGGCATTTTGCCTATATATATTGATTTTATCAAAGATTCAGATGAAATTGAAGAAAAACATATCCGAAAAAATTCTCTTGTTACGGCTTTTACTGTAGGTTTAGGTTTTTTATTTTTAGGAAAATTAGTTTTTTTAATTATGGGAATTTCTATTTACGACTTTGAAATAGCAGGAGGTATTTTACTTTTCATAATATCCATAAGAAATTTAACAACGGGGAAAGAAAATTTAAATAAATCTTTGAATAATGCAGATTTAGGCGTAGTTCCTATCGGAGTTCCTTTAATAGTCGGACCCGGTGTTTTAACAACGCTTTTGATATTAGTCGGCGTTTACGGATATGTTATAGTTACAATTTCTTTTTTTATAAATATTGTGATTGTCTATATTGTCTTAAAAAATACACGAATTTTAATAAAATTTTTGGGTAAAACAGGGTCAACAGCCGCAGGTAAAATAGCTGCTTTGCTTCTTGCAGCATATGCAATAATGATGGTAAGAAAAGGAGTTGCCAATACTATAATTCATTATTTAAAATTTAAACATTAAATCTAAAATGCATAATATCGCCGTCTTTAACAATATAATCTTTGCCTTCAAGCCTTAAAGCACCCATTTTTGCAGCATTTGCTTCAGAACCTGTTTTAATAAAATCATCGTATGAAATAACTTCTGCTCTTATAAAACCTTTTTCAAAGTCCGAATGTATTGTTCCTGCAGCTTGCGGAGCTTTAAAACCGTTTTTAATTTCCCATGCTCTGACTTCCTGCTTTCCCTGCGTAAAAAAAGTAATTAAACCTAACAGTTTAAAACTTTCTTTAGCTACTATATCTAAAGCGGAGTTTTTTATTCCATAGTCGGATAAGAATGCCTTTTTATCCGATTCTTCAAGTTTTGAAAGTTCTTCCTCTAATCTTGCGCACAATTTGATAACAGGAATATTTCTTAAATAAGCAATTTGTGTAATATCATCAATTTCTTTATTTGAAGATGAAAGTGATATAAATTCTTCGTCAACATTTAATATGTATAAAAAAGATTTTATTGATATTATTCCTAATGATTTTAATATATTTTTTTCTTCCTCTGAGAAATCATCGCTATTTAAAGTACCGTTATCAGATAAAATTTTGCTAACATTTTGCAAAAATTCAAGGTTTGTCTTAGCAGTTTTAACTCCGCTTCTGGCAATTTTTTCTAATTTTTGCATGTGCTTTGCTATTATTTCAAGATCGCTTAATGCAAGTTCTGTATTAATTATTTCTAAATCTCTAACGGGATTAACTTCACCTTCCACATGGACAACTGTTTCTTCCTTAAATACCCTTATTACCTGAATAATTAAGTCTACATTTCTCACATGAGAAAGAAATCTATTGCCGAGACCTTCTCCTGAAGAAGCTCCCTTTACAAGTCCTGCAATATCAACAAATTCAACATAAGTCGGAGTAATTTTATCAGGATTAACTACTATATCTGCTAACTTATAAAGCCTCTCATCATTAAGCGGTTTAATGCCAATATTAGGATCAATCGTGCAAAAAGGGTAATTGCTTGATTCTGCATTTCCTGAAGTTATTGCGTTAAAAATAGTTGATTTGCCAACATTAGGTAAACCGACAATACCGCATTTTAATCCCATATTTTTATTATTTTTTTATTATATTAATTATTAATTATATTACTTAGTTGCAATTTTTAGTTTCCAATTATAAAAATTTTACAAGGTATTTAAACTTTAATATTGTTTGCATTTTATTTATTTATTATATTAATTATTAATTTTTAATTTTATAATAATCTTAATTATAAAAAGTAAAAGAAAAATAAAAATATATTAATATAAATAAAATGATTATAAATTAGATAAATATGAATATAATATAAAATTAACCTTTCAAAATAGAATTAAACTTATTCATTGTCTTTGTTAAACCGTCATCAATAAATGATATGATAATATCATTTAACATACCGAGAATTTCAGGCATTTGTTTAATTTCATCTTTAGAAAAATGACTCAATACATAATCTGCGCCTGTTTTAAATTTATTTCTTGATTCAGAATTAATACCTAATTTTAATCTTAAAAATTCTTTACTCTGCAAAGAATTAATTATGGAAATAATTCCGTTATGAGACCCGCCGCTTCCTCCGTATTTTATTTTAATTCTTCCATAATTTAAATCAAGGTCATCGTGAATAACTATTATCAGCGGACAATTATTCATACCTGTTAATTCATTGTTATTGTCTGATTTATTTATTTGAATATATGATTTTTTATTTTTTTTTAATATATTTTGAAAATAAAAAATATTATGTTTTTTTAATACTTCTTTAACGGCAATACCGCTTAAATTCATAAAAGTTAAAGGCTTTATCAAATGAATAATCTTTTTATCTATTGTTAAACCGGGGAAACTTTTACTTGCGATAGCATAATTTTTTTTATTTATAAAATCAGGAAAATAATTTGTTTCTGCAAAATTATCGACTGCTATAAAACCAAAATTATGGCGGGTAGATTTATATTCAATTCCTGGATTTCCAAGTCCAAATATAAATATATCAGCTGACATCGGCTTATTTTTAATCAGTTTAATTTTTAAAATAATTAATAAATATAAAAAAATATCCTGCTGAAAAAAGTATTTTGCAAGAATTTCACTTTACATATTGTTTATAATTTATTAAAATTAGTATTAAAATTAGAAAGAAAAATTAGTTATGCAATTAATTGAATTTTATTTTGATATAAAAAAATGCATTATCTTGGGATTAAAATTTTTAAAATTATATCAATTATATCAATTATATCTATGTTAGTCTGTTTTCCATTATAAAAGCATTAGTCTATTGATAATAAATTTAATCAACTTAATAAAATTAAATTAATAAATTGAATTTATTCGCTTTTAGACTGCGTCTGAGGTTTTGAGACAGCAGCTTGTTCTCCTGCTTCAGATTTTTCTTCGGCGACCTTTTGCGTTGCCTCTTCAACATTAGGTTCGGCAATCATAACAATAGCAGCTTCAGGATCCGTTATTATTTCAAGTCCTTCTCCTATTTTCAAATCGCTTACATGAAGTATGTCGCCTACTTGAAGATTTGACACGTCAACGTTTATAAAGTCAACTATGTCTTTAGGAAATCCTGATATAAGAATATGCCTCATTAAAGGTTCTAATATTCCGCCTAATTTAATACCTTCAGCTTTACCGATAAAATGCAATGCAGCTTCTATTTCTATTTTTTCATTCATTAAAACTTCATGAAAATCAATATGAATTACATTATCCTTTACAGGATCTTTCTGAATTTCTTTAATGACGGCAGTCTTTCCGTTTATCTCTTGTTTATCGCTGTTTACATTAATAAATGAAGAAATAGACGACTTGGAAAATATTTTATAGAACTCTTTAGAATTTAATGAAATAGACACCGGCGAAGAATGTTTACTATATATAATGCCCGGAATAAATCCATTTTTTCTTAAAGATTTAATATTTTCTGTTTTTTGTCTTGTATTAATATTTAGATTAACCTTTTCCAACTTATATCTCCTTTTTATCTTTATTTATTATTTATTATTTATTATTTATTATTTATTATTTATTATTTATTATTTATTATTTATTATTTATTATTTATTAATACTTAGTTTTATCTTATTATTAAGTAATAAATTATAACAAATTTTTTATTAAAAATATATTTATTTATTATATTTATTTATTATAATTACAATTAAATAAATAGAGAACTAACGGAATCCTCATCATATATTCTTTTTACGGCTTCACCGAGAAGGGTGGCAACACTTAACACTTTAATTTTTTCTGAGCTTTTTAACTTATCTTTTTGATCAATAGTGTCTGTAATTAACAACTCTTCAATAGGCGAGTTGTTAATTTTATTAATAGCATCGCCTGATAGCACCCCATGGGTAGCCATTGCTATAATTTCTTTTGCCCCGTTTTCTTTTAACGCAACTGCGCCTTGGGTTATAGTTCCTGCGGTATCTATCATATCATCCAGCATAAGAGCTACTTTATCTTTTACATCACCAATAACATTCATTATTTCAGCAACATTTGCTTTAATTCTTCGTTTGTCTATTATTGCTAAAGTTACGCCTAAATGTTTCGCAAATGCTCTTGCTCTTTCAACTGCTCCTGCATCGGGCGAAACAACTACAATATCGGAAATATTATAATTTTTTTCTTTTATATATTTGACTATAATAGGCACTGCATAGAGATGATCTACAGGAATATTGAAAAATCCTTGAATTTGTCCTGCATGCAAATCCATTGCTAAGACACGGTTAACTCCTGCGGTAGTAATAAGATCTGCAACTAATTTGCTTGTTATAGGTACTCGAGAAGCAGTTTTTCTGTCTTGTCTTGCATATCCATAATAAGGAATAACTGCGGTAATTCTTTTCGCCGATGCCCTTTTCATGGCATCAACCATTATCAGCAATTCCATTAAATTTTTATCAACAGGCATCGATGTAGACTGAACTAAAAATATGTCATTTCCTCTAACATTTTCATTAATATTTATAAAAGTTTCTCCGTCGCTAAAGCTGTACACTTCAGCATCTCCAAGAGGGAGGCAAAGATAATCAGCCATTTTTTTAGCTAATTCATAATTCGAATTGCCAGTGAATAATTTTAATCTATCTAACATGCGGCTATTTCCCTAAGTTAATTATATGAATTAATTAATAAGCATCCTGTCTAAATGAAAATGATAAATCAAAAATTGCCGATAGATATTGTTAAATATACAGCAATACATTAATAGCGCTGAATTCCTTATTTTGCAGGAATGACGCACATTATATGAACTCTTAAAATCCAGAATTATAAATCTCTATCGTTAATTTTGGGACACAGTACCTTTTAGCATATGAGCAATTACTGTTTACGATTTTAAGTTATTTTTTAAATATTTTTTACTTTTCTATTACTATATTAATTAATTAATATAGTAAACTGGCTGGGGCGGGAGGATTCGAACCTCCGAATGCAGGAATCAAAATCCTGTGACTTGCCGCTTGTCGACGCCCCAATAAAAATTAATCTAAATCATTATCATTACTGCCTGCAATTTTTTCACTATAAGACTTTAATACGGCAGATTCAATTAAATTTCTAGTTTCATTATTTAAAGGATGGGCTATATCTTTAAACACGCCGTCTTTTCTTTTTTTGCTTGGCATTGCAACAAAAAGTCCATCTTTTCCGTTTATAATTTTAAGATCTCTCACTACAAAACAATTGTCAAATGTAATCGCAACATAAGCTTTTAATTTTTCTTCATTAACAGGAAAAACATTAACTTCGGTGATTTGCATACAAAAACCTCCAAATTTAGCCATTAATTTCAGGCTTTTTTTCAAATTAATTTTGCAATTGATTTAATTTTCCTTTAAAATTAGTTTCTCCTAAAAATTTAAACTTTATTTGACTGCTAAATCTTTTTTTTCCGATGCTATGCAAATATATTACTGCATCTTTTTTAGTTTTAAATACTCCAAATATAGCCGACCCGCTGCCGGACAGCATAGCTAATTCAGCTTTCATATTTTTTTTTATCTTTTTTTGCATTAAAGAATTTTTAATTTTTTTAAGCACAGGATATTTATTTAATATTACATGTTCAAAATCATTTTCACATTTTAAATTCATACTTAAATTGATGCAATTTTTTAAATCTATATCTTCAAAATTATTCTCATTCTTTATATTTAATTTATCAAAATTATAATTAAAGTTTAAATTGAATATATTATAGTAATTTATTTTTTTTGTCAATACTAAATCATCAAATGCATCATAAGCTTCTTTAGTTGATATTCCAAATTTTGGCACGATTACAGTTATATAATATTTTTTTAACGACTTTCTTGATATCGATTTTATTATTTCACCATTTCCGGCAACAAAAGAATCTTTTTTCTTTAAAAAAAAGCTCACATCGGAACCTAATTTCATTGCAATATTATTTAATTCGTTATAATTTAATGGATTATTGTATATTTTATTTAAAATATTAAGCATTCCTGCCGCATCGCTTGATCCGCCGCCTAAACCCGCCTGCACTGGAATATTTTTTTCGATAATAGCGTTTATATATTTATTTTTTAAATTAATTTTATTGAAAAATAAATTAGATGCTTTAATAATTAAATTTTTATCATTTGACAGCTCTTTTTCAAGATTTTCCGTATATTCCTGCAATTCTTTTTTAGTCAATTGGTTTATAATAGCTTCTCCCGGTACATTTTTTAATTTATTTTTATCTTCATTTATTTCAAATGTTACTTTATCAAAAATAGATATTCTTCTAATTATTGAAAAAATACTATGTAAATTATTGGTAGGATTTTTTTCGCCGATTTTTAAAATGAAGTTTACTTTTGCCGGAGCTAAATAAGAATAACTTAAATATTCCACAATGATGCTACCGATTTAGCTGCAAAATTGATGAACGGTTGCGGAAATACGCCAAGTATTAAAGTAAAAATTAAGCATATAATTATCGTTATGACTAAAGCGGAAGTTGCGGAATTTTCTTTTATCAGTTCAGTCTGACCGTTAATATCTGTTGCATCTGAACTATTAATTGCATCTGCAATCGTGCTATTATTTACTAACTTTCCATTATGTGATAAATTAGACTGACTATCTATCATATACATTTTAACAATTATTTTAATATAATAATACGCCGCAAATGCGCTATTTAATATAGCTATAAAAACAAGCCAGTAATATCCTGATTTAATAGCGGCGGAAAATACAAAAAATTTTCCCATAAAACCGGCTGTTACAGGTATTCCCGCTAATGACAAAAGAAAAAAAGAAAATGCAGCGGCAGTAAGCGGGTATTTAAATCCAAAACCGTAATAACTTTTTATATCAACTGAAGCTAATTTTAAATTTTCAAACATAATGACAATTCCAAAAGCGCCTGCCGTCATAAAAATATATGCCAGCAAATAAAATAAAGTTCCGGATATGCCGTAATAGCCTCCCGCAATAATTCCAATTAATATATAGCCTGCCTGGGCAATAGATGAATAAGCTATAAGACGTTTTAAATCGGTCTGCAATAATGCGGCAAAATTTCCGAATGTCATAGTTAGTATAGCTAAAATCCATAAAATATTATAGAAATTTAACACATTAAAACTGTATATAGAAGTAAAAACTCTAATAAATATACCGAAGGCGGCAACTTTTATTCCTGTTGCCATAAGGTTTGTAACAGGCGTAGGCGCTCCGTCGTAGCTGTCAGGTGTCCACGTGTGGAAAGGAAATAATGACATTTTGAATGCCAAACCCACTAATAGCAAAATTAATCCTATTGCCAAAAAAGTATGCGAGTTATAAATGTAATGCGCTTTATAGTTTTGCTGAAATATAAAATTATGTATGTTATATAAATTTAAATGACCTGTCGCAGCATATATAAAAACAGAACCGAATAATAAAAAAGCGGAAGCGAAAGTACCAAGTATAAAGTATTTCATTGCACCTTCCGTGCTTCTTGATTCGCCCTTTAAATAACCTGTTAAAATATATGCGGCTATAGACATAAATTCAATAGACAGAAAAATCATAATAAGATTAATCGACGACACTAAAAGCATCATCGCAGAAACTGAAAACAAAACAAGGCTGTAATATTCAGGTATTAAAACATTGCGCGTATCAAAATAATTTTTTGACAGTAAAATAGTAAGAAAACCGGATAATAATATCACCGTAAAGAAAAATACATCAAATTTATCGAAAATAATTGAACCGTAAAAACCTTGTATCGTACGATCAGACAGCATAAAAAGATAAAGAAAGGAAAATACAATCCCTATTAAAGATAAATAATAAGAATTTTCGCCGTTCTTTACATTCTTAAACAGTCCTAATAATAAAATTATAAAAGCAAAAACTATTAGTACTGCTTCAGGCATTACACTCAATAAACTTTTTTCTAAAAAATATCCATTATACATTTGCGTTATATCAAGCATTGAATAACCCCATTTTTGCTTTAATTAAATTGTAAGCATATTTATTATGTTCTATTATATTCACAAAATGTACCACCGTCGGATTTATTCTGCTCAGAAGTACATCTGGATACAACCCTATAAAAAACATTAATAAAATTAACGGTAAAACTGTCATTATCTCCCTTAAAGTCATATCTTTAAAATTTTCATTATTTTGATTTGTGATATCCTGAAACATAACCCTTTGAAACATCCATAATAAATAAATTGCGGTAAAAATAATACCGCTGGTTGCAAATATAGTAAATACAGTGTATTGTTTAAACGACCCTACTAAAATTAAAAATTCTCCGACAAATCCGTTTAATCCCGGTAAGCCGACTGAAGATAAAACCGATATCATAAATAAAGCGGCTAAAATTGGAGCTTTTTTAGTTAAACCTCCAAAATCTGCAATTAGTCTTGTATGGCTTCTTTCGTAAAGCATTCCTACAAAAAGAAAAAGCGCACCGGTAGATATACCGTGATTTATCATTTGAAGAACGGAACCGTCAACGCTGACTGCCGTCATCGCAAACAATCCAAGCACTATAAAACCCATGTGAGATACGCTTGAAAAAGCGACTAGTCTTTTTAAATCTTTTTGAACTATTGAAACTAATGCGCCGTAAATTATACTGATTACTGCAAGAACAATTATAATAGGCGTGAGTAAAAGGGATGCTTCAGGCATCAAAGGAATTGCAAATCTAAAAAAACCGTAAATGCCGAATTTAAGAAGTACACTGGCAAGAATAACGCTTCCTGCCGTAGGAGCTTCAGTATGCGCATCAGGAAGCCAAGTATGAAACGGAAAAAGAGGTATTTTTACGGCAAATCCTAAAAATATTGCAATAAATAAAATTATTTGCAAAGTCAACGGGATATTTGTATTATAAAGCTTTAATAAATTGAATGTAAAATTGCCTGTCTGATTATAATGCAATATAAATATTGTAATTAGACCGAAAAGCATTATAAGCGAGCCTGCTAAGGTATATAAAATAAATTTCACCGCTGAATAAACCTTTCTGCTTGAACCCCATATTCCTATAATATAATACATAGGTATAAGCATAAATTCCCAGAACAAATAAAACAAAAGAACATCTAAAGAAGCAAATGCCCCAAGCATAAATGATTCAAGTACAAGCATTAAAATGACAAATTCTTTCACATGGTCTTTAATATATTTATAACTTGATAATAAAGCTATAAATGTCATTAAGGTCGTAAGCAATATTAAAAATAAACTTACGCCGTCTATGCCAAGAAAATAAGTCGCCCCAAATTCACGAATCCAGCTGAATCTTTCTATGAATTGGAATTTATAAGTACTTGATTTAAAATATACAAATAAAAATAAAGAAATCACTAATTCTAATAAAGATAAAATAGTAGCAAGATTTCTCAATAAACCTTCTGCTTTTTTATTTACAAAAACTAATAAAACAGCAGACAGCAGCGGAAAAAATATTATTATAGATAAGATATACTTTAAAAAAATACTCATAGAATTTCCTGTTAAATAAATAATATATTTATTAATTTAATTAAATTTCAGATATTTATCACAATAAATTAAACAACAATCCTGCTTTACAATATGAAATTAATATTCAGTATTTTTATTTTTATTTTACAAAATAATAAGCTAAAAGCGCTATGACTCCGATGGTTAATGTAACAATATAGCTCATAAGCATTCCATTTTGCAATTTTCTTACTTTTGACGAAGTAACGCTTATATATTGCGCTATACCGTTAACTGCTCCGTCTATCACCAAAATATCCACAATTCTCCATAAAAAAATAGCAAAATTTTTCATAGGATTCACTATGGCAAAATCATATATTTCATCAATATATAATTTGTTATATGAAAGATCATATACGGGTTTAAATTTATTTTTAAGTTTTTCAAGGTCAAACGATTTTTTTATATAAAAAACATATGCGGTATATATTCCGCCTAAACCTGCAATTACGGAAATGGTGCTTAGCAAATACCACGGATAATTATTTATGGCAGGAGCAAAATTAATTGAATTTGCAAAATCTTTATTTATAAATTCATAAAATATCGAATGGTTAAAAGGTGGCAAACCGATAATACCAAATGTACCTGCTAAACAAGCAAGTATTATTAAAGGTATAGTCATAATTTTTGGAGATTCATGAACGTGTAAATTTTTATCAACATGAGATTCTCCGAAAAAAACATTAAAAATAAGCCTGAATATATAAAATGCAGTCATAAAAGCCACAAGTTCGCCTATAACCCAGAAGAAATAATCTCCTTTATTGAATAAATCCCCGAGTATAGCATCTTTGCTGAAAAACCCTGAAAAAGGAGGAATACCGGATAATGCCAATCCTCCTACAATAAATGTTATAGCGGTTATTTTCATTTTAGAATATAAGCCGCCCATTTTTCTCAGGTCTAATTCGCCACTCATTCCATGCATTACGCTGCCTGCAGTTAAAAACAAAAGTCCTTTAAATATAGCATGCGATAATAAATGAAACATCCCTGCCGCGTAAGATCCGATACCCACTGCCATAAACATATAGCCTATCTGACTAATAGTAGAATAAGCAATTATTCTTTTTATATCAAATTGGGTTAAAGCAATAAATGAGGCAATAAAGGCGGTAATGCCTCCGATTATCAATACTACATTTGAAGCGTCTGGAGAATAAGAAAATATAATGTGGCATCTTGCTATAAGATACACTCCCGCCGTTACCATAGTTGCCGCATGTATAAGCGCGCTGACCGGGGTTGGACCTTCCATAGCGTCAGGCAGCCAGACATAAAGCGGAAATTGCGCAGATTTACCGATTGCTCCGGCAAGCAGCAATAAAGCAATAGTTGTAATTAAATAAGGAGGCAATAAATGTATGCCGGAAAAAACATTGGAATAATTTAATGTGCCCATAGTTATAAATATCAGCATAACTCCCAATGCAAATCCGAAATCACCTATTCTGTTGACAATAAAAGCTTTTTTACCGGCATCTACTGCAGATTTTTTTTCATACCAGAAACCTATAAGAACATATGAACAAAATCCGACAGCTTCCCAAAATACATATAATAATAAGAAGTTATTTGCCATAATCAACATTATCATTGAAAATACAAATAAGTTCATATAAGAAAAATACCTTGCAAAACCTTTATCATCTTTCATATAGCCTATCGAATAAATATGCACTAAGGCGCTTATTCCTGTGACCATAACTAACATTACTACCGATAATCTGTCAATCGTAGTTGATACATTTACCTTAAAATAGGATGCGTCAATCCATGGGTATAGCGTAGAGGTAAAACCGTGCCCGTAAGCAACAATAAAAAATATTATGGTTGAAAGTATAAATGAAATTATGATAAATATACTCCCTAAATATCCAGAGTAATTTTTAAAATACTTTCCGAATACTCCCCATAAAATTGCGCCTAACAACGGGAAAAAAGGAATCAGCCAAACTATTAAATCTTTTGAATTCATTGTAATATAATATACCTTTTAAAATTATATTAATTTTATATCAATTGTTTAATAAATTTTTATTGAAATACGCTATTTTAATTATAAAATATCATTATTTATTTTTATTGTATAAATTTTTAAAATAAATTTAAAAACATCAAAATATTTAAAATTTTAATTCATTTGCATTATCTATATTTATTGTTCCTTTTTCTCTATAAAAAGCAATAGCAATCCCTAACAAAATTGCTGCTTCGGCAGCGGCAACAACCATAATAAATATAACAAAAATATCTCCGCTAATTAAATTTAAATGTTCGGAAACAGCAACAAAGCCTAAATTTGCTGCATTAAACATTAATTCTAAACTTAAAAAAATAGTTATAAGATTTTTTCTTATTAGAACACCTAATGCGCCAATACAAAATATAATTGTTGCCACTATTAAATAATCATTTACATTTATATTCATATTTTTAGATTCCGATTTATAATTTTTATTATTTTAATTTATTTCTTTAGTTATTTGATGTTGTATTTTATAAGTTAAATTTATGTTAAATTTATTTTTTAGCAAAAATATAAGCGCCTATAACTGCTACCAACAACAAAATGGAAGCTACCTCAAACGGAAAAACATATTTAGTAAATAAAAATTCTCCTATTATTTGAGTATTGCCTACTTTATTGATTATTGCATTTGTATAAATGCCCGTGGGTTTTTTCTCGCCTGCAGCGTTAAGATATAATATAACTTCTAAAAACAATAATCCTATAGCTATTATACCTATAATTAATTGATGAAAATCTTTAATAGCACTTTTAGTTTTAGCTAAATTAAGCAGCATAACAACTAAAACTATAAGAACAACAATTGCGCCTGCATAAACTAAAATTTGCATAGCAGCCAAAAATTGCATATTAAGAATTATATAAAATCCTGCAAGTGCAAAAAAACACAAAACAATGTATAACGCAGAGGTTAAAGGATTCTTAACCGATATTACCATCAACGCGGAAAAAATTGCAATGATTGAAAAAATATAAAAAAGCGCTTCCAAATTAACCTCGCAAATTTACTTTATTGTATAATAATTACAATAAATATAATAAATTTTATAAATTAAAGTTTTATAAGTTTATCTATTCCAAATATTCCTTCATCTCGAGTATAAAATCCAAATTCAAATTTGTCGGACATACTAATTGCTTCTTCTGGACAAATCTCTTCGCAATATCCGCAGCATATACATCTCAATAAATCAATTTCAAATGATTCGGGATGTCTTTTTCCGTCATTGTAAATATTCTTTTTAGATTTATCAAGACCGTCAAGACTATGATTGCGTTTTTGTCTTTCGGTAAGTTCATGTTCGTTTCCGTAATCTACATAACCTGCGTTAATTTTGATAGCTTCTGAAGGACAAACCGTCTGACACAACATACATGCCACGCATCTTAAGGAATTATCTTTATTGATATTAAGTTTTGGGACACCTCTAAACCGTTCAGCCAATCTGAGTCTTTCCCTTGGATACTGAAATGTTACAGGTTTTTGAAAAAATGTAATTATAGTAGTTTTTAAACCTATAAGTAAATTTTTTGATATCAATATTAATGAATTTTCTTCTTTTTTAGTATCCATAATATTATAAATAATTTTTTATATTATAATATAAATATAATTTGTTCTATTTCTTAAACGTTAATTTTAAATCTCATATATCATTATATATATTTTATTATTTTCCTAATAAAATCATTATAAACCCTGTTATTACAATATTAGCTAATGATAAAGGAAGCAAAATTTTCCAACCTAGATCCATAAGTTCGTCGTATCTTAGCCGCGGATAAGTCCATCTAAACCAGAGATAAATAAGTATTACAAAAAAAACTTTTATTACAAACCATAACACCGACGGAAGAAAAGGTCCTTCCCATCCTCCTAAAAACAGTGTGGTAATAATTGCGGCATTAACAACTATTTGAGCATATTCCCCAATAAAATAAAATGCAAATTTCATGCTTGAATATTCCGTATGGAAACCTGCAACTAATTCTCCTTCCGCTTCGCCAAGATCAAAAGGAACCCTGTTCATTTCAGCCGTTGAAGCAATTAAGTAAATTAAAAATCCGATCGGCTGATAGACAATAAACCACATATGCGCCTGAGAAGAAACTATTTGCGCTAAGCTTAAATTTCCTGCTATCATAATTACGCCGACTATTGAAAGAACAAGGGAGAGCTCGTAGCTTATCATCTGAGCGGCAGTTCTTATAGCTCCCAGTAATGAATACTTACTGTTTGATGCCCATCCTCCGATTACCACTCCGTATATTCCCAACGACGAAAACGCTAAAATAAATAATATTCCTATATTAACATTTGTAATTTGAAGCGGAACAATATGTCCAAATATTTTTATCGGAGCGCCAAATGGAATAACCGCAAATGTTACTAAAGCTGGAATAACTACAATAATAGGCGCAAGAACAAATAATATTTTATTTGCATCCGCAGGTATAATATCTTCTTTAAAAAACAGCTTTATTCCATCTGCTATAGGTTGAAGCAGTCCGTGAAAACCGGCTTCCATAGGCCCTAATCTATTTTGAATTCTGGCTGCGACTTTGCGTTCTAAAAGGGTTAAGTAAGCTGCAGCTAAAAGCAAAACACCAAACACAATCAATATTTTAACCAATGTTGTAATGAGCCAAAAAATCATGATTTAATAATTTATAATTTTTATATATAATTAAAATTTAAATAACATTTAAATAACTAATAATAAATAACTAATAATATAAATAACTAATAATATAAATAACTAATAATATAAATAACTAATAATTTAAATAACTAATAATTTAAATAACTAATAATTTAAATAACTAATAATTTAAATAACTAATAATATAAATAACTAATAATATATTTTCGTTCTATCATTATAATAAAACTTGCTTCTTGCTTTTATTTTATTATGATAGGTTATATTTTTTGATTTAATTAATTCGACGAATTTATCAAGTTCATCTTCAACATTGAAGTAAACACCAAGCTTAGATGCGAGGTCTGATAAAATAGTTGAAATGCTATTCCTGTATCCTCCAATGTGAAATTCATTATTTACATTAATAATCCTTCCTTCAAAATTTTCATAGAAACTATCCTTTTCTTCAAGAAAATCAAAAATAGGAAAAACGATATCGGCGAATTGTACTAATTTATTTTTTTTAGATGAAAAAACAATAAGCATTTCTAGATCTGAAACATGTTTTGTCAATTTTATAATTCTATCTTTTTCTTCATAATCGCCAAAATAAATTAAATTTTTAATATCTCCTTTTTCAATTGCCTGAATAATGCCTTCAAACGGCAGCATATCTTTTCCGGGCATAACCCCTGCAAAATTAAGTCCTCTATAATTAAAAGGTTTTATAAGCGGATAAACGTAAACAATTTTTTGTTCATCTCTAAGGAATTCAACAATTTCTTTAATAATTAGAAGATCTTTGTATAAGTCTAACGAAGACGAAAGACAATCGCCGAGAATTACCGATATTGTATTAGAGTTAAGAATAGAATCTATAACAATATCTTTTTTTTTGAAATTATGATTATACATATTATGTCTGAATTTATCTACATAAGAACGCATTTCTTCAATTTTTACATCAAACTTAAATGAGGCTATGTCTTCAAACCTTGAAAATGAATTTATTTTATCCGTCGATCTCAAAATATTTATTAAAATTAATTTGCCGCCGTGTTCTCTGTGGTTTTTCATTATATTATAAGCGACATAAGGAATCGCGTTTTCAATAGACCCTATGTAAAAAATAATTTCAGAATTTTGAATTGCTTTAATATCAAAATCTTCTTCAGATTTAAATATTTCTTTAAAATGTAAAAAATTATTTAAATATAGCGAAGATTGGTCAATATCAAAACCAAGCGGATTTAATAGCTCTTTGGCAAATTTAGAAATTATGAATCCATCAGCCATAGAAACGGATGGAGATACAAGAATTGCGGTTTTATCCGCTATACTGCAGGTTACGGTATTAATATTTTTAAACCTTGAATTAAATTGATCTAAAGCCTCGCCATAAGTACATTCTTCAGCTTTTGATTTCTTTTTGATCATTGGAAATTGAACATAATAATCACTATTCTCATTTTTGCCTATTGATTCATAAAAAAAACCATCTTTGCAAAGATAGCCGCCGTATAATGCATCGGTTCTAACTAAGGTTTCTGTTTGGGCATATCTATAGAACTCTATTCTGCAAGCGGCGGAACACTTATCGCAAATAGAGGAAAACGGCGATACTTGCCAGTATCTTTCTTTAAACTTAGACGGCTTTGAAATTAATGCACCGACAGGACAAACTTCTATGCAATTTCCGCAATAATAACAATCTAAATACTCAACATCTTGCTGAATTTCCATAAAGGAACAGTTCTCGGACGGAGTAGAACCCGTTTCTAATTTATCGTCACCTTTTAAGCCGATATAAGCATTAAATCCTTTGTCTTTGATTTGGAAAAACGGATTTCCGTACATATCGGTACATACTCTTATACATCTTGAACATAACACGCACCTTGTCGCCATATACTCAATAAGATCGCTTTTAAATATATGCGTTCTATCGGGAAATACCTTTTTATTTTGCTGAATCGTAAGCCCAAATTCGAATGAAAGATCCTGCAAACTGCATTCGCCCGATTTATCACAAACAGGACAATCAAGAGGATGGTCTAATAAAAGATGCGACAATACTTCTTTCCTTATATTCCATACTTTTTCGGTATCAGTTAAGATTTCATAGCCTTCTTTTACTTTTGCAACGCAAGATGGAAGAGGATTTTTAACCCCCTTAACCTCAACCACACATATTCTACAAGAACCAATCGGTTTAAGCCGTTTCAAATAACATAAAACAGGAATTTTTATACCAGCTTGAGACGCGGCCTCAAGAATAGTGAGACCTGATTTAGTAATTATTTTTTTGCCGTTTATTGTAATTTCAATATCCACTTGTTTTAATCCCTAATATATTCAAGAAATATAAATCAAAAAATATTATTATTTATTATATATATAAAATTAAAAAATAATACAAAAAAATAAAGTAAATTATAAAACAAACTTAATAATTAATAAAAATGAACACTTACAAACATATAATATTTAATACAACCGTTTTGACTAATAATTATCTTAAAATTTTATTCAAATTTTACAAGCATAAGAAAATAACACCTCATACACCTTGTAGCTTCATAAATAACATCATCGCTTGTTAAACCCTTATCAATCTCCGTAAAATTATTGATAAGCTTTTCAACTGGTTCCTCCACCTGTTTAGCTGCAAGATTTCCCTTTGGGAAATCAGTATAATCTATAACCTCTTTTTTATCATAAACGCCAATCTCTTCAAAAAAATATTCAAAAAGACAATCGTCGGTTGCTTCAAATGAACCTGTTCTTATATATTGATCTATTCTTCTTGCGGCATTTTTACCATCACGATTTGAATCAACTATGCTAATAGGACCTGTAAATGCATCGCCTCCAACAAATACTCCCGGCATATCGGTCATATGCGTAAATTTGTCTGCTATTATTGTTTTACCTTTATTTGTTTTAATCTGCGGCGTATCTTTCAAAAAATCAAAATCGGGAACCTGCCCGACTGCCATAATAAATGAATCACATTCAATATCAAAATCGGACCCCTCCAATTCAACAGGACTTCTCCTTCCGCTTTCATCTGGATCTCCAAGCTTCATCTTTATGCATTTTACTCCTTTAACGACTCCATTTTCTTGAATAATGCTTATAGGATTGGTCAAAAATTCAAATTTAACACCTTCTTTAATGGCAGGATCAATCTCATAGTCCGCCGCCGGCATCTGCTCTCTAGATCTTCTATATACAACTATAACTTCCTTAAACCCTAATCTAATCGCAGTCCTGCAGCAATCTATAGCAACATTGCCGCCACCTTCTATTATAACTTTATTACTGATGTCTATTTTATTTCCAAGTGTAACATCGCGTAAGAACTTAACCCCTTCATAAAAACCTTTAAGATTGTCGTTTTCTCCGGGTAAACCAATATTTTGCCCTTTATGAGCGCCGACTGCAATAAAAACAGCTTTAAAATTTTGTTCAAAAAGATCCTGTATCTTAAAATCCGTTCCAAGCCTTTGATTTAATTTATAATCAATTCCTGTGGAAAGAATATAATTAATTTCTTTATCTAAGAATTCTTGCGGCAGTCTGAACTTTGGAATGCCGACGTTCATCATGCCGCCCAACACAGGTAACGCTTCAAATATAACAGGCTTATAACCCATTAAACGCAAATAATACGCACAGCTCAAACTGGCTGGACCTGATCCTACAATTGCTACTTTAATTCCATTATCTTTAATTGTGAACTTTGGCTTAATATTAGAATAAAATTCATTATCGGCGGCAAATCTTCTAATCAAACATATCTGAATGGGTTCATCTACATTTGCTCTTCGACAATTATCCTGACATGGATGAAAGCAGCTTCTTCCTAAAATCCCGGCTAAAGGAGTACTTCTTCTGGCGGATTCAAGAGCATCTTCAAATCTGCCGTCTCTAACTCTTTCAATCCAGTTTGGAATATCAAGTTTGGATGGACAGCCGTTAATACATGGAGCGGTTACATGAGCTATATAATCTCCTTTTGGTATAATTTCTTTATTTGTTATAGCTTTTTCAAAATCTTCTCTATAATTATCTATTAGTTCTGTGACAACCAATGGTCCCATATTCCCCACAGTACACTTAGAAGACGATAAAATCCAATCGCATTGATTCCTTAATCTATCTAAATCTTCTAAAATAGCGCGTCCGTTACATATATGTTCAAGAATATCTGAAGCAACTGAAGTTCCAATCATGCATGGTGTGCAAACACCGCAGGAAATCTTTTGAAGCTCCTGCATATAACACCTTGCCAGATCAACTTTATTATCCTTGTCATCAAGCAAAACTATACCATTCCAATTAAGTATAGAGGATATTTCATTATGACCTGATCTTTTAAAGTGTGAAAGATCTAACTTTGGACTAATTTTATTAATTAATTTCATATTTTGTTAAAATAATTTCATTAAAAAATTAATTTTTTTTATCTTATCTTATATTATCTATCTTATCTTATATTATCTATCTTATCTTACCTATCGCTTTCCCCTAATAAAAAATCAATACTGCCTATAATTGAAACAAGGTCGGCAAGCAAAGACCCTGTGCACATTTTGCATATTGCGCTAATACTGCAAAAAGACGGAGGTCTAACCCGCATTCTATATGGAAAAGCAGAACCGTCAGAAACTATATAGTAACCTAACTCTCCGCGGGGATTTTCAATAGAAACATAAGCTTCTCCTTTAGGCGGTTTTATTCCATCCATACCGTATTTAAACAGTGATATCATGCCCTCCATAGTAGTTAGAGCTCTTTTTTTAGGAGGTATAACATACTGCGGGTACTCATCGTAACTTAAATACTCTCCTTCGGGAATATTTTCAACTGCTTGAACGACAATCTTAAAACTTTGCCTCATTTCTTCTATTCTAACTAAATAACGGTCATAAACATCGCCGCTATCGCCCACGGGAATATCAAAGTCAAAATCTTCATAACTTGAATAAGGGTTATCTTTCCTAATATCGCATTTTAATCCGCTGCCTCTTAAATTAGGACCTGTAAAAGCAAAACTTACAGCATCTTCAGCTGAAATCACTCCTATATTTTTAGTTCTTTCAAGCCATATTTTATTTTTAGTAAGCAGCGCCTCATATTCGATGATTTTTTCGGGAAATATTTTAATGAAATCACGTATTTTATCTATAAAGTCCTGATGAACATCCATCGCAATACCGCCGACTCTAAAAAAAGAAGGGGTCATCCTTGAGCCTGTCATTGTTTCAATAATATCAAGTATAAGTTCTCTTTCACGAAAACAGTATAAAAATTCTGTTAATGCTCCTAAATCAACGGCATGTGTTGCAAGCCAAACTAAATGAGAACTTATCCTTGTTAATTCAGCAAGAATAACTCTTACATATTCGGCTTTTTTAGGCGGCTTTACTCCGCATAATTTTTCAACAGCAAGTATATACCCTAGATTATTGGATGTTCCTGAAACATAGTCCATTCTATCGGTGATAGTCTCAGCTTGGTGATATGTCCTAAATTCTGCAAATTTTTCCATACCTGTATGAATATAACCAATAATAGGCTCGGCGTTTATTACAGTCTCCCCGTCTAATTTCACAAGGATTCTTAAAACACCATGCGTACTGGGATGCTGCGGGCCAATATTAACGGCAAAATCATCGACTTCTATAAGAAAATCTTTGTATTCAGACATAGTGTATAAAAATTTAATTTATTTGTTTATGTAAAATTATGTAAAAAACTTTCTAAATTTTAATGAGCCCCGGCGTGTCATAATTTAAACTTTCAACAGAAGGTCTCTTTCTAAGTGGATAATCTTTAAGAAGCGGATGTCCTTCCCAATTATCAGGATTTAATATCCGTTTAAGATCAGGATGATCTTTAAATTTAACGCCAAACATATCGTAAATTTCTCTTTCAAACCAATTTGCAGACTCATAAATAGGCGTTAAACTTGGGTAATCTGTTTCATCTATTTTACTATGACATTTAACAAACAATCTAAAATTATTTTTTGTAGAATAAAAATTATATATAACTTCAATCCTTTCTTCTCTTTTTGGATAATCAACTCCAAAAAGATCGTTAAGCATATCAAAATTAAGTCTTAAATCATCTTTCATAAATCTGACTAATTCAATTAAATTTTCTTTTGCCGTTGTTATACGCACATCATTATTAGAAGTATCCGTTGAAATAATAATCTTCTGCATTACATCTTTAATTACGCTTAGCGCAAAAAACGGTTCCATATTTTTGCTTTTCATATATTAATATATTAGAGTAATGAATTAAAATTATTTATTTATATAAAAAATTTGCAATTACTTCTATATCTTTAATGTTCCTTTTTCAATTTTTTCCTGTAATTTCACAATACCGTAAATAAGACCTTCAGGGCGGGGGGGGCATCCTGGAACATAAACATCCACGGGTATAATTTTATCCACGCCTTGAACAATGCTATATACATTAAATAACCCTCCTGAACATGCGCAATCGCCCATAGCAATTACCCATTTTGGATTAGGCATTTGATCATAAAGCCTTTTTACTACAGGCGCCATTTTATAGGAAACTCTACCTGATACTATCATTAAATCAGATTGCCTTGGCGTTGAACGAAATATTAGCCCCAGACGGTCAATATCATAACGGGATGAAGCAGCGGTCATCATTTCAATAGCGCAGCAAGCTAAACCGAAAGTAGCTGGCCATATTGACCATTTTCTTCCCCAAGACACCAATTTATCTAAAGCTGTAGTAAGAACATTATCTCCCAAATGATCTTCTAATCCCATTTAAGCGCTCCTTTTTTCCATATATAAATAAGCCCGAAAACTAAAATAATTATAAATAAAAACATTTCAACAAAGCCGTATAAGCCTAAGCTTGAAAATACAACTGCCCATGGAAATAAAAATAATGCTTCTATATCAAACAGCAAAAAGAATATCGCGATTAAATAAAATTTTATGTCAAATCTGACATGAGGTTCGCCTGAAGGTTCAATACCGCATTCATATGCTTTTAGCTTTCCTTTTTCATAAGTTTTCTTACCTAAAAGAGAAGAAAAAATTACTGTAAAAACTGCAAACAATATAGCTATTACAAGCATTATTAAAATAGGCAAAAAAGAATTTTGTTCCATTTATTTATTATTAATTTTTATTTATAATTATTATATTTAACTATTTAACTTAACAATTAACAATTAACAATTAACAATTAACAATTAACAATTAACAATTAACAATTTAATAATTTAATAAATTTCAAAAAAAAAGTCAATAAATATTTTCAATAAATATTTATTATATAATTATAATTTGTTATAAATTAGCGTTATTATATAAAAATAATTAATATAAATTTTATACAAATTATTATGCTATAAAATAATATATAATAATATTTTAAAAATGATTATGATAAATCAATAGTTTTTAGACTATTATAATCAAATATAAATTGTATTTATTAACTCAAAACTGCCAATAGAAATTTATAAATTGGATTTCTAAAGTATTGTGGCGCATTTAACGATTTATATCGGCAATTTTGTGATTAAATTATTTCTTGCATTGATTTAAATAATACAACAATGTTCTCACGCCTACGCCTGTAGCGCCTTTTGTATTATAAGCAAAACCGGTTTTAGTAAATGCCGGTCCCGCAATATCTATGTGACACCATTTAACATTATCGGAAACAAATTCTTCCATAAACATACCTGCAGTTATAGCTCCGCCGTATCTATTTCCGACATTTTTAATATCCGCTACATAACTATGCAGTTTTTCTTTCATGTTGTCGTCAAATGGAAGTTCCCACATTCTTTCGCCTGCCGTTTCGGCAGTTGAAAGAATATTCTCAATAATTTCTTTATTGTTACCCATTACACCTGAAGTATATTCGCCAAGAGCCACAACGCATGCTCCTGTTAAAGTCGCCAAATCAATTATCTCGTCAACGCCGATATTACAAGCATAAGATAATGCATCTGCAAGAGTCAGTCTACCTTCTGCATCGGTATTTTCAATTTCTATAGTTTTTCCGTTCAATGCTTTAACTATATCGTCAGGCCTCTGCGCTCCGCCGCCCGGCATATTTTCGCAAGCGGCTACAATACCGTGAACTTCAGCATCCGGGGAAATTTTATTTATAAATTTCATCACGGCAAGAACACTGCATGCTCCTGATTTATCCGATTTCATCGTCGTCATATAATCGGCAGGTTTTAAGGAAAGTCCACCGCTGTCAAATGTGATGCCCTTTCCTAAAAGAGCAATTTTTTTAATTTTATCTTTTTTGCCGTTTTTATTATCTTTATTTTTTTTATCATTATTATCATATTTAAGATGAATAAATCTGGGGGGATTTTTAGATCCCATTGCTACCCCGTAAAATGCATTCATTCCTAATTCCAAAATTTTATTTTCATCAAATATTGTACATTTTAAATTATTATCTTTAGATATTTCTTTAGCAACCGACGCAAGATATTCAGGATTAATTATATTGCCGGGTTCATTAACTAAATCTCTTGCAAAATTAGTGGCTGATGATGTAGTTTCTCCAAAGGCAAATCCTTCTTCTATATTTTTTATATCTGATTTACTTAACTTTAAATCTTTGAAATAAATTTTTATTGCTTTTACTGTATTTTCATTGACATCATTTTCTTTTTTGTTTTTGCCTTTAAACTTATATTTTTTAAATTCATACATTCCGAGTTCTGCGCCTTCAACAATAGAAGCGCCTGCATAAAATAAATCATTTTTTTTAAATATTTTAAATATATTGTCAGGTAAAACAATTGTGATTTTTTCTAAGGTATTGCTTTTTGCAGCTTTACATGCTGTTGACGCCAAAATTCTAATACTATCAAAATTAAAATTATTTCTTTTTCCTAATCCTGCTATTAAAATATATGCCGGATATTCTATCAATAATTTTTTATCTTTTTTAGCTTTAAAATCAACTTTTTTAATTCTTTCATAAATTAAGTCTAATTTTTCAAAAGAACTTCTATTTAAAAAAGTTTTTTCTTCCCCTTCAAATACGCCGAAAACTAAAATATTACTAATATTTTTTATATCTTTTTCATTTTTTTTAATAAGTTCTAAAATTTTTTCTTCCGTTTCTATTATCTCAAATTTCAATTTTAATCCTCCATACTTAAATATTATTATATTATTACAACTATATTTTTAATCTTCTTCAATTGTTGATAAATCTCCTTCGTTTATACCCATTTCTCTAGCTTTTAAAACTCTTCTCATAATTTTGCCGCTTCTTGTCTTTGGTAATGAATCTATAAATTCTATCTCGTCTGGTTTTGCAATAGGACCTAAATGAGTACTTACATTATTCCTTATATCTTCTATTAAAGAATCGCTTTTTTCAATACCCGGTTTCAATACGACAAACGCCTTAATAGAATTTCCTTTTAAGTCATGAGGTTTTCCTATAACCGCGGATTCGGCAACCGAGCTATGAGTGATTATAGCGCTCTCTATTTCGGCTGTTCCAAGTCTGTATCCCGACACTTTAATAACATCGTCAATTCTGCCCATAACGTAAAAATAACCGTCGTTATCGCGCTTTGCGGTATCTCCTGCTAAATATACATTCTTACCGAATTTAGAAAAATAAGTATCTTCATATTTTTTATTATCGTTATAAATTGTTCTCATCATTGACGGCCATGGTTTTTTAATAACTAAATAACCTCCCTTTTCAGGTTCAACGCTGTTTCCGTTCTCGTCAAATATATCGGCATCTATACCCAAAAAAGGTTTCCCGCAAGAACCGGGTTTAAGCGGCATTGTCGGAACAGGCGTAACTAAAAAAGCGCCTGATTCGGTTTGCCACCATGTATCCATTATAGGGCATTTTTCTTTACCTATATGCTTATAATACCATCTCCAAACTTCCGGATTAATAGGTTCTCCGACGCTGCCCAAAATTCGCAGCGAACTCAAATTATGCCTGTTTGGCCAAGCTTCGCCGTATCTCATTACGCCTCTTATCGCGGTTGGCGAAGTATAAAAAATATTTACGCCGTATTTTTCAACAATTTTCCACCATCTGTCAGGATACGGATAAAAAGGCGAGCCTTCAATCATCAAAGTAGTGGCTCCGTTAATAAGCGGTCCGTAAATAATATAAGAATGTCCCGTTATCCATCCGGGATCGGCAGCACACCAGTACGTATCTGAATCTTTAATATCAAAAACATATTTAGACGAAATGTAAGTTCCTACGGCATATCCTCCGTGAACATGTAATATACCCTTAGGTTGCCCCGTAGTACCGGAAGTATATAAAATAAAAAGCGGGTCTTCGGCGTCCATCTCTTCCGTCTTACAATAACTGCTTGCAATAGGAAGCTTCATTAATTCATCATAATAAAAATCTCTTGTAGGGTCTATATTTATATTATGTCCCGTCCTTTTAACCACGATGACGGTTTGAACTATAGGAGCTTTCTTGACGGCATCGTCTGCTATTTTTTTTAATTCTATTATTTTCCCTGCTCTATACGCTCCGTCAGAAGTAATAAGTATTTTACTCTTAGCGTCTAAAATTCTGTCTTTTAATGCATCTACGGAGAAACCTGCATAAACTACACTATGAATTGCGCCTATTTTTGCGCAAGCAAGCATACAAATGGCTATTTCAGGTATATTCGGCAGATAAATTGTAACTCTGTCGCTTTTTTTGACTCCAAAACTTTTTAAAACATTGCTAAATTTATTAACTTCTCTGTAAAGAGCAAAATAGGTATATGTCCTTTCTTCGCCGTCTTCGCCTTCCCATATAATTGCAAGTTTATTTTTTCTAAATGTATGAATATGCCTGTCTAATGCATTATGGACTATATTTATTTTGCCTCCGGTAAACCACTTTGCAAAAGGAGGTCTATAATCTAAAACTCTATCATAATGTTTAAACCACTCTAATTGTCTTGCAATTTCGTCCCAGAATTTCTCGTTTTCATTAATAGAATATTTATAAAGCTTATCATAATCTTCTATATAAGAATTTTTTATTATTTCTTTAGAAGGATTAAATAAATCTTTTTCAAATGTCAGCGTATCAAAAGTATCCATAATATACAATTCTCCTTTTGATTAATATTTAAATTTTTTAATTATGCTAATTAATTTTTCCAATTCAGAATATACCGAAACTGCTTCTTCAGTAGCACTTTTAGCCTTGCTTGAATTTGACAAAACAAGATTTGAAACTTTTTCTATATTTTCAGATATTTCTGAAGTAGCTGCAGTCTGCTCTTCTGAAGCGACAGCAATAGAGTCAATCTGATCCGCCAAGCTCAAAATATTTTTTTCTATATTACTCAACGATTCGCCTGCCTGAGAAGCAAACTCCACTGAAGTACTAACTTCTTTAAGAGTTAAATCCATCGACGATTTTGTAGCTTGAGTATTTTGCTGAATAGTCTGAACTTTAGAAACAATTTCTTTTGTAGCTTTTACTGTTCTTTCTGCTAATTTTCTTACTTCATCCGCTACAACGGCAAAACCTCTGCCCTGTTCTCCAGCCCTCGCAGCTTCTATAGCCGCGTTCAATGCTAAGAGATTGGTCTGGTCTGCTATATCGTTAATAACTGATATAATCTCCCCTATTTCTAGCGAGCTTTTTTCTAATCCGTTAATCAAAGCACCTAACTTTTCTGTCATCACTGCGACATTTTTAATACCGGATATCGCATTTTCCACTACATTAAAACCTTTTTTTACATTACCGGATGCTTCCTTCGCAACATTGCTGACTTTTTGCGTATTGCCTGCTATTTCCTTTATAGTCTGCGACATCTCTTCGGAAGCGGCGGCTACATGAGTAGAAAGTTCCGACTGTTCTTCTGCTTTTTCGCTAATCTCGGAAACATGAGTTTCTATTGAAGTGCTGACATCAACAATAGCCATCGCCTGTTCGTTCGTCATTTTAACTATATCTCTTATATCTATGATAAATTTATTAAATTCATTAGTCACATCTGTTATTTCGTCATAAACGGAATTTTTATAAACATCGCATTTTTTACAAATTTTTTCACCTTTGTTGCCATATTTTTCAATTTGGGTATCCCAGCATCTTGGCTGCAATTCATCTTGAAGAAGCATGCAGTCTTTAATTTTTTTTCTTATAATGGTTTTGCTGTCATAACATTCCATCGGAATAAGCTTACTAAGGTCGCCTTCTCCTCTGGAAATATCTTTTATCCTGCTGTAAAATTTTTTCATCGGGTTAATAAAATTGTATCTGAAAACAAGATATACGATAATTATGGCTAAAACAAGAAAAATAAATGCGAACATAACAACAGTGTCTAAAAATTCCTTGGAAGAGTTTACTGTATTTTTTAGGGAATAAAGTAATTCAACGCCGCCTAACGTGGTGCTAGGTTTTACGGTATGACACTCTAAGCAGTCTATGCCCCGTTCCAATTTTTCAGCAATAAAAGGGACACCAACTATAAGATACGGTTTCCCGTTTTTATATAGCTCTTTAGCTATAGTCTTTTTGGATGCAAGTATTTTTTTATCAAAAGCAGTAGTAGGTATTTCCTGCTTTAAACCAGGTCCAAATTCTTTGTTCACTGGCGCGCCTCTTACGAGTTTAAAAGCATCTATTCCGTGTATTTTTCTGTAGATTGCAAATAGCTGTCTTCTATCGGCTTTTTTTAAGATAGTTCCGTTAAGCATCATAGCATTTAAACTTGACAACATCGTCTTTGCGGTTATAACTGCATCGTTTTTAGTTGTTTTAACGGCAAGGTTAAACTGAGTTATATAGGTATAGTAAGCACCGCCGAGTACTATCAAGATAAACATTGCGGAAATCATGACAAGTAATTTGGTTTTTATTGAAATCTTTTTTAATCTTGATAAATCAAACATTATAGCCCCCTTGCTATCAATTTAATTCACTGCAATAATATAATATTGTTAAATAGCGAAATTGAATAAATTAATAAATGCAATATTTCCAATTTTGCATTATATATATTAAATAATAAATATTTTTGTTAAACAAGAAAAAAATTAGAAAATAATATCCGCCAGAAAATAAATTTTCTATCGCAGGATTAAGGTAAATACATTATTAATTATTATTATATTAATTATTATTAAAAGTTATTATTATTAATTATTATTATTAAAGTATAGATAAATTTTTCTTGACTATATAAATTAATTTTTATAAAATTATATGTCATTTAATTTATTAATAAATAATAGCTAATTGTTTAGTTAAGCGATTAGATTAATTATTCTATTATAAGAATATACAAAAATTATCAATAAAATATTATAATATAAATATATAAATTGTAATATTATAATATTTTATTGAGCTATTAACAATGTATTTAATATAAATATTATATAGAGGTTTTTATGAACGATTATGCAATTATTAATTCAGGTTCTAAGCAATATATAGTATCCGTGGGGGATACTATAAAAACAGAAAAAATAAGCATTGAAAAAGGCGGTGAGATAACTTTTAGCGCCAGCATGACAAAAAAAGGCGATGAATTTATTATAGGAAATCCTATTATTGAAAATATAAATGTAAAAGGAATCGTCATTAAGGAAGAAGGCAAAGCAAAAAAAGTTATAGCTTTTAAGATGAAAAGACGAAAAGGCGAAAGAAAAAAGATTGGACACAGACAAAGATTCTCTGAAATTAAAATTACCGAAATTTCTTAAAAAATATTTAAATTATTAAATAACTGTAATTACATAAATCTTTGCGATATAGCTTATATGAAATAAACAATAAAATAATTTTAATAATTAAAAATAAAAGGGTGTTAAAATGGCTCATAAAAAAGCTGGAGGCAGCTCAAGAAACGGTAGGGACAGCAAAGGTCAGAGACGCGGCGTGAAAAAATTTGGCAGTGAAAAAATCAAAACCGGACAAATCATTGTTAGACAAGTCGGCTCGACATTTCATCCGGGGAAAAACGTTAAATCCGGCAGAGATTATACATTGTTTGCTATAGCCGACGGTTATGTTAAATTTCATTATGGAAAAAACGACAGAAAATTTGTAAGCGTTGTTAATGAATTATAAAAAATAGTATTACTATTTTTTATAATAAAGTTTTTATTTATTTAATATATATATATTAAATATTAAATAAATAAATTGTATTTTTCAATTTGCTCTAATTTATCAGTCCTTTATACTTGCTTAATTACATTAGATTATATTAACATATGTAAGTTATCAATTAACGACCTTATTATGCTAATATAGCATCAATTATATTTATATTTTTAATAACTCAAGTTCGTCGTATGAATTTATCGGCTGCTATCAGCGGATATAAACCAATAAATCCTGCCCATAACGGCTATGTAATTTATTACTTTTATGTAAATTGCATAAAACTCAATTTTATAATTTAAAAAAAATTTAAATAAATAATAGTTTTTGTTTTATATGAAATTTATAGACAATGTTTTAATAACCGTTGTTTCGGGAAATGGAGGAAAAGGCGCGGTTAGTTTTAGGCGTGAACGGTTTATCCCGAAGGGCGGACCGGACGGCGGAGAAGGAGGCGATGGCGGAGATGTTATTATTATCGCAGATCACAATGTTTTAAGCCTTCTTGATTTTAAATATAAACCTAAATATCCTGCTGAAAACGGAGAGAGCGGGCAGGGCGTAAACAAAAAAGGAAGAAACGGACATAGTATTAATATAAAAGTTCCTATAGGAACTTCAGTAATTGATTTTGAAACAAACGAAATTATAGTAGACCTTACTGAAGACGGTGCGAAATTTATTATCTGCAAAGGAGGTATAGGCGGCAAAGGAAATGCCTTTTTTAAATCTTCTACTAATAGAAGACCCCGCTTTTCACAGCCTGGAATGCCGGGAGAAACTAAAAAAATATACCTTGTTCTAAAAAGTATAGGGGACATTGGAATAATCGGTCTTCCTAATGCAGGAAAATCTACGCTGATTTCTAAACTGTCCAAAAGTCATCCTGAAATATCTTCTTATCCTTTTACTACAAAATCTCCGAATCTCGGCGTATCTATAGATGAAGAAACAGGCAAATCTTTTGTTATAGTCGATATACCGGGTATTATGGAAGGAGCTTCGGACGGATACGGATTAGGTATAATTTTCTTAAAGCATATTGAGAGAGCTAAAATTTTATTACATTTAATAGAAATAGGCAAACCTGATGAAATTATAAACAAATTTAATATCGTCATTAACGAAATAAATAAATTTAACAAAGATATATTGATAAAAAAACAAATTGTCGTTATAAATAAAATTGATACAATAAAAAATAAAAAGGAATATAATAATATTAAAAATAAAATAACCGAATACCTGAATCCTTCGGGGATTGAGTTATTATTTATATCTGCTTCTCAAAATATAGGGTTAAATGAATTAAAAGCAAAATTAAAATTATTGGTCGATTGCTAAATCATTAAATAACAAATTAATAAACGGTTAAATAAATTATGCTAAAATTAAAAACTTATAAAATTAACAATTAATTATATAAATAAATTATAACTCAAATATTAATATATAATATAAGTTGCATGCTTAATAAAAATTAAATTAAGCTTGAATTAAAAATTTAAAATAATGACTGAAATTATTAATAAAAATAATGATTTCTTTAATTTAAAAAAAAGAATAGTAGTAAAAATAGGAACTCAAGTTTTAATTAACAGCGAGGGTAAGCTATCCACTGCATCATTTAGAAAAATTACATGGTTTATTAATGCTTTAAAATTAAAAAGAAAAGAAATTATTTTAGTTTCATCCGGGGCAATTGCGGCAGGAAGAAATGTTCTCAATATTGAGACATCCGCTAATTTTTTGACTATTCCTCAAAAACAGGCTTTAGCTTCTTGCGGACAATCTCTTCTTATGAAAACTTATTCATCCTATTTTAAAAAATATAATATAAAAACTGCTCAAATTCTTTTAACCAAAGATGATATATCGTCAAGAAAAAGATTTACCAACGCAAGAAATACTATTTATGAATTATTAAAAAATGATGTTGTTCCGATTATTAATGAAAACGACACTATAGCAACCGAAGAAATTAAATTTTCAGATAATGATTATCTTTCTGCGCTAACTGCCAATCTATCATGCGCAGATCTTTTAATAATATTATCTAATGTTAACGGAGTTTATGATAAAAATCCATATTTAGACAAATTTGCAAATCAGATAAAAATAATAGACAATATAAAACATTTTATTTCTGATTTTAAAGATAATTCAAAAAGTATTCACGGAACCGGAGGTATGAAATCAAAACTTGAGTCGGCTTATATTGCTTCGGAAGCCGGAATAGATACTATTATTGCTTCAGGGAAAGACAAAAAAGTCCTCGAAGATATATCAAACGGGGAAATCACGGGAACATTTATTTTATCTTCCAGCGAAGATATTAACAAGAAAAAACACTGGCTTATATTCGGCATGGAAAAAAATGGTTCGTTAATCTGCGATAAAGGTGCGGAAGAAGCTATTCTTCTCAATAATAAAAGTTTGCTTGCAAGCGGCGTTATAGACGTTAAGGGTAATTTTAAAAAACATGACGGCGTATATATCGCTAATGAACAAAATAAAATTATTGCCGCCGGAATCTCTAATTTTGATGCGGAAGAAATCAAAAAAATTAAAGGATTAAAATCAAGCGAAATTCAATTAATATTAAATAGCATAAATGCCAACGGAATAGGAATAGCCGTTCATAAAAATAATATGGTAATCCTCTAATATTTTAATATAAGGTTATGAATAATTATGAATAATCAAAATATCAGCATAGAAATTATTGCAAAGCAAACATATGAAGCAAGCAGATTTATTGCAAATTCAAACAGTTCAATTAAGCTCAACCTGCTTAATGATATTGAAAAATTACTTATAGATAAAAAAGAATTTTTAATATCGGAAAACTTAAAAGATATAAAAAACGCTAGAATTCATTCGCTTAAAGAATCCTTAATAGACAGGTTGACTATCAGCGATAGCACTATAGATTCAATGATTGAATCTATAGAAGATGTCAAGAAAATAAAAGACCCTATAGGTGAAATTGAAAATATATCCATAAGACCTAACGGTCTTATGGTCGGGAAAATGCGGATTCCGCTTGGAGTAATAGGTATAATTTATGAATCAAGACCTAATGTCACGATAGACGCTTCTATACTCTGCCTGCTATCAGGCAATGCGGCGGTTTTGAGAGGCGGTTCCGAAGCTATCAACTCTAACCTTGCTTTAATTTATATTATAAAAGAAGCTTTAAGGAAAAACAAATTGCCTGAGGATACTATATCAATGGTTCCTTATACAGACCGATCGGCGGTTATAGAACTTATATCAAAAAAAAAATATATTGACCTTATAATACCGAGAGGCGGCGAGGGATTAATTTCATTCGTAACAGAAAACTCAAAAATTCCTGTGGTCAAACATGATAAAGGTATCTGCCATATTTATATAGATGAAGCCTGCGATATCCAAAAAGCCGTTAAAATTGTTATAAACGCTAAAGTTCAAAGACCTTCCGTATGTAATGCTCTGGAAACGCTTTTAGTCCATGAAAAAATAACGGACAAATTTATGCCTGTCCTATTAAAAGAATTACATAGCAAAGGAGTAGAAACAAGACTTGACGACAACCTTTTAAATATATTTAAAAATAAATTTAAATTCATAACTGCCGCTTCCGATAATGATTGGAATGAAGAATACTTAGACCTCATTTTATCAATCAAATCCGTTAACAATATTGAATCTGCTATTGAACATATAAAAAAACACGGGTCAAATCATACCGAAGCAATAATAACGGAAAATTATACAAATGCAATGGATTTTATTAGAAAAGTCAATTCTTCCTGCGTTTTAATAAATGCATCAACAAGATTTAACGATGGATTTGAGCTTGGACTTGGGGCGGAAATAGGTATATCTACATCAAAAATACATGCATACGGTCCAATGGGAGCGAAAGAACTCACTACAACAAAATTCGTGGTTTTCGGAAATTACCAGACAAGATTATGAAGATAGGAATATTCGGCGGATCATTCAATCCTATTCATTTTGGCCACTTAAGAACAGGCGAAGAACTTATTGAAGGCATGCCTCTTGATAAAATAATATTTATACCGTCTAATATTACTTCAAACAAAAATGAAACTGCAAAAAATTCTAAAAATAGATTTGAAATGGTAAAAATGGCAATAAAAGATAATTCTAAATTTGAAACGTCCGATATTGAAATGAAAATGGGCGGAATATCTTTTTCTTACAATACTATAAAAGAATTAAAAGAAAAATATCCTGACGACGAACTTTTTTTTATTATAGGATTTGAGGCTTTTACTGAAATAAGAAACTGGAAAAATAGTTATTTGCTTTTCGAGATGACTAGCTTTATAATTATAAGCAGAGATATGAATATAAAAACAATGCCTGAAAATTTAGCTGCCATTGCAAAATATATTCCCGATACCGTTCAAAATAAAATTAAAACCGATATTGCGCATAATAGATTAATAATATTCCCTGAAAATAGATTAATAATATTATTTGAAGTTACTAAACTAGATATATCTTCAACAAAAATAAGAAATAATTTTAAAAAAAAATTATCTAACCGTTTCCTCTTGCCAAATGATATAATTGAATATATAATAAACAATAACATATATGTATAATTCGCATAATTAAAATTAAATACAAAATTTTTTATATCATAGTATATAATATAAGCATCAAACTTAATTATAAAATAATAAAAATAAAATCCGTGAATTTAATAACATTAGAAAAAGAAAATATTGAAAGCAACAAAAAAATCATAAGGAAAAAATTTAAAAGAACTAATAAAGAAATAAGAGCGGTTATAAATTATCTATCCGATAAAAATGCGAAAAATATCATAGTTCTTGATATTAGAAAAGTTTCACAGCTTGCAGATTTTATCATTATTGCAAGCGGAACATCCGATAGGCAGGTTTCAGCTATTGCCGATAATATTTTAACATCCGTAAAAAGAAAACCTATAGCAATTGACGGAATTAATACTTCAAGATGGGTTGCAATGGATTACGGCGATATAATAATACATATTTTTCTTGAATCTTACAGATTTTTTTATAATCTTGAAAATTTATGGCCGGATGCTAAAGAGCTTATCATAGAAGATAAAGACTGAGTATTACTAAAATAAGCCCTGAATATTACAAATATTTTGATAGCTTATATATAATAAAATATTAGTAATATACTCAAATTCAAATGATAATTATAATTTTAGAGATTTTAGAGAGAGATGAATATCTGCATCATAAAATATTAATAATATACCAACTTTAATAATATAAATTAATAATCTTCAATATCATTAGTTTATTAATTGAAAAATAATAAAATAGTATATAATATATAATAAAATTTATATGTACTTAATAGTCCTTTTTGTATTAATTTTAATACTCGTTGCTTTTTTTGAATATCTTTATGTTTTAAATCCGATAAAAATCCCGTTTCATTATCTCCCTGGAAACCATAACACAGTAGATTATTATTTAATTTTTTATATTTTTGCCGCTTTTTTAATAGGTATTTTGTTATTTCTTATTATTACTCTAATAAAAAATATTACCATTTATCTAAAAAATTTAGTAAAAAATAAAAAACAGTTTATTATTACAGAGATAGACAATTCAATTGACAAAGCCGAATATTTATATATTAAAGCCCAATATGACAAAGCAATTGATATTTTAAAAAAATACATGTCTAAATATGACAATAGCATTAAAGCATATCTTTTATTATTTAAAATATATAAACATAAGGGAGATTTTAAATCTGCCGAAACATTTATTAATAAAATACTTGAAATAGATGGAAATAATGTAAAGGCGCTTAATGAAGCCGGGAACTTATATAAGCTTAATAAAAATTATGAAAAAGCGGCATCTTTTTTTAATAAAGCTGTTGAAATTGCTCCAGATAATCTATATGCGGTACTGCAGCTTAAAGATTTATATATAAAAAATTCGGAATGGAAAAATGCTTATAAAATGTCAAAACTTTTTTTAAGCCAATCCAAAGACAAAAATATTAATAAAAAAGAAGAAAGGGATTTAATAGGATTAAAATATGAATTTGGAAAATTTCTTCTTGAAAATGAAAATGATTTAGAAAGGTCCGCAAAAAGATTTAATCAAGTTATCTCTCAGGATAAATACTTTGCAGGCGCTTATGTATCACTTGGCGATATTTTAGTAAAAAAGGATAAAGCAAATGAGGCATTTAAACTATGGGAAAAAGCTTATTTGAAAACAAATAGTTTTGCAATAATTATAAAAATGGAAGATGTCGCAATTAAAATGAACAGACCTCAGAACATAATAAAATTTTATCAGGAGCTTATATATAATAATCCTGAAAAATGGGAATATATATTATTTCTTGCAAAATTTTACGTGCGTATTGAAATGGTTGACGAAGCTATATCTAATCTAAAAACTATCCCCGCTTCTATATTTAAAGATAACTCATTATATCTTCTGCTTGGCGAATGCTATTTAAAAAGAGGGAAAACAAACGAAGCCGCATCTTCTTTAAGAAAAGCGTTAAAAAATCAATATCCTGTAAAATTACCGTTCGTATGTTCTAAATGTAATTACAGTTCATTGATATATATAAGCTTATGTCCTTCTTGCTTTTCATGGAATACAATGAATATTAGATCAAATTCTTTGTATGAATCTTTTGCAAAAGAAGAACCGCAAAATATTTTTAATTTATCATAATTTTATTATTTATCATTATTAATTAATAATAAAATTTTATAAGACTAACTAAACAACTAAGCAAGTAAGACATTAAAATCATCTAAAATTATATCTCAAAATTAATAAATCATATTATAAATATAAAATAATAATTTAATGAAAAAATATAAAAGCGTTGCTTTAATAATACTTGACGGATTTGGTTTATCTGATAAAATGTATGGTAATGCAATAAAAAACGCAAATGCCGATTTTATAAACGGAATTTTTCAACAGTATCCTTTTACCTCTCTAAAAACTCACGGAAAAGATGTAGGGCTTCCCTCCGACACTATGGGCAATTCGGAAGTAGGTCATTCAAATATAGGTGCTGGACGAATATTAATGCAGGATTTAACTAAAATTAATTATGAAATAGAAAATAATACTTTAAAAAACAATAAGATTTTATTAAATTTTTTAAATTCAGTCAAGCAGGGAAACGGAAGAATCCATTTAATCGGCTTAATTTCAGAAAGCGGAGTCCATGCAGAGTTAAGCCATTTATTATATTTTATAAATTTTTTTTATGAAAATAATGCAAAAGAAATCTACATCCATGGTTTTTTAGACGGCAGGGATTCACCGCCTAAAAGTTCTGAAACTTTTCTAAAAAAACTATTAAACGGCATTAAAAAAACCGAAGGAAAAGCATTAGTTACAAGTTTAATAGGCCGTTTTTACGCTATGGACAGGGATACAAGATGGGATAGAGTGCAAATTGCCTTTAATATGCTTACAAAGTCAGAAGGGAGGAAATACAATGATGTTTTTGAGGCAATAAACTATAATTATTCACAAGGAATTACCGACGAATTTATAAAACCGTCTATAATAAAACAAAATAACGATACTAAGGATGGCAGAATTAATACTGAAGACGGGGTTCTTTTTATAAATTTTAGAGCAGATAGAGCAAAAGAAATAACGGAAGCTCTTTCTTTAGAAATATTTAATTTTTTTGATAGAGGTTCATTTAAACCTGTTAAAAATTTTATATCTATGACTAAATATGACGATTCTTTTAAAAACAAATATATTATTGAACTGCAAAATTATAAAAATATATTAGGCGAAGTAATTTCCGATAATAATTTAAAACAACTCAGAATAGCAGAAACTGAAAAATATGCGCATGTAACTTATTTTTTTAATTGCGGGCGCGAAGAACCCTTTAAAAATGAGGACAGACTGTTAATACCTTCTCCTCGAGAATATAGAACATATGATTTAATACCTGAAATGAGCGCTTATAAAATTAAAGATGCTTTAATTGAAAAATTAAATCTTAATGAGTATTCTTTATCTGTTTGCAATTTTGCAAATTGCGACATGGTTGGACATACCGGAAATTATGATGCTGCGGTAAAAGCCGTAGAAACCGTTAATTCCGTCCTCAGCGAAATTATTCCAGTTATTTTAGAAAATGACGGAGTTTGCATAGTAACCTCAGACCATGGAAATGCCGAAACCATGATAGACGGCGATAACGGCACTCCTATGACTAACCATACGCTAAACCCTGTTCCGTTTTGCATAATTTCAAATGATAAAAATGAAATTCCGGAACTAAAACCGGGAAGATTATCCGATATAGCGCCAACAATACTTAGACTTTTAGATATTAATATACCGGCGGAAATGACAGGGCGTGTGTTGTGGGAGTAAAATATAAATATGGCATTAAAATCATTTTATTCATCTGGCGAAAATATTAGATTAGACATATTTCTAAAAAATAATTTAAATAAGTTTACAAGGTCATTTATAAAAAAATTAATTGAAGCAGGCAATGTATCAGTCAATAATTTAATAATAAAAAAACCTTCGCTGATTATTAAAACAGGCGCATTTATTTGCGTAAAGGAACCTGAAATAAAAAAAGATACATTGAAACCTTTCGATTTTCCTGTAGATATTATTTACGAAGATAATATGGTAGCAGTTATAAATAAACCCGCGGGCATTAGCGTACATCCGTCTAAAGGAGAATATGAAAAAACCTTGGTTAACGCTTTGGTCGGTAAAATATCTAATCTTTCAGGTATAGGAGGCGTTGAAAGACCCGGCATAGTTCATAGATTAGACAAAGACACATCAGGAATTATGCTGATCGCAAAAAATGATGAATCGCATAATGCGCTTGCGGTGCAGTTTAAAAATAGAATCATTAAAAAAACTTATATAGCTTTAGTTTATGGTATTTTTCAGGAAAATACAGGAAAAATTGAAGGATTTATTGAAAGAGACCCTAAAAATAAAATTAAAATGAAATTATCAAAGACTGAAGGTAAACATTCAGCTACTTCATTTAAAACTATAAAAACCATAGACGGTATTATAAGTCTTTTAGAAATAAATCCTCTTACAGGCAGAACTCATCAAATCAGGGTTTCTATGCTAGAAGCGGGACATCCGATATTAGGCGATAAAGTTTATAAAAAAATAGAAACTAAAAACAAAACCGAATTTAAAAAATTTAACTTTATTGATAGACAAATGCTTCATGCATATAAAATTTCTTTTTTGCATCCAAAAACGGATGAAATTATGATTTTTACTGCAAAACCTCCGCAAGATATGGCATGGGGGCTTAAAGATACCGAATATGATATGATATGATATGATATGATATGATATTTTTAAATAAAAAATTTAATATTGATTATAACCTTGTTTTTGGTTTTGGAGACAAGAGAATTGATTTTCAAACAAAAAATATAGAAAGAAGATTTGACCTTTTAAAAGAAATAAAATTAAATTATTATATTAAAAATGAAAATGATGTAAATATTGCGGAATTAAATCAGGTTCACGGCAATACCGTTCTTTCTATTGAAAAACAGGATGTTGAAAAATTTTTCGGGAAAAAAGAAATATACGATGCAGACGGGATTTTCACATCGTCAAAAGATTATTTGCTATGCATAAAAACAGCAGATTGCATACCTTTATTGTTTTACGATAAAACTTCAGGAACTGTAGGAGCTGTTCACTGCGGATGGCGCGGAACATATAACGGTATTTTAATTAACGCTAAAAATATGCTTGCAGGCTACTACAATTTAAATCTTGAAAATATTATTGCCGTTATAGGTCCAGGAATTTGCAAAAATTGCTATACAGTCAAAAAAGATTTATATGAAAAATTTATTAACAAAAACATAAGTTATAAAAATTATTTTAAAGCAAGGCAAACTAATACCAAAAATTATAATTATATGTCTGAGGGATTTGAAGAATATTTATTTGATTTAAAAGGCGCGATTGCAGATATTCTTTTAACTTTAGGATTTCGTAAAGAAAATATATATAATATAAATCTATGTAATTATGAAAATGAAAATTATTTTAGCTATCGGAAAAACAAAACTGATTCAAGATTTGTTTCATTTATAGGAAAATTATTAATTTAATTTAAATTAAATTAATAATATAATGTATATAAATTAATAATAGGAAATTTTAAAGTTGTTAAAAATTGGTTTAACAGGTTCTATAGGTTCAGGTAAAACTACTGTTTTGTCTTTTCTTAAAGAAGCAGGATTCTTTACAATCAATCTTGATGAACTATCAAAATTGCTATTAAAAAAAAATACCGATGAATATAAAAAAACAGTTGATTTTTTCGGCAAAAACATTTTAAATAAAGATGAAGACATTAACAGAAAAATTCTTGCGCAAATTGTTTTTTCAAATAAAATTAAAAAAAAAAATTTGGAAAATATTATTTATCCTGCATTAAGAAAAAAAACTAAAGAAATTTTGGATTTAAATTGCAATTCAAAAATAGCTGTCATTGAAGGGGCTGTTATATTTGAATCAGGATTTTATCTGGAAATGGATAAAATCATTCTTGTTGTATGCGATTATTCAAAAAGATTGAATAGAACTATCTCAAAATTTACATTCGAAGATTTTATTAATAGAAATAAGTTTCAATTTAAGCAGCCTTATAAAATTTCTAAATCTCATTTTATAATTAATAATAGTTACGGTTTAAAATTTTTGAACCCTCAAATATGCTTATTAATAAACTTTCTTAACAATATTAATAATTGATATATTACCTGTAAAATCCTGATATATAACTTATATATGCTATATATAAGTTATATATAAAATTATTTATTTTAATCTAATTTTTGAATTTAAAAATAATTATTTTGCAAAATATAATTACTATTTAACTTAAATATTATATAAATCATTATAAAATATAAAAATAGTGCTGCTACTTAGGCATTATTTAATTAAATACTTTATAAATTACAATAAGGGGGTTCTATATATGGAAAATAATATAAACAGCTGTGAACATTCAGGTTTCAAATTTATCGAAGAACTTATGGCGGTAGTTAATCAAAATAAAACTCTGGAAGAAATTTTACATTTTGTAAACATCAATTTAGATCTTTTTTTTGGCGCTACGGCAATTATGTTTATGAGTATTAAAAACAGCAAAGAAATTAAAGTGATAATTTCAAGGGGTATTTCTCATGAATATACTGTAAAAATTCAATCAGAACCATCCGAACCGCTTATTAAAATTTTAAATAGCAATAAATCTTTTTATACCGACTTTAAAGAAAATTTCCCTGAATTAAATAATATAAAAACAATAAATTTTGAACATAGGGATATTAAAGAATTATATATTTATCCACTAACTGCGGAACATAATATAAATAATGAATCAATGAGCGTTATTATCTATTCCGTGAACGGTTTTAAGAATTGTACGGATGAAGATGACGGCAAAAAAAATACTTTTGATATTATTTTTTCAATACTCTCATATATAATTAAAGCAAAAAAATGCGAGGAAGCTATTTTAGAACACTCTAAATTTGATAATGTATCGGGTCTTTACAATTTTAAATATTTTCATCAAAGATTATTTGAAGAAATGCAAAAAATTCATTCCGAGAAAGGTACTATGTCAATTGTTTTAATGTCAATTAATAAATTAAATGAATTCAATTCTATATCCGGACATAAAGCAGGAGATGCCGTTATCAATTTTATAGGCGGCTCAACACAAAAATACATAAGAACTTACGATATTGCCGCAAGGTTTGGAAACAAAATCATTATTTGCTTTCCAAATTTAAATAAGATAGATACAAAAAAAATTATTGAAAATATATTTTCAGAAGTTCAGGATTATTTTATAAAACAAAATAATCACATTATATCTTTGAATGCAGGAATTGCCCAGTATCCCGATGACGGCAGCACAGAAAGAATAGTAATTGATTTAGCAGAATCAAGAAGGTTTGAAGCAAGAAGAAACTTAAAATGGAATATAATTTAATTAATTAAGATTAAAGAAAGAGGAAATTATGAATGTAAAAGAATTATCTATAAAAAAAATATCAGAGTTAATGGTGATTGCTAAGGAGTACAGTATAGAAGGCGCCTCCGGAATGCGTAAGCAGGATCTGATTTATGCGCTATTACAAGCAGAAACCGAAAAAAATCAAACAGCTGAAAAAAACGGGTTAATAACAGGCGAAGGTGTACTTGAAATATTACCTGACCAGTATGGATTTCTTAGATCATTAGAATCTAATTATCTGCATGGACCAGATGATATATATGTCTCCCCTTCGCAAATCAGAAGATTTGGGCTTAGAACCGGAGATACCGTCAGCGGAATAATAAGACCGCCTAAAGACAATGAAAGATTTTATGCCTTATTAAAAGTTGAAAACGTAAATTTTGAGGATCCTGAGGTTGCAAAGGAAAAAATTTTATTTGATAATTTAACTCCTCTTTATCCGCAGGAAAAAATAAAATTAGAATTTGATTCAAAAAATATTTCCACAAGAATGATGGATTTACTTATTCCTATAGGTAAAGGACAAAGGGCGCTTATAGTAGCTCCTCCAAGAACAGGCAAGACTATTCTTTTAAAAGACATTGCTCATGCTATAAATGCTAACCATAAAGAAATATTTTTAATGGTTCTTTTAATTGACGAAAGACCTGAAGAAGTCACGGATATGCAAAGATCTATCAGCGGAGAAGTTATAAGTTCAACATTTGACGAGCCCCCTCAAAGACATATACAAATAGCCGAAATAGTTATTGAGAAAGCAAAAAGGCTTGTTGAAACAGGTAGAGACGTAGTTATTTTATTAGATTCTATCACAAGACTTGCAAGAGCTTACAATGTTACAATTCCGTCTTCAGGAAAAGTTCTTTCAGGCGGCGTTGATTCCAATGCACTGCATAAACCTAAAAGATTTTTTGGGGCGGCAAGAAATATAGAAGAAGGCGGCAGTTTAACTATTATTGCAACAGCATTAATAGACACAGGTTCTAGAGCGGATGAAGTAATATTCGAAGAATTTAAAGGCACGGGAAATCTTGAAGCCAATTTGGACCGAAAACTTGCGGAAAAAAGGATATTTCCTGCAATAGATGTTAATAAATCCGGGACAAGAAAAGAAGAACTGCTTATAGATAAAGATCAATTAAAAAAAATATGGGTTTTAAGAAAGGTTTTATCTTCGATGGACACTTCTGATGCTATGGAATTTTTGATAGAAAAAATAAAAAATACAAAAACAAATGCCGATTTTCTTAATCTTATGAATCAATAATTATAAAAAATTTTAAATATTATTAGAATAAAATAAATAATAAAATAAAAATTATTATTTATTTTTTATTTATAATTAATATCTAAAATTAAAATATTAATTATTTATAATTTAATTGTTTTGAAGCATCCCAAATTTTTAATATTTAAATTATATTACCAAAATTTATTAATAAATTTAAATTTTTAAACGATGAGCCTTGATTTCTTTCTATGATCTTTAACGCCTCTATAGATGCTTCAGACGATTTTTTTTCATTATTAATAAAAGTATAAATAGCGTTAAAAAGTTCTTTCGGATTTGCAGCCATAACACCAGCGCCTGAAGATATAATTTCATCGGCAATTTGTTGAAAATTTTCAACAAAATTTCCAAAAATAACAGGCACTCCAAAGGATAGGGGCTCAAGCATGTTATGTCCTCCGCCCGGTGGAACCATACTGCCGCCTATAAATGCAATATCTGCTATGCTGTATAATGAATTTAATATTCCCATTTTATCTATAAGTATAATATTGCTATTATAATATCTTAACTTTAAACTAGTTTCGTTTTTAAAACTGCATTCATTATTATCATTATTATTTTCACAAACAGCCATGTTATGATTTGCCTCTATAATGCTTTGATTGAAAACTAAAGAGGAAATTTTAACATAATCTAATTTATATTTTTTAATTAATTCAGAAACATATTGAAACCTTTCAGGATGTCTCGGCGCTATTATCAGGTAAAGTTTTATATTATGATTATGATTATGATTATAATCATAATTGCTATCATCAATATTTTTAACTAATTTTAAAAATACATCTAATATTATTTGTTCTTCTCTTTCATGCGTACTGCCTGCAATTATTATTTTTGCTATATAATTATTCAGTTGGTTTGCGCTATGTGATTTAATATTGTCGTTAATACCGCCATTATAGCGACAAATAGAATTATTTATTATAGCGTCTTTATATTTAATACCTTCAATTTTAAGTTTTTCTATTTCTTCTTTTTGTGCAGTATCAAATTTCATATTGCCTGTAATATATAATTTGTCTTTGCTTATTCCTAAATCCAGAAATTTATTATAATAATTTTTTGATATACAAGCCACTAAATCAATACACTCAAATATATATCTAAAGAAAAATTTAAATTTATAATAATTTCTGAAAGACTTATCCGACAATCTTGCGTTTAAAATAAAAATAGGTATATCAGTTTTTTTTAGTTTATTAAACAAATTAGGCCATATTTCAGTCTCTATTGATATAAAGCATATAGGATTTATTAAATTGATAAAATTTTTAACCGAAAATAAAAAATCATACGGAAAATAAATTACAAAAATAGGCATTCCTTTAAATTTTTTGATTGCATTTTCGTATCCTGTTCTTGTGACTACGGAAAGATATATTTTTTTCTGCTTTTCATTATTATTGATGTTGTTATTAATGCGGTTCAATAATAAATTAATAAAATAAAATGACGCATTGACTTCACCTACCGAAACTGCATGAATCCATAAAGATTTACTTTTTTTATTATTATTTTTATTATTTTTAGCAAAACCTATATAAGATAGATAAAGATAAGGCATTAATTTATAGAAAAAACCGGAAGCATGCTTATTTTTAATTAAATATAAAAAAAGCATACTAATTAAAAAAAAAGGCAAGCTTATATATAAAATAAGATTATAAATAAAAAAATATATTCGCTTCATTATTATTGCATCTGTTTAATTAGAATATTTTTATAAATACCGTCTATTTCAATTAATTTTTCATGATTACCTTGTTCAACAATTTCTCCGTTTTCCATAACATATATAATGTCTGCTTTTTGAACTGTTGAAAGTCTGTGCGCTACAACGATAGCAATTTTATCTCTGCAAAGATTAAAAAGCGCTTCTTGAATATACTTTTCTGATTCGTTATCCAATGATGCCGTTGCTTCATCTAAAATTAATATAGGGGCATTTTTCAAGAAAGCCCGAGCCATTAGAATTCTTTGTTTTTCTCCTCCTGATAATCTCAATCCAGATTCATCGACTAAAGTATCATATCCTTCGGGAAGATTAATCACAAAATTATGCGCATACGCAAGTTTAGCTGCATTAATAATCATATTATTATTGCAACTGTTATACTCGCCGCTGTTATGTTTATTGATATTTTCTTTATCTATATTATGATTAATATTTTGATTTTCAAAAGAAGTGCCGTATGCTATATTAAACTTAACGGATTCGTTAAATAAAGAAACCTGCTGTGATACATAAGAAATATTGCTCCTTATTTCTTTTAAGCTATATAAATTTATATTTTTACCGTTAATTAATATTTCTCCTTCATCAGGACGATAAAAACCGGGAATTAGCATAGACAAAGTGCTCTTGCCTGCTCCTGAACGTCCGACTATTGCAATTATTTTACCTTTCTCGACATCTAAATTTATATTTTTAAGGTCAAACCCATTTTCTTTATTGTAACTGAAATATAAATTCTTAATTTGCAGCCTTTCTATGTTTTTAGGCAAACTCTCGCCTTTAGAAATATCTTCAAAATTATCTTCCATTATTTCGAATACCCTAGATGATGCGGCTATCCCTTCTTGAAGATTATTATTAAGTCTTGAAAGACTTTTTACAGGTTCGTATAAAAGTAAAATTGCAGTTAAAAATGAAAAAAAACTGCCGGGCGAATATCCATATTTTATAACCTGCAGACCGCCAAGAAATATTATTGAAGAAACTGCAATGCCTCCCGTTAATTCAACAAACGGAACGGTAATGCCTTTGATTTTAGTCATTCTGATAAGAAATCTGTACAACCTGTCGGAAAGCTTTTTGAACCTTCCTATCTCAAATTCTTGCATATTGTATGCTTTAACTATTCTTAAATTTGAAATAGTTTCATCAAGAAATTTAGTAATATTACCCATTTCGTTCTGGGTATCAATACTGGTTTTTCTAGTTTTTTTTCCAAGAAGAGAGACGGGGATTATAGCTATCGGAAAAAGTATAAACACTGCTATAGCTAAATAAAAGTCCATATAAAAAATAATTGCAAGAAGAACTATAATCGTTAATATATCTTTTGCTATTGCGCTTAAAGCACTTGATACGGTATGCTGGATAAGATTAATATCATAAGTGATTCTAGCTATAAAAACACCCGTAGGTATCTTATTTAGTTTTGATACGGGAAGGTTGACAATATATTTGTAAACATCGTTCCTAATATTCTTTATTATATTTTGCCCGACATATCCAGTATAGTATGCTTCCATATAATAAAAAATTCCCTTTGCAACAAATATAGCTATAACTAATAACGGTATTAATATAAGTTCCTCAAAGCTTTTAGATACAAATATATCGTTAATAAGCGGTTTAACAATATATGCAAGTATCCCGGTCAGTAATGAAACTATGCTCATACTGACCAAAGCCATTATCAGCCGATTTTTATACGGTCGCATATACGGCAAAAGTTTCTTTAATATAATATAGGATTGTTTAGTTTTTTGCTTATTTTTTTCTATATTTTTTTTATTTTTAAACATAAATTTACAATATTTATTGTTTCTCAAAAATGTTTTTATTTATAATTTCTGCAGTCTCTTTAAACGGATTTTTAATAGAATCTAAAGCTAAAATAGTTTTTTCTATTTCGGAAATTACCGTTTTGCGATATTCATCATTTTTTAAATACTTTACCGTTTCATTATACACATTTTCAGGAGTAAATTGAGACTCAATCAGCTCAGGCACTATTCTTTTACCCGCTATTATATTTATTAATCCTATATCTTTTACTTTAACAATTATTTTTGCAATTAAATAAGTGAAATAATTCAAATAATATACTATTATAATTGGTTTTTTAAACATTGCGGCTTCCAATGAAGCCGTTCCGGATGCAACAATTATTATATCGCTTTGCAAAAGCGACTCTTCAAAATAATTTGATATATTATAACTTTCTTTTGGCAATTTAGATTTATCTAATTCTTTTTTTAAAACTGATACATCAATATCTTTTCTGAAAGGAAATACAAATAAAGCATCTGGATAATTAAAAAGCATAAGTTTAGCGGATTCTATAATCCTTGGACTATGGTATTTTAATTCTGATTTTCTTGAACCCGGTAAAAACGAAATTATAGGATAGTATTGGGTTTTTTTTAAATTTTTATTATCTATATTATCTATATTATTTGTCTTTATGATTTTTTGTAATTTATTTAATCTATATTGAAGCGGATTCCCGCAATAATACACTTTTATACCTTTATTTTCATAAATATTTATTTCAAAAGGAAATATAACTATCACAAATTTTATATATTTTTTTATAAAATATATCCTTTTATATCTTGAAGCCCATATTTTTGGGGGAACATAATAAATAACAGGAATGTTTAATTGATGTGCATACTTCGCAATTTTAAAATTAAATGTAGGAAAATCAACTAAAATTATCAAATCAGGTTTGTTTAGTTTAATCCATGCTAAAATACGTTTCAATATTTTTTTTATAACTGATATTTTTAAAACTACTTCAATAAAACCCATAACTGCAAGCTCATTTAAATCTGCAATAATTTCCGCTCCTTCAGATTTTAAATTATCGCCGCCCACTGCGTAAAAATCGGCATCGGGCTTAACCTTCTTCAATTCTTTAATTAAACCGGATGCAAGCCAGTCCCCTGAAAGTTCTCCTGAAACTATTAATATTTTTCCCACTTATTGCTTTTTTGAAATTAAATATATTTTAAACATAAATTGATTTGGCATAAATTAATTTACAGATTTTTATTTAAATTAATAATTTAATAATATATACTAACAAATATTTAGTATATATTATTTTTATAGAAAATTAAATTACATAAACCGCGATACCGTAATCATTAGATTTCTTAACAAATTCCTGTTTATTAATTATTATTGTATTTTTTTCAAAAGCTAAACATTTACATTGTGAATCGTTCATTACATCTAATGTGCCGGTTCCTACCGCAGGTATATCAAATCTCAAGTCTTGGTTCGGCTTATTTACTTTTACTACAACCGCACCGCCGCAAGCTAATTTTCCGCCTCTTAAAATTGCTTCGTCTGTTCCTTCAATAGCTTCTAATGCCATTACCGATAAATCTTTAACAACGGCGGTCTGCCCTATATCAGCTCCTGCTACCAATTTTGCGGCTTCATATCCAAAATTAATATCCGCTAATTCTTTTGATGACGGTTTACGGGCTGACAATATTCCCTTTTCAGGAAATATAGAAGATAAATAATTAGTTTGAGGCACTATTGTTAACCCTTCCTTCTCTAGATATTTACATATAGCATTTAAAATAGTATCGTCTTTTTTGTCTTTAAGAGACAAAAAAAGGGTGATAGCTTTTAAATCAGGCTTTATTTTTTTAAACATTAAAGTTTTTTTAACCTTGCCTGCCATAATAATTTCATTGACATTTTCAGATTTAAAAAACTTTATAAGTTTCCCAAGCTCTCCAACACTTATATAAATGATAGAATCTGCGTAGTCTTTCAATCTTTCTCCAGCTTCTTCTTCAATAGCGCAAACACAAACATAGAAACCTAAAGATTTAAGCTTTTTTATATATAAAAGAGGGAATTCTCCATATCCTGCTATAAGACCTATTCTTTTCCGGTTTATCATTAAAAATTATATTACCGCTTTTAAGTTTGCTATCTTTATCTTGTTATACCGCGTTTAGAATTTAATATAAATTCAATAAATTTTTCTACAATCGGAGTTGTATTTATTTCACTTTTAATTTTATTAATAGCGTTTTTAATTGTCAATTTTGATCTATATATTATTTTATATGCATTTTTTACATCATCTATTTCTTTTTTTGAAAAACCTCTCCTCTCAAGACCTATTTTGTTAATGCCATAAATCCTCGCTCTATCGCCTGAGGCAATCAAATATGGAGGGATATCCTGAACCACCATAGTTCCGCCTGAAATTAAAGCAGATTCGCCTATTTTTGTAAATTGATGCACGGCGCATAAACCTCCGAGTATAGCAAAATCGTTAATTTCCACATGCCCTGCAAGAGTTGCATGATTAGCTAATATTGCATAATTTCCTATAACACAATCATGGGCTACGTGGGTTGACATCATAAAAAGATTAAAATCGCCTATAACGGTAACTGAATTACCTGTTATCGTACCGGGATTAAATGTAGCATATTCTCTGATTATATTATTGCTGCCTATTATCAGTCTTGTATTTTCGCCTTTATATTTTAGATCTTGAGGAACTGAACCGATTGACGCAAATTGAAATATCCTGTTATCATCCCCTATTTCCGTATTACCTTCAATAACAACATGGGATGCAATTTTATTATTTTTACCTATTTTTACATTATCTTTAATTACACAATATGGGCCGATACTTGTAGAATCATCAACAGTTGCATTTTTTCCTATTATTGCAGTTTTATCTATCATAACCTAATAAATATTTTTAATTGAAATTAATTTATGTTAATTTACCTGAATTTATCTGAATTATATTATTTATTATGCGCAACAAAAGATGCCATAAGATTTGCCTCGCAGCATAGTATGTTATCTACTAATGCCACACCATGAAATACCCATATCATTTGTTTTTTTTTAACAAGTTCAACATTTAAAATTATAGTGCTTCCGGGAAATATAGGTTTTCTAAATCTTGCTTTATCAATTCCCATAAAATATGTCAGCATATCTTTCATAGCGTCATCATCGGCAGTTTTATAAGCTAAGATGCCGCCTGCCTGAGCTAAAGATTCTAAAATTAATACTCCGGGCATAACAGGATGATTAGGAAAATGACCTTGAAAAAAAGGCTCATTAATGGTTGTATTTTTTATAGCTTTAATAGACTTTCCTTTTTCAAGACCGACAACTTTATCTATTAGCAGAAATGGAAATCTATGCGGAAGAAGACTCATTATCTCTTTAATATCTACAACACAAGAAGATGTTTCCGCCACAGTTTTAATGTCCATAATTAATTACCTTTAAATATAATTTAATATTGACTATTGCTTAATATTGCTATAAAGGCTTCTCTATAAAGGCTTCTATAATATTTTATCTAAACTACAATAAATTCCTCTGCCGGCTTACTGCTAAATATTGCCGTAAAGATTTAACAGTATTTTAAAAAAAATAAGTAATCAAAATATATTTTATATCTTTTTTATTTTATTAAATAATTCAGGTAATTTTTTAAATAAAACCATTGAAAGACGCCATTCTTTAATAGGTATAGCAGGAGAACCCGCAACAACTTCATTGTCTTTAATGTCATGCGATATACCGGATTGCGCAGCTATCATTACATTATTTCCGATAGTTAAATGTCCTGCAACCCCGACTTGACCGCCCATAATTACATTATCTCCTATAGCAGTACTTCCTGCAATGCCGGTTTGAGAAGCAATAGCACAATTTTCGCCCACTAAAACATTGTGAGCAATTTGAACGAGATTATCTATTTTTGTTCCTTTTTTTATAATTGTAGAACCAATAGCTCCTCTATCTACCGAAGTTAAAGCTCCTATCTCAACATCATCTTCTAATACGACATTTCCCGAGTGTATTATTTTGACATACTCTTTCCCATCCTTAGCATATCCAAATCCGTCGCTTCCAATAACTGAGCCTGCGTGTATAATGCAATTATTGCCGATATTAGATTTATTATAAACGGTAACATTTGGATAAATAATAACATTATCCCCTATATTTACATTTTGTCCTATAAATACTCCCAACATAATTTTACAATTTTTCCCTATTTTAGACTCTTTTTCTATGCAAACATTAGGATATATTATCGTACCACCGCCAATTATTACAGTTTTATCAATGAAAGCATCGTCAAGCAAAAATTGATTTGATGAAGAATCGTCATTATTAAAATTATAAAACAATTGCGAGGCTTTAGCAAAAGCTAAATAAGGATTTTTTGTATCTAAAATTATAAATTTTAAATTTTCTAACGGATAATTTTTTAATAATGAAAAATCCATTATCAACGCAGCGGCTTTTGTTGCATTTATATATTTTATATATTTATGGTCTGAAATAAAACTAATCTCGTCTTTATCGGCATCTTTTATAGAATTTATACCCTTTATTTTTAAATCGGCAAAGTTTTCTTTGCCGATTATATTAAGAGATAACAAATTTGCAATTTCTTTTATAGAGTAATCCATTTTAAATATGCGCTAATAAATTAAAATTCTTATTCTTTATATTTTTTAATAAATTTAATTAATTTATAGAACCGGCATAGTTAATTTAATATATTATTGTAAAAAATATATTATTTATGAATTTTAATTATTTGGAATTCATCCGGTTTAAAACCTGATTTGTAATATCAATTGAATTAACTCTGTATACGACGTCCGGACGATCAATAATAAGTATATAACCTTTTTGTTTTGCAATATTTTCTATGATTACGTTAACTTTTGCAACAATCCCTTTTAATAGATTATATCTTTTTTCGGAAATCACGCCTTGAACATGTTTCTCTTCAGAAGAAAAATTAGTAATATCAGTTTCAAATTCTTTTGTTTTTTTAAGTTTTTCAGACGAAGACATTATTGATGAATTTTGCTTTAAATCATTATGGAGCGAAGTTATTTTTTGTTTTAAAGCGCTTAACTTTGCTTTATATTTTGCCACTAACGAATGAAGAACAGAGTTAGCTTTCTTTCCCTGTTTTGACATTGCGATTACTTTCTGCATATTTACGACTGCAATTTTAGAACCGGCAGCTTCGGCTTTTGAAGTATTACTTAATAAAATTAATGCAAGCAATAAAATGAAAATAGAAAAAATTAAACTTATTTTTTTCATAAAACCTCCGATTGTTTTTTTGTTATATATAAAATTTATTTATTTATTATATTTATATTTTAATTATTCAATAAAATAAACACAAAATATAATATTTAATTAAAACAATTTGAATATTATTAATATTTTTATATTAAATTATATATTTCATGCAAGTTATATAACTTTAATTTAATTTATAATCCCCCAAAACCTTCACCCATACTAAATTGTATTCTAGTACTGGTATTTCCGTTAATAGGCTTTCCTAATATTTTACCGTATGTTATTTCAATAGGTCCAAACGGCGAATACCAATCAAAACCTATGCCTGCTGCCTCATCGAGATTGAGAGGGTTAACTTGCTGCGATGTTGCCCATGCGTTACCCGCATTCCACCATAAAAATCCATAAAATCCCATTTTTTTCATAATAGGAATAAGATATTTTGTTCCTACGGTAAATATTCTTGTACCGCCATAAAGCAATCCGTTTTCTGTAGGTCCGACAGAATCGTACATAAATCCTAGAAGAGGATATTTATTGGTAATGCCGCCGATAAAAAACCGCTGATATATAGGCAACGGAACATTAGAATTTGTAGGGTCTATATATCCCGCCTGAGTGCTTGCCATAAAAGATGTTCCCCACCATAAAGGGATATAATGATTTTCCTGAGCGGTAAATTTAACAAAATCATCATTTCCGCCTATTGGGGAACCTGCAAAACTTGTTCTGAAACTTGCCATATCTCCTGCAGTAGGAACCATAGGATTATTAAGAGTATCATAAACTGTAGTAAAAGATACTTCGCTTGTTAAAAGCTTTCCTTGAGGAAGTATATTAGATAACCCCGGAATTATCACCGAACTATCCTGTTCAATCAGATATCTTACATACTCGGTAAGTATACGTTTATACAAAGGGTATCCGACCGTAACGGAGGCGCCTGCCGAACGGTATGCAAATTCATAATAAAGAGAATTAAAGGTATCATACAGCGATACATCTAAAGAAATAGGTCTTCCGTAAATATACGTAAGATACGGCTGCATAATATTTAGACTGTATGATTGGTAAGGTCCGCCAACCTGAACATTAAGAGAAGCGGATATACCTGTTCCAAACAGATTTGATTCAGATATTGAAGATATTGCCATAAGTGCCGTAGCCGAACTATATCCGCCTCCTATAGTAAATTTCCCTGTATTTTCTTCTTTTACATGAACTTTAACATTTAATATGTTTTCCCCGGGAACTTTTTCTGTAACTATAGTAGCATGTTTAAAATATGATAAATTTTTAAGATTTCTACGAGATATTTTAATCAATTCAGGATTATATTTTTCTCCGGGATATATAACTAACGTTCTTAAAATAACATAGCTGTAAGTTACATCATTGCCTGTAATGGTAATTTTTCCGAATCTTGCAATTTTACCTTTATGGATTGTGAGCTGAACAAAAACCGATTTATTTTTTCTGCTGATTTTTATAGATGGCTCTACATTTGCAAAAGCATACCCTCTGTAAGTCAAATATTTCGTGATTTTTAAGATATCTTTTTCTATCATTTTTCTGTTAAAAATATTGCCTGCTTTAGTTTTTAAAAGTTTAACGATAGAGTCGTATTCTTTAATATGCTTATCTTTATTTTTTATTATAACGTTTATATCTGATATTCTATATTGAGGACCTTGATGTATAGTCAATGCTATCGTAACAAATTTTTTATTTTTTGAAAAAACAAATTTCGGTTTTTTTACGCTTACATTAATATACCCGTTATTATAATAAAAACTTAAAAGTTTCATAATCTGACTGTTTAATTTTGCTTTTTCAAATTTTCCGGCTCCTGTTATCCACGTAAGCATATTAACTGTATTAATATTCATAATACCTAAAAGTTTCGGCGAGGAGTAGGAGGTATTCCCTTTTAAAATAACCTTAGACACCATAACAGGAGAGTTTTGATTTATAGCAAAATTTAAACCGACATAATTTCCCGAAAGTTTTATCTTATTAAGTTTAATTTTAGCATTATAATAACCTTTTGCCGAGTAAACAAATTTTAATATTTTTAAAGCCATAAATCCCTTATATGCGCTATAAGGAGTGTCCGGTTGAATATTAATTATTTTCTTTATTTTTTTTATGGATACAGACCCGTTTCCCGAATATTTAACATACTTGACATAAGGTCTTTCAGAAACTATAAAAGTTAGAACTAACCCGTAATGTGAGGGCTTAACATTAACCAATATATTTCTAAAATATCCTGTTTTATATAATTTTTCTATGCTTTCATTTATCTTCTTAATTGAATAAATACTGCCTTTCTTAAACAATATATCGTTAAGAATAAAACCTGTTCCGACCCTGATATTTCCTTCTACGCGTATTGCATATATCTTTTTAGAAAATTTAGCGTGGTTTGGCAATATTGATAATGGTTTTTTACTATAATTTTTTGCAATTATGGAAGAGACCCTATAAGCTAAAAGAGCAATATTTTTATTTAACGACTTTTCTCCAGTCCCTATATATCTCAGCGTCTTTGAATGATAAATATTACTCAAATTAACTATCATAGTATGGAGTCTATATTGAGAGCCGAATCTGGCAATACTGCCCGTAATAATATAATTAGAATTATATAGCAATCCTAATTTTTTAATTCTTATCAAATTAATTTTTTTATTAAAGTTAAAATAAGGGGCTTTTTTAAGATGTGAATAAGCTATTACAAAATAAGGCTTGGCAGATTTTATATATCGCGAAAACACGGTTTCGAAAGATTTATCAATATTTGACAAAACAGGTTTGCCTTTTTGATGAAAGAATCCCGTAAAAACATTGCTATTATTTATAGATGCATAAGCAATTCCGTTTAGACGCAGAACAATAATTAGAATCAAAAATACATATATAATATTTTTATAATGTCGCATAATTTAATTAAGTTATCAAATAAAAAAAAACAAGTCAATTAATTTAATATTTTTTTATAGAACCATTCTCAATTGTGATTTTAATATTCAACATATTTGAAAAATTTAAATCATGAGTAACTACAATTAATGTTTTATTATATTTTTCTTTTAAATTAAAAATTATCTTTTGCAAAGATTCAGCCTGTTTAGGATCCAAGTTTCCGGTGGGCTCATCCATAAGAATAACTTTAGGAGATGCCACTAAAGCTCTTGCAACTGCAGCTCTTTGCTGTTCTCCACCGGAAAGCATATAAGGTTTAAAATACAACCTGCGCTCAAGACCAAATTCACATAAATAATCTTTAGCTTTTTTTATCGCCGATGCTTTTGCTTCGCCTTTTATAAACAAAGGCATCGCCACATTTTCTACGCAATTAAATTCATTAAGAAGGTAATGAAATTGAAAAACAAACCCTATATTTTCGTTGCGAAACTTTGCCAAACGATTATCGGGCAAATTATTAACGTCTATATCATCAAAAAAACTGACGGAACCTGAGTCAGGATTTAAAAGACACCCCATTATATGTAATAATGTGCTCTTTCCTGTTCCTGATTCGCCCGTTATTGCAACGGAATCGCCATATTTTATATCTATTCCCGTATTTTTCAGCACTACAACTTCATCATTATTGGCTCCTGCTTTAAAAATTTTAGAAACATTATGGAGAGAAACGGCATTTATAAAGTTTTCACTCATATCTTACGCCTTCGGCAGGGTCAATTTTACTTGCTTTATATGACGGATAAATTGTAGCTATAAAGCTGAGAAGTAAAGCAGATATACCTATTATAAGAAATTCGTTTAAAGTCATTCTTACCGGCAAATTAGTTATATAGTAAACAGAAGGAGGAAGTTTAACGATATGATAAACTTCCTCTATATAACTGACAAGAAAACCGGCGCTTAAACCTATAAATGTTCCTACTAATCCGATTATAATGCCTTGAATTATAAAAATTTGCATTATATTTTTGGAACTTGCTCCTATTGATTTTAATATTGCTATATCTTTTCTTTTTTCCATTACCACCATTATTAATGTAGAAATTATATTGAAAGCAGCTACCAAAACTATTAAAGATAGTATAACAAACATTGTAAGTTTTTCAAGTTTTAATGCTGCGAATAAATTCTTATTTAATTGTTCCCAGCTTAGAGCATAGTAGGGAGAATGTAAATTTTTATTAATATTAGCGGCAATGAGCGTTGCATTATTTATATTATATAACTTGATTTCCATACCTGTTACTTCATTGGAACTTAACCCGATAAAATCTTGCGCATTTTTTAAAGAAATAAAGGAAAATGTAGAATCATAGTTATACATGCCGCTATTCATGATACCGCTCACTATGAATATTTCAGATTTTGGCATTATTCCTAAAGGCGTAACCTCACCCTGTGGAGAAATAACGCTTATTTTGCTGCCGATATCAACTCCTAATCTTTGAGCTAAAACTTTTCCAAGAATTATTCCGTTGTATTTGTTATTATTTAAAGATTTTAAGCTCCCTGCAATAATATATTTACCCAGATTAGTTGCTTTTGATGCGCTGTCTGCATCAACTCCTCTAAGCACGCTTCCCGTAGATGTAGTATCCGAAGACAGCATAACATCGGTATATATAAAAGGGGCAACTTCTTTAACGCCTTTCATTTTGTTTATTTTTTTAGCAGTTTGTTTATAATCGGGTATTAAGCCGCCATAATTTAACACAACCACTTGAGATTCAATCCCTACAATCTTTTCTTCAAGCGCATGGTCAAAACCGTTCATAACAGAAATTACGACAATAAGAGCCATAACTCCTATGGCTATTCCCGCTATTGAAATAAAACTCAAAAGAGATATAAAAGAATTTCCTTTCGGTTTTAAATAATGTAATGCAACTTTTGTTTGAAAATTCATAAATTTATTTTATTTTATTTAACGGGTTTAAGTAATGGAAACAAAATAACATCCCTTATAGAATAAGAATTAGTTAAAAGCATAACTAACCGGTCTATTCCAATTCCGCACCCGGCAGCAGGAGGAAGACCGTATTTTAACGCTTCTATATAATCTTCGTCTATTTCAGCAGGTAAACCTTCTTTTAATTTAATATCCACCTGAGCTTTAAATCTTTCTTCCTGGTCGAAAGGATCATTTAGTTCTGAAAAAGCATTTGCCAATTCTCTTCCCGCAACAAAAAATTCAAATCTGTCGACAACTTTAGGATCTATATCATTTCTCCTTGCGAGCGGAGAGCTTTCTACAGGGTAGTCGGTCACAAAAGTCGGATTTATCAGTTTAGATTCTACCGTTTCCTCAAATAAAATTGTTAATAGCTCACCATAGCTTATATTATTATCTACGGATAAATTTAAATTTTGTAAAATTTTAACGATTTTGTCCGAAGAATCAATATCTTCGGTTAAAAAACCCGCAACTTCATATAAACTGTTCTGTAATTTAATCTTTTTAAAAGGAGGGGTAAAATTAATATCGGTTCCTATATAATTTATTTCTAATTTTCCGCAAACATTTTCAACTAAGCCTGAAATCATCTTTTCTACAAATTTCATCATATCTTCATAATTGCTATAAGCCATATAAAATTCAAGCATTGTGAATTCAGGGTTATGTTTAACGGAAATTCCTTCATTCCTAAAATTTCTGCCAATTTCATATACCCTGTCAAATCCGCCGACAATCAATCTTTTTAAATAAAGTTCCGGAGCGACTCTCATATAAAGTTCTAAATCCAATGCATTATGATGCGTTTTAAAAGGTCTTGCCGTAGCACCTCCGGGATTTACATGCATTATTGGGGTCTCAACTTCTAAAAATCTGCCGTTATTTAAAAAAGCTCTTATATAGTTAATAATATTGGCTCTTTTTATAAATATATCGCGGACATCTTTATTTGCAATTAAATCAACGTATCTTTTTCTAAACCGCACCTCTATATCTCTAAGTCCATGCCATTTCTCAGGCATCGGCAATATTGATTTGCTTAAAAGTTTTATACTTTCTGCCTTAATTGTAAGTTCGTTTGTTTTTGTTCTGAATAAATGTCCCGTTACGCCGCAAATATCGCCGGCATCTAAAAATTTGTCAAAAAGTTCAAAATCTTCGTCCGGAACTGAACCTTTCTGTATATAGCATTGTATTTCTCCGTAGCCGTCTCTCAGTCTGAAAAAAGAAGCCTTGCCAAAACTTCTTATTATTAAGATCCTTCCCGATGTTTTAATATGTATATTATTTTCTTCCAAAAATTCTTTAGAATCATCATTGTATTCAGCTAAAATATCTTCTATAACATTCTCTTTAGCAAAATTATTGTCAAACGGGTTTATGCCTTTTTCTCTTAAAACGTTAATAATATTAATTTTATTTTTTTCTATAATATTTAATTCTTCATCCATTTTAATCACCTTAATATTTATTTAATCATCTTCTATTTATTAATATTAATTATACATACATACGTATAATAAAATTTACTCAATTGCCAAACATGGTTTTTAAGCCTCCCAACACAATTCGCCTTCGACTTTATATGACGAGATTAAGCCCTGCTATTTTACATTTGTGTTATTCCATGTCTGTAAGGACGAACACTTACATAACAATTGCTTTACTAAGAAATTTGGCTTATAAGATATCCGTTAATAAATTCATCTATATTTCCGTCAAAAACACTTTCGGTATCATATATAGTAACTCCCGTGCGATGGTCTTTAATAACCCTGTTAGGATTAAGAGTATAAGATCTTATTTGCGAACCCCACGATATTTCTTTTTTATCCTTTTGCAGTTTATTTTCTTCTTCCTCTTTCTTTTTTCTATAATAATCGTAAAGCCTGACTTTTAAAAGTTTTAGCGCAGTATCTTTATTTTTATGTTGAGACCTTTCATTTTGACATGCAACTGCCACTCCTGTCGGCAGATGCGTAATCCTAACCGCTGAATCTGTGGTATTAACATGCTGCCCGCCTGCCCCGCTTGATCTATATGTATCAATTCTCAAATCTTTTTCATCTATAATTACTTCAGAAGTATCTTCTATTTCCGGATAAACAAAAACGGAAGCAAATGATGTGTGTCTGCGCTTATTGGCATCAAAAGGAGATATCCTTACAAGTCTATGAACTCCTGTTTCAGATTTAAGATAACCGTATGCATAAAACCCTGAGACAATGAATGTTACGCTTTTTACGCCGGCTTCGTCTCCTGCATTAAACTCCATAATATTGACGGAAAATTTTCTTTTGTCTGCCCACCTTAAATACATTCTTAAAAGCATAGATGCAAAATCCATAGATTCGGTACCGCCTGAACCTGCATGTATTTCAACAATTGCATTTAATTTATCGTCTTTTCCTGAAAGAGTTAATTTAATCTCTAAATTTAAAATTGTTTTTTCTAATGTTTTTAGATTTTGTTCAATTTCTGCCAATAGTTCGGAATCATTTTCTTTTATAGCCAAATCAGCCAACTCTTTTAAATTTTTAAATTCTTCATAAACTGTAATAAAAGGATTTAATCTATTATTTAAATACGTTTTTTCTTTTAAAATAGATGCAGATAAAGATTTATTGCTAAAAAAATCTTCGCCTGCTGCAATTTTATTAATATCTTCAATTCTTTTATTTATTTTATCCGGGTCAAAGGCTCCTCCGTATTTTAGATAATTTATCATCTAAAATCTCTATATTTTTTTCTATAAAATCGATATTAATTATAGTATCTGCATGAGCGCTATTAGACATTTCTTTATTATTAGTTTTAATATCTTTCATTTTTTGTTTATTTTTCTCCTGTTAAAATAAAAATAAATTATCATTGATATTATAAAAATATAAATAATTATATGAACGAATATATTACCATATAATGCAAAAAAAGTCTTATGATTAATTAATTTTATATTCCCTATCATAAATGTTCTTTTAAAAATCCCTGTTTCTGCCATTATACTTCCTGCAGGAGATATTATTCCGCTTATGCCGGAATTGCCTGCTCTAGCCACATATCTGTCGTTTTCTACCGCAGAAAATACAGTCATTGACATATCCTGATAAGGAGCCGCCGTTTTACCGTACCAGGCGTCATCGGTAATACTTATATACAAATTTGCTCCGTCTTTTGAAAAATGCCGCACTAATGAATCAAAATAAGCTTCGTAGCATATCATAGAGCCTGCTTTAATTTTTCCTCCATTCAAAATTCGGAATTTTTTTCCGGGCGTAAAATTGCCTATACCTGCGCCTTTTAATATATGGGCAAGAAAAGGCAGCTGATGTCTTAACGGGATATATTCGCCGAAAGGCACAAGATGATGTTTATCATAATACGAGTATTTTCCTGATTTAGTAAACATATAATCACGATTATAATAATGTTCTTTATAATTATAAAATCTAACGCCTATAGCCCCGAAAATTAAATATATTTTATTAGCTTTAGCAAAATTCATTACCTTTTTCCAATATTCAGGATAAGCTGAAATAATATAAGGCAAAGAGGTTTCTGGCCATAAAACTATATAGGGTTTATAATGCATTGCCTTTTTAGTTAGACTTAAATATATATGCGTCGTTCTTTTTTTAGTAATTTTCCATTTTTGAAACATGCCTATATTTCCCTGAATAACCGCAACCCTGTAAGATTTTTTATCCGACAAAGATTTTTTAATACTGTAAATATTAAAATATCCATATACTATAACTAATAAAACAACAGATAAGGTAAATAAAAATTCTACGGCGGCCTGCTTTTTTGAAATATTTTTATAAAATACAAAATGAAAAATAACAAAATTAATCAGAACTATAATAAAAGATAGGCCAAAAGTGCCGACTATATTAGATATTTGAATAAAGGGAATATTTAAATATTGAGAAAAGCCGAGATTTTCCCATGGAAAACCCGTCAATAAAATTGATTTGAGGTACTCAAAAAAAATCCAGCAGGATGGAACTAAAATAAAACTTAATGTTATAAAATATTTATTAATTCTAATATTTTTTATAGCAGGATTAATTAATATTTTAACAAAACCCGCAAAAAAACCTATATATAATGCCAGATAAGAAGATAAAAGAAGTAATGTAAAAAAAGAAATATAATACGGCAGATTACCGAATACATGGACCGTGTAAACTATCCAGTATAATATTCCTGCATAAAATATAACGCCTGAAATAAAACCGTAAAAAAAGGATTCTTTAAAACTTTTAGATTTATTTATTGAAATAAATAAGGGAATTAAAGCAATCCATGCAACAAATTCAAGATTAAATTCAGGAAATATTAAAATAAGCAATATTCCCGATAAAACAGAAAACAATAAATTGCTTAATTTATTGTTTATACTAATTTTTAAAGTCATTTTATATTAATATTAAATATTAATTAGATAAGTTGTTATTATGACATTTATAACATATGGATACAATTTAAAAAATTATTTAATATTTTCATTAAATTAATAAATTGTTATAAATACTTAGCAATACAATTAATCTAGTGAACTAAAATATACTAAATATATTATATTATTAATTTTATTTAATATATTTTTTGGCCTCTTCCCATAAATTATTTAATGCGTCTGCATCGACAGATTTAATATTAGAATTTTGGACTGACGAAAGTTGATTTTCAATATAATGGAATCTTTTGATAAATTTATCGGACGCTTTATTAAGAGCATCGCAGGGATGTAAATCTAATAATCGGCCTATGTTTACAATAGAAAATAATAAATCGCCGTATTCTTCCGTTATCTTGTTTATATTATTTTTATTAGCGTCAAAAACATAGTTATCTTTTTTTATTTCTTTTTTAATTATCTTGTCTATATCATTTTTATCAATATTATTATTATCATTATTTAAATTAATTTTCCTTTCAATATTGTTATCGCCATCAATATTGTTATTTAATTTATTTAATAATTTTGATTTATTATCTTTGATGTTGTTAATATTAATAAAATCATTTTTAAAAATTTCAATTTCTTCACTAAGTTCGCATGTTTCTTCGTTAATTTTATCTAATGCTTCATATATGCTTGAGAAATCAAACCCCTGTCTTGAGGCTTTTTCTTGTATCATATAAGCTCTATGAAGCGCAGGCATATTTTTAATGACATAAATAGAAGAATTAATAATATTATTTATGTTTAAATTATTATTGCTGTCTTTGTTATTATCAATGTTATTGCTTTTATTATTAATATTATTTTCATTATAATTTTGTTTTTTATTTTCTTTTTCATTTTTTTCCTGTTTTTTGATTTTTTCCCAATTTTCTAAAATAATATCATCTAAACATTCCCCTTCTTTCAAACTGAATGTTTTATCAAAAACATGCGGATGCCTCCGTAGCAATTTATTATTTATTTTTTCTATAACATCTTCAATTGAAAATATTTTCTTCTCCGCATATATTTGAGATATAAACACAACCTGAAGTAAGAGGTCACCCAGTTCTTCCGAAATTTCCAAAGTATCTTGGGAATCTAAAGCTTCTATAACTTCATAAGCTTCTTCTAAAATATAAGGTTTAAGAGTTTCTTCAGTTTGTTTTTTATCCCAGGGGCAACCGTTTTCCGACCTCAGCTGTTCTATAATATTAATCAATCCCTGAAATCCCTTATAATTATAATCTAAATCAGTTTCGTTATTTTGGCTCATAAATAAAATTAGATATTTTAATTAAGTACACTATTTTACTAAAGTTTTATTTAAACCTTAAATTAAATAAGATTTAATATTCTAATTAATATATAGAATATTAAAATATGTTAAAAAATTATTAAAATAATTAATATTGAATTTATTAAATTATTTAATCTTAATCATGTAAAATAATCAAAAATAAAAAAATTTAAACGCTAAAGCAGTTATTATAATGCCTATCAAGCTGCCTGTGATAACCTCGGCAGAAGTATGTATGCCGTTTTTTTTTCTTGATGACGCCACAAGAAAAGCTAAAATGAAAGTAAGCAGGGACACTATAGAATTTAATGTTATGAGAGACACCATAAGCCAAATTGAAAATGCAACGGCAGAATGTCCGCTGGGCATACCTCCGCTCAGAGGCTTTCCAGTATTAAAAATGGCTTTAATGATAATAACTATAACAAATATAATTGATATTACGGCAATTATTATATTTGATTCATTTGTCTTTATCATAACAAGCATATAATATAATATACTATATATATATTTTGAAAATATTTCATATCCTACTATAAAAGCCCCAAACGAAGCAACCAAAACAGAACCTGCGGCAATATTTTTAATTGCTGCTGTTTTCATAGAGTAGCCTTCAAAAAATAAATCCAGAAAATATTCTATAGAAGTATTAAATAATTCTGCAGACAAAACTATAATAGCACTAATAAATATCAACAAAAAATCAACCTTCGGCAATTTTAAAAAAATAGCGGCGAGAATAACAATCATTGCTGCTGAAAAATGAATTTTCATATTGCGTTCCGTCTTTGTAGCTAAAATTATACCCTCAATAGCCACATTAAACGCTTCAATCCAATTCTTAGGCTTATACGATTTTTTGTATGAAAAATCTTTATTATTTTCTTTCTCTGTATCCATTAATTAATAAAATAAAATAATAAATTAAGAAATCGTCGCATCGAGATATAAAATATTCTGCAATTTTTTCATTTCTTCATCATTCTCATTATCGACGGTATGATCATAACCAAACAAATGTAAAATACCGTGAATTAAAAGTAAAACAATTTCTTTTTCAAAATCAGTATATTCTATATTTTTCTTTATTAAATATTTTGTTTTATTTTTTGATGCCCATCCTTCTTTATCCCAAAAATCTTTAAAATATAAGGCATTTTTTTTTGCAACGGAAGGACAAATAAACAACTCTCCTATGAAATATACATCTTTATCGTATTCTTTAAATTCAAAAGAAAGAATATCCGTTGCTTTGTTTTTATCCCTGTATTTTTTATTTAAGTTTTTTATATAAGCGGCAGAACAAAAAATTATATCAATTTGAAAAGAACCATAAAATAAATTTGATATGGTTTTTTTAACGATACAACGGACTAACTTTTGATTTAGCTTCTCCTTTCTTTGGATATTCATTATATTTATTATTGCTTTTTGTATCATTTTTTTCTGTTTCTTCAATATTAGCTCTCCCCGCATATGGAATTCTTTGATGAAAAATACTGTTTAAAACTTTAACAAAAGCTTTTTTAATATTATATAAATCTTTTAACGTAAGTTCGCATTCATCAAGCTGTCCGTCGTTATAAATTCTGTTGACTGTTTTTTCAACCATAAGCTCAAGCCTTGACGGAGATATATTTTCTAAAGTCCTTGATATAGCTTCTACGGAATCTGCAAGCATAATAATACCTGCTTCTTTTGTTTGAGGTTTTTTGCCTATATACCTGAAACTTTCTTTAGATAAATTCTCATTTTTGCTTTCTTTTAGAGCTTTTTCATAAAAAGCTCCTATCATAGAATTTCCATGGTGCTGGGCTATTATATTAGCAACTTTGTCCCCAAGGTCATATTTTTTAGCAAGCTCATATCCGTCTTTAACATGAGAAGCTATTATTAAACTGCTCATTGTAGGAGATAACTTATCATGAGGATTATCCTTATTATTAATATTTTCAATAAAATAATTCGGCTTATTTATTTTGCCTATGTCATGATAAAGACTTGCTACTCTTGCAAGCAGCGGATTTGCAACTGTCGCGTCGGCGGCAGATTCCGCTAAAGTAGCTACCATTATAGAATGCTGATAAGTTCCTGGGGCTATTAAAGAAAGCTGCCTTAATAGCGGATGATTTGAACTGGACAATTCTAACAGCTTAAAATCAGTAGTATATTTAAATACCCTTTCAAACACAGGTATTAATCCGATTACAATTATAGAAGAAAGAACTCCTGATGAAAATGCGAAAAAAATACTGTAAACATTCTGAATATTTAACAAATTAAGACTGACTAAAGAAAACGCTATAACCATACAAATATTTGCGATACCAGTAACAATTCCCGATCTGATAACTCGTCCCCACGACGAAAAATCAAATACTTCATATGAGGCTATAAAACTCCCGCTGAATGCATATATCATAAAGAAAATATTATTCTTAAAGATAATCGCCGTTAATATTGAAAATACGGCTATAAAAACAATAGAAACTTCAGAGTTTAATATTATTCTAATAAGCATAGGACCAAAAACAAAAGGAATTAAATAGTAAATATCCTGCTTATTTATAAATGGAAAATAATTAGAAAAAGCATCGGCAAATATTATCCCTATTTTTATAGCTAATACGGAAATAATTAAAATAATCAATGAAAAAACAACATTTTTAAAATCCAAAGATGTTCTGAATTTCCGTATAAACTTATAAGGAAACAAATAAGAAACGGACAGCAGAATAGCGACGACAAAAAAAAGTCCTATTAACGAAGGTATATTGTTTTTTAATATAAATTTATCTTCATAAGTATTTATCTCTAAGGCTTTAGATTTGGTAATCAACTGTCCTGCGTTTATTAAGAGCATACCTTTTATTACATGTTTATATATTGGATGGATTTCTTTTTTTGCATCTTCAATTTTTCTTATAGTTAAGGATTTTGAATATATTATATTAGGCTTCGCAACTGCCGATACAAAGACATAAATATCGTTTCTCATGTAGGAAGGCAAAAAACTTAAATATTTTTGAGTGTAATAATAAGAAAAATTTTTAACTTTTTTTAACGTGAAAAAAAATTGGGGATATTTTATTAATCTTGAATTATTCGTTACTATATTTTTAATTTCAATTTTTTTATTTTGTATAGAGTGTCCTGAAATAATTCCTTTTTTATATACATCATCTACTATTTTTAAAATATAATTTTTTATGTTTTTATTGTAATTTAAAAAATAAAATTCATTTATCAAATTATTATTTAATTTTATACTGAGTTCCGAATTAAATATATTTCCTGAAATTTTCTCATTTACATTATTTTTGGCGTGCGTCCGATCAAAAGAGCCTGCTTTCTTAAATGCTTTTATTATTTTTCTTTCTAAGACTGCTTTTATTTCCGGGTAATAAATATAAACATCGGGAATATTTTTAAGTTTTAATTTAAGAGTATCATTAGTTTTTTTAATATTTATATATCTAAAACTTTTTCTTGCAATTATTGTTTTTTTTGATATTTCCCCTGCTTTATATTTGTTTTTTATGTATTCTACTCCACTATAAAGCATAAAAGTAAGCAAGATTGAAGATATAACTAAAATTGCGGTCAACTTATACTGATGGTTTTTTATTCCAAACCGCTTACTTTTTAGAATTTCTATGAATTTCGTTCGTTTCATACGCTTTTATAATATTCTGGACAAGTTTATGTCTTAAAATATCTGCCTTATTAAAATTAATAATTTTAATCCCTTCAATTCCCGTCAAGATATTGCTTGCCGTTATTAAACCTGATTCTTTATCAGCAGGCAAATCAGTTTGCGTAATGTCTCCGTTAACTACAATTTTTGAACCGGAGCCTATTCTTGTCAGCATCATTTTCATTTGCTCGTTTGTAGTATTTTGAGCTTCGTCTAATATAATAAATGAATTATTTAAAGTTCTTCCCCTCATAAACGCAAGAGGCGCAACTTCAATTATATCTTGCTCTATCAGTTTAACAACTTTATCGAATTCAAGCATTTCATACAGCGCATCATATAAAGGACGCAAATATGGATTGATTTTTTCCGTAATATCACCCGGTAAAAAACCAAGTTTTTCTCCAGCTTCCACCGCAGGTCTAGTTAAAATAATTTTATCAAACATATTTTTTTGAAAGAGATTTATGGCGCAAGCCATCGAAAGATATGTTTTACCGGTACCCGCAGGTCCTATGCCTATTACTATATCATTTTCAAAAATAGCATCGACATACTTTTTTTGATTTATTGTTTTTGGCGAAATTACCTTTTTTCTATAGGTAATAAGAACAGCTTTATAAAATTGTTCATGCAAATTTATAGCAGGATTAGCTATTTTTGCCTTGGACATCTTAATAATTTCATCGTCGCTGATTTTAATATTTAATCTATATAAATTTACAAGATCATAAATAAACGAACTTGATAATTTAACATTTTCATTTAAGCCGCTAACCATTATAATATTGCCTCTTATCGCAGCGTTCACGTCAAACTCTTTCTCTACTATAGGCAAAGTATTTAATGAAATATCCGCGAATCTGTTAAATAGTTCAACATCGTCTAATTCAATTTTTTCTGTATATAATTTTGTCTTTATAGCCATTTTAATAATTATAACATAATAGTTAATAAAATAAAATTTGATAAATTTATTCTGATTTATTTTTAATTAATAAATTTAAAATAAACAAACATATTTAATTAAGAATAATTTTATAAATTTATTCAAACTTGTTTTTTTTTAAAATATTATTATACAATAACTTAAGTATTTCATTTTTAACGGCAAAAGATGCTCCTATATATGATAGTACGCCGACGATCAGCGCTATCGCTACGATAAAGATTAAACTCAATCTAAATTGCATACTTTCAATGATTACAAATTCAACTAAAACTCCCATTATAATTCCTGCACAAATTGTTTTAAAAAAAGATACTAAAAATTCTTTATTTAAATTAAATTTCTTTTTTATGCTTATTTTTTTTAAAAGAAAAAAATAATTAAATATTAAAGAAATACTTGATGCAAGAGCTAAGCCGTCTACGCCAAGAATTTTCATTAAAATAACCGCAAGTACAATATTGATTATTAAAGCATATATAGCGGCATTAACCGGTGTTTTTGTATCTTTCATTGAGTAAAACACGGGAACTACCGTTTTTAATAATGCGGAAGCCCATAATCCTATTATAAAAAATAGCAGCACCGAAGCTGTCTGATTTGCGTCAAAATTAGTGAATAATCCATGCATATATATTAAATCTACTAACTGGCTTTTTAAAAGTATTAAACCGATACTTGACGGGATAATTATAAAAAACATTAACGATGTTGCAAAATTAAAAGAATGCCTTATTTCTTCGCTGTTCTGCCTTGCAAAAGAAGCGGACATAACTGGAAAAATTGCGGTTTGCAGAGCGATAGCAAAGACTCCTAGAGGAAATTGATAAAGTCTATCGGCATAGTAGAGATAAGAAATGCTTCCGACAGGCAAAAACGACGCCAATAATGTATCAAACAGCAAATTTAATTGTATTACTGCCATACCTAAAAGAGAAGGGGTTAAAAGCCTAAATACCGTTTTAACATCTTTATTTTTAATATGAAATCTAAATCCTAATTTTATTTTTTTATATTTTATATAATAAAGCTGAGACGATAATTGTAAAACACCTCCGATAATAACGCCTATAGCCAAAGAGATAATCTTGAAATGAAAAAAAGACCTTAATAATATCGCGCTGAGTATTAGCACAATATTTAAAATTATCGGATAAAAAGCGCCTGGACCGTATGATCCGTGAACATTTAAAATCCCTGCCAAAAAAGCCGTGAGACCTATTAAAATTATGTACGGAAACATAATTCTAGTTAAAAAAACTGTAAGATTATATTCTAAATGCTTACCGATAAAACCAGGCGCGGTTATTGTAACAAAAAATGAAGAAAATATAACCCCTATTAACGATAATAAAAGAAGTATGACGAATAAAATTGTAAAAACCGTCATCAAAAAATCTTCGGATTGTTCTTTAGATTTATTAACAATATTATCGGAATAGACAGGAATAAAAGCGGCAGAAATTCCGCCTTCGCCAAAAAGCCTTCTAAGAAGATTTGGGATTCTGAAAGCTACAAAAAATGCATCTGTAAAATATCCTGCGCCAAAAAAATATGCTATGACAATATCGCGCAATAATCCTAAAATTCTGCTGATAAAAGTATAAAAAGAAACTACCGATAAATTTTTTAGGATTTCTTTATTTTTAGTTTCGGCAGTCATTCAATATTTAAATAATTTAATAAGCAACAAAAAATAAAAGAAAAGAAAAAAAAGAAAATATCATAAAATTCAGACTTACTTATAATTAATATTCTGAAAATTTCCGATAGAAAATTATTTTTCTGGATGACCGCTTCGCCCTAAACGGCATGCATTTATATGGCTTATAGCCTCATGAACAGAAACGGCGTGCGGGTTTCTCTACCTTCGGAATTTTCCTGCTCACGCAAAGCCTGCCCCTGCAAGCGGGAACCCAGTGTTAAAATTTCTATTGCAGGATTAAGATTATAATTTATATATAATTATTTATCAATATTTCAGCTATCTGAACAGCGTTTAACGCAGCGCCTTTTCTGACATTGTCTGCTACAACCCATAAATTAATACCGTTTTTAACCGATAAATCTTTTCTTATTCTTCCTACATACACATCATCACTGCCGCTCACCATAGTTTGATACGGATATCTTTCATCACTGTTATCGCTAAAAATATCGTCAATAACTTTTACCCCTTTAGTATTAGATAATAATATTTTTATGTCCTTAATATTAAAATCCTCTTCTGTTTCAATATTAATAGATTCTCCATGGCAAAACATTACCGGGACTCTTATAGCTGTGGCACATATGCCAATATTTTCGTTATGCAATATTTTATGTGTTTCTTTAACCATTTTAATTTCTTCTTTAGTATAGCCGTCTTCGCTAAAAACGTCTATTTGCGGAATGCAATTAAATGCTATTTGTACAGGAAATTTATCCGGAAAGATATCTCCTTTATAATTTAGGATATCTATTGTCTCATAAAATAATTCTTCTATTGCTTTTTTGCCAGCGCCGGAAGTGGATTGATACGTTGACACCACAATTCTTTTAATTTTATATTTATCATGAATAGGCTTTAAAGGAACAAGCATTTGTATTGTAGAACAATTCGGATTTGCAATTATATTTTTCTTGCTAAAATATTTAATATCTTCAGGGTTTACTTCGGGAACAATTAACGGAACATCTTTATCCATTCTAAAAAAAGATGTATTATCTATAACGACTGCACCTTCTTTAGCAGCCATCGGACTATATTTTGAACTTGCCGACGCTCCCGGACTTGAAAGAACTATATCTATTTTTTTTAATTTAAAATAATCTTCGGATGCAGGTTCAACTTCATAATCTTTACCCTGAAACTGAATAATTTCTCCTGCTGATTTTTCGGAGGCAATCAAAAAAAGTTCATTTACGGGAAAATTTCTTTCCTGTAAAATTTCTATCATCTCTCTGCCTACAAGACCTGAAGCACCTAAAACTGCTACATTATACTTATCTTTTTTCATTTAATTATTATTATTAATTGTTGTATTTATAATCAATTATACATACTTACATTCTTTAATATTGATATTGAATTTATTATATTCCCTAATTCAGATTTAGAAATTTTATTTTAAATATTCCAAAATCATGATTTGGAATATTTTATTAGACTGCATTTTTATTATTATGTATTATGCAGGTATTATATTTTTTAATTCAGATAAAACCGCTTCACCCATTTGAGACGTTCCGATTAATTTTAATCCTGCCGCTCCTGAGTAAATATCTTGAGTTCTGTATCCTTCTTTTATAACATTTCCAACAGATTTTTCAATATAATCAGCCAGATTATCCATATCAAAACTATATCTGAGCATCATAGCAATAGAAAGAATAGTTGCTAATGGATTTGCTTTATTTTGTCCTGCAATATCCGGCGCGCTGCCGTGAATAGGTTCATACATTCCTTTTTTACCGTTTAAACTTGCGGAAGGAAGCATTCCTATAGAACCTGAAACCATTGAAGCTTCATCGCTTAATATATCTCCGAACAAATTAGTAGTCACTATAACGTCAAATGATGTCGGCTGTTTAATTAACTGCATAGAGCAATTGTCGACATACATATTAGACAATTCAACTTCCGGATAGTTTTTTGATACATTAGCTACAACATTTCTCCATAATTCAGTAGATTCCAAAACATTCGCCTTATCAACCGATAAAACTTTTTTCCTTCTTTTCATAGAAATATCAAAAGCTATTTTTGCGATTCTTTCAATTTCCTTAGTCGTATATATAAGCGTATTAAAACCTTTTTTAGTTCCGTCAGGCAAATCTTCAACTCCGCGCGGTTCACCAAAATATATTCCGCCCGTAAGTTCTCTGATTATCATCATATCGGTACCACTGACAATTTCTTTTTTTAACGGCGAAGCATCTATTAAATCTTCATATACTTTTGCAGGGCGCAAATTAGCATATAAACCTAAATCATATCTTAATGTAAGAAGAGCCTTTTCAGGTCTTAGTTTAATGGGAAGAGGTTCCCATTTAGTACCCCCTACCGCTCCAAATATAACGGCATCAGACTCTTTTGCAATTTTAAGAGTTTCTTCGGTTATAGGCTTTCCGTAAGCATCATAAGAAGCGCCGCCTACAAGTCCTTCTTCTATTTCATAATTAATGGAATTTAAATCTAATAAATATTTTAAAACCTTTACGGCCTCTTTTGTTATTTCAACGCCTATGCCGTCTCCTGCAAATAATGCCAATTTCATCATTTTTTAAAGCCCTCCTTAACTCTTTTTCTGGCATGTTCCATTAATCCGCCCGCGCTGACTAATTCAGCCATAAACTTAGGTATCGGTTTTGCATTTACGGTAATGTTTTTAGTTATGTTTTTGATTTCTCCTTTGTCGGTTTCTACTTCTAAAATATCTTCAGAATCGATAGAATCGGTATCCGCTTCTAAAATTAAAAGTCCAATATTAAACGAATTTCTGTAAAATATTCTTGCAAAACTTTTGGCAATAACCAAAGAAATACCCGATGCTTTGATAGCGATAGGAGCATGTTCTCTTGAAGAACCGCATCCGAAATTGACGCCTGCGACAATAAAATCTCCTTTATTGACATTTGATGCAAATGAAGGATCTGCATCTTCCATGCAATGTTTTCTTAAGTTTTCAGGATCAGAATCATTTAAATATCTTGCAGGAATTATAGCATCAGTGTCTATATTATCTCCAAACTTAAATACTTTGCCTTTTAATAGCATTATACGGCACCTCTAATATTTTGTTTAATGTTAAAAAATTAAAATAACGCGATTAAATCAACTTAAGTAAATTAATTATCGCCTTCTTAAAACAATAATAATGCTAAAGAAACATACGGATAAGTTACATACTTATATTATTTATTAATTATTTTAAACTTATCTTATTGATATAATTTATAAATTATATCAATATTACATAACTTCATTACATAACTTCATTACATAACTTCATTACATAACTTCATTACATAACTTCATTACATAACTTCATTACATAACTTCATCGGGGGACGATATTTTACCTGTTATGGCAGAAGCAGCGCACACCGCAGGATTTGCAAGATAAACTTCGCTTGTTATATCCCCCATTCTTCCTTTAAAATTTCTGTTGGTTGAAGATATAGCTTTTTCTCCATCTGCAAGTATTCCCATATATCCGCCTAAACACGGTCCGCAAGTCGGAGTGCTTACAACCCCTCCGGCATTCATAAATATTTCTATCAGACCTTCTTTTCCAGCCATTAAATATATTTCCGGAGTTGCGGGAATTACCATTAATCTTGTATGTCTGGCTATTTTTTTACCTTTTAAAATTGAAGCGGCAATTCTTAAATCTTCTATTCTGCCGTTGGTACATGAACCTATTACGGATTGGTCTATTTTAATATTTTTAGCAGAAGCTTCTTTAACGTCAATGCTATTTTCCGGTAAATGGGGGAAAGCTACCTGAGGATTTATTTTGGTAGTATCGTATTTTAAAGTTTTAATATATTCTGCATCAGGATCGCTTTTATATATTATATAATCTCTTTTAGCCCTTTTTGAAACATATTCTTCGGTAATTTCGTCTGGTTCAAATATTCCGCTTTTAGCTCCGGCTTCTATCGCCATATTTGAAATAGAAAATCTGTCGGACATAGTAAGATATTTAAAGGTTGTGCCTGAAAATTCTAAAGCCATGTAATTAGCTCCTTCAACTCCTATTTTGCCTATCAGGAATAATATTAAATCTTTGCCCGATACCCATTTATTCGGTTCTCCGTCAAAAATAACTTGTATGGAATACGGAATTTTAAGCCATATTTCTCCGAAAGCCATCGCATAAGCTAAATCTGTTGAACCTACCCCTGTTGAAAAAGCGCCTAACGCTCCGTAAGTGCATGTGTGAGAATCGGCGCCTATAACTAAATCTCCCGGAAGCACAATTCCCTGTTCCGGTAATAAAGCATGCTCAATGCCTGCCTCGCCGCTTTCAAAATAATATTTTATGTCATATTTTTTTGCAAACTCTCTTAGTATTTTTGCCTGTTTTGCGCTTGCTATGTCTTTATTGGGAACAAAATGATCTGGAACTAATGCTATTTTTTCTCTGTTAAAAACATCGCAAACGCCTATCGTATCAAATTCTTTTATAGCAATAGGAGCTGTTATATCATTTCCAAGAGCAATATCTACTCTTGCATTTACTATGTCACCAGGAGATACCGTATCTAAATCAGTGTGAGCTAAAATTATTTTCTCGGTAATTGTAAGCGGATTGGTCATAAATATTACCTCTCTAAATAAAAAAATTTTATTATATTTTTTATATATTTATAATAAATTAAATCAGGATATATTAATATAACAATTTCTGAGATACTTGCTTAACTATTATGTATGTATTATGTATGATATATTGGATCAGGTTCTTTTTCCGAAATATTTTCTAAATTTTTATTATATATATAATGTTTATTTAAACAGTTGATATACGCTTTGGCACTGGCAACAACAATATCCGTATGAGCGCTCCTTCCTGTGAAATTAATACCGTTATCTTCAATTGTAACGCTAACATCTCCTTGCGCTTGAGTAGTTCCTCTGATTGATTTTACTTCATAACCGATAACAGTGCAGCTTGCACCTGTTATTTTTCTTATTGAATTATAAACAGCGTCCACAGGACCATTACCCCATTCCGAACTTGTTTTTAATTCACCGTCTATCATAATTTTTACCATGGCAAAAGGGGTAACCGTGTCTCCGCAAACAACATTAACATACTTTAGTTTATAATTTTCAAAATGTTTTGAATTTTTAGCTACTAATGAATCTATGTCTTCATCATATATATCTTTTTTTTTGTCAGCCAAAGATTTAAATTTTATAAAAGCTTTATCTATTTCTTCTTCATTCAGCAAATACCCCAATGATTCAAGTCTTTCCTTAAATGCATGTTTTCCCGAGTGTTTTCCAAGCACTAACTCATTGGATTGTCTGCCGACTAATTCAGGAGTCATTATCTCATATGTGGTTTTTTCTTTTAAAACACCGTCTTGATGAATGCCTGCTTCATGAGCAAATGCATTTTTTCCGACAATAGCTTTATTAGGCTGAACGGAAATTCCGGTTATATAGGTAAGTAATTGAGATGTCCTATATAATTCCGTTGTTTTAATATTTGTTTCCATATTATAAATATCTTTTCTAACATTTAAAGCCATGACAATTTCTTCTAATGCGGCGTTTCCTGCTCTTTCCCCGATACCGTTGATTGTACATTCAATCTGATTGGCTCCCGCGAGAATAGCAGATAAAGAATTAGCTGTTCCAAGTCCGAGATCGTTATGGCAATGTACGCTTAAAATAACATTTTCTACTCCTTTTACCTTAGCTTTTATATCTTTTATAAAATTATAAAATTCAAAAGGCGTTGTATACCCAACAGTATCAGGAATATTTAACCTTGTAGCTCCTGCTTTTATAACTTCTTCAAATACTAATTGTAAAAAATCTATATCTGTTCGTGAAGCATCTTCGGCTGAGAATTCAACTTCATCAATAAACGACTTAGCATACTTTACCATATTAACAGCTCTTTCAATCAATTCTTCACGCGTCATTTTTAATTTATATTTTAAATGCACATCTGATGTAGCAATAAATGTATGTATAACAGGTTTTTTTGCAAATTTGACGGCGGAATAAGCTCTGTATATATCTTTTTCATTAGCTCTTGCAAGTCCGGCTATTTCAACATTTTTTATTTCCTGCGCAATAGCTTTTACAGCCTCAAAATCACCATCGGAAGCTATAGGAAAACCAGCCTCAATTGTGTCAACTCCAAGTCTTGCAAGCTGGCGGGCAAGATTAAGTTTTTCTTCAATATTCATGCTGGCGCCAGGAGATTGTTCGCCATCTCTGAGTGTAGTATCAAATATTCTTATTATTTTTTTATCTTTATCGTAAGCCATATATTAAAGTCCTTATGCCGCAATTAAGCAATTTTATTTATTATGAATAAGTTATATTATAAAATTTATATTTAAGTAATATTATATATAATATAAGCAATTAATTATGTTCAGGATTAAAATTATTTTTTAATATTTTTGATTTTTATCTTATCATTATTAAGGTAAAAATACAATAGCGGAGAAATAAAACAATAAATAATAAAAATTAAAAAAAACATTAAAACAGGCTTAATTATTATTATAATAATAATTAATGAAGATAATGCAAGAATTTCGAAAGGTCTCTTCTTAAAAATACTTAAATCTTTCATTGCATAATAACTTATATTGCTTATCATTAAAAGTCCAAGCATCGGCATAACAATCATCATTATGATATGATAATTTATTGCTAATTTAAAATTTTTCATAGCAAAAATAGAAAAAACTGCCATGCCTGCAGCTGCAGGAGAAGGCAGTCCCGTAAATTTTTTGTTTTCTACTGAATTCATCTGGACATTGAATCTGGCAAGCCTCAAAGCGGCGCCGATAAAATACATGAATATAAGCGCCCAGCCTATTTTTCCAAAATTTTTTAATTGCCAAACATATACTAATATTGAGGGCGCAGCGCCAAATGCTATTAAATCCGATAACGAATCATATTCTATTCCAAATTTAGAACTTGTATTTGTAATTCTTGCAACTTTCCCGTCTAAGCCGTCTAAAAAAATTGAAATTACTATAAGCCATCCTGCAATATAAAATTTACCGTTAATAGAATTTATTATTGAATAAAATCCTGAAAATAAAGACAGGCTTGTAATAAGATTCGGGAAAAAATATATGCCCTTATTTATACTGCGCGCAAAAAATTCGTCGGCTGTCTTTGTCAGCTGATTTTTATAAGGTTTAAGACGACTATTATATTTTTGCTTATTTTTCAAATGATTTTGCCTATTATAGTTTTACCGGCATATACTTTATCATTTACTTTTACATAAGTCGTAAAATATAAAGGCAAATATAAATCCATTCTTGAACCGTACTTAATAAGTCCAAATCTATTGCCTGCAATAACTTTTTCGCCTTTATTAATTTTGCAGACTATTCTTCTTGCAACAAGCCCTGCTATTTGTATAAATGCTATAATTGTTTTGCCGTTTTTACAATCGGTATTTTTACTTATATCTTCAGTATCAATACAGTCTATCTCTAAAATTACGGCATTATATTCATTTTCTAATGAAGCTTTGTCTAAATTTGCGGAAAAAAATTTTCCTTTATTATATTTTATTTCTAATACTTTACCTGAAATAGGAATTCTGTTTACATGAACATTAAACAATGACATAAAAATACTTATCTTTAAGACATCTTGATTTAAATATCTATCATCGTAAACCTTTCCTATATAAATAATTTTGCCGTCGGCGGACGAAATTATTTCATCTTTATCTGCCGATGCTTTCCTTTCAGGGTCCCTAAAAAAATAAATGCTAAAGAGAAACAAAATAAAAAATATTACCGATAATACTATAAAAATATATTTTAATTTGCTTGCGTTAATATTAAAAATTAAATATAAACACAAAAAAATAATAAAACAAACTAAAGGAAATATTATTAATTTTACACCCTCTTTAGCAATTAATTTCATAAAAACATTAATTTAGATTATTAATGAATTGTTTAATAAAATTAAATTAACATTAATTCTTAGTTTGATCTACTATTTTATTTTTAGTAATAAAAGGCATCAGCGATCTTAATTTTTTACCGACTTTTTCAAGCGGATGATCTTCTCCTCTTTTTGTTAAGCCGTTAAATGTAGGTCTGTTTACTTCGTTTTCAACCATCCACTCAGACGCAAATTTACCTGACCTTATTTCATCTAGAATTTTTTTCATTTCTAATTTAATATTTTCGTTAATTATTCTAGGACCTCTTGTTAAATCCCCATACTGAGCAGTATTACTTATTGAATATCTCATATTCGTAATCCCGCCTTCATAAATAAGATCTACTATTAATTTCATTTCATGAATACACTCAAAATAAGCGCTTTCTTCTTCATATCCAGCTTCAACAAGGGTTTCAAAACCTGCTGTCATCAATGCGCTTAAACCTCCGCATAGTACAGCCTGCTCTCCAAACAGATCAGTTTCCGTCTCTTCTCTGAATGTACTTTCAAGAATACCGGCTCTGCCTCCTCCGATGCCTGAAGCATAAGCTAATGCCATATTTTTGGTATTACCTGAAAAATCATTATCAACTGCTATTAAATCAGGAACGCCTCCGCCATTTTCAAATTCGCGTCTTACTAAATGACCGGGTCCTTTTGGCGCAACCATAAAAATATTGATATTTTTCGGAGGAACTATTTGGCCAAAATGTATACTGAATCCGTGAGCAAAAACTAAATATTTGCCTTCTTTTAAATTAGGTTCTATTTCACTCTTGTAAATTTTGCCGTGAAGTTCGTCAGGCAGGAGAATCATTATAATATCGGCTAATTTAGACGCTTCTGCTACGGAATATACTTCAAATCCAGCGTTTTTTGCTTTCATATAAGAATGTCCTTCTGATCTTAAACCTAAAATAACCTTAACGCCTGAATCTCTGAGATTCAGCGCATGCGCATGACCTTGAGAACCATATCCTATAATTGCAACGGTTTTTGATTGGATTAATCTTAAATCAGCGTCTTTATCATAATAAATATTCATAAATCCTCCATATAATAATTAATATTTATATACCCAATTTAAATTTATATCTTAAATTTAAATTAGATTCTATTATTTTAATATTTTTTTATTTTTTAGATCTCGTTATCGCAATTGTTCCTGTTTTAACAATATCTTTAATACCTACCGGTCTGATTAGTTCAAGAAATGCTTCCATTTTTTTAGCTGACCCGCTAAATTCTAAAACATAAGCATTGCGGCTTACGTCAACGATTCTCGCCTCGAATATTTCTTTAATGCGGAATATTTCATTTTTTGTAGAATCATCGGCATTTACTTTAACGAGAACTGTTTGCCTAACTACTGATTCGTCATCGGTAAGCTCCTGAACTTTAATGACATTAATAAGCCTATTTAGCTGTTTTGTAATTTGTTCTAATATTTGTTCATCGCCGTAAGTTGATATTATCATCTTTGATTCATTTTTTTCAAGAGTGCCTGCAACACTTATTCCGTCTATATTAAATCCTCTAGCAGAAAAAAGTCCCGCCACCCTTGCCAAAACGCCGGACTCATTCTCAACAAGTATAGATAAAATATGGCTTTTTTCCATCATATTTTTCCTTTAATTATTTTTACAAATTTACATTTAACTATACAATATCCTGATCCTGACGCATATTTAAAAATTCGCCTGCAGTTTAATATTTCTATCTGCATAGCAGTACTACTACTATATAACTATAAAATTAAATTATAATAGCATACATAATACTATATTATATATAGTATAAATCTATACCAATAACATTCCCGTAATTGGAGAACCAGGTGTAACCATAGGATAAACTCCTTCTTCCTGCGCAACGACAAAATCCATAATAACAGGCTTCCTTATGGACAAGGCGGTTCTTAAAACATCTTCTACCTGCTCCGGTTTGTTTGCTCTTAATCCAACGGCGCCATAACTTTCCGCAAGTTTAACAAAATCAGGATTAACGTTTAATTTAGAAAATGAATATCTTTTTTCATAAAATAATTCCTGCCATTGTCTAATCATACCAAGAAAATTATTATTTATTATTGCAATTTTTACCGGCAGATTATATTGAACAGCTGTGGCTAATTCCTGTATATTCATTTGAATGCTGCCGTCTCCTGCTATATCAAATACTGCTCTATCCGGATATGCTACCTGTGCGCCGATTGCAGCAGGAAAACCGTATCCCATAGTGCCTAATCCTCCTGATGTCAATAACGATCTTGGATTTTTAAATTTATAAAATTGAGCAGCCCACATTTGATTTTGTCCGACTTCTGTCGCTATAATAGCCTCTCCGTCAGTTAATTCATATATTTTTTCAACCACATACTGAGGTTTAATAATATCCGTCATTTTATATGAAAGCGGATGTTCATATTTATACATATTAAGTTCTTCTAACCATTTCATTCTTTTATACTGTGTAGATTCTATTTCTTTCGATTTTAACGCTAATATTTCTAACATGCTGCTTAAAACAGATTTAACATCTCCTACGACAGGTATATCTATTTTTACATTTTTGCCGATAGAAGATGGGTCTATATCAATATGTGCAAATTTTGCGTTTCTGCCAAACTCATCAACTTTACCTGTAACCCTATCATCAAATCTTGAACCTATTGCCACAATAAAATCAGCATTTGATATGCCAGTATTAGCCGAATAAGTTCCATGCATCCCAAGCATTCCAAAAAATAACGAATGTTCAGACGGAAAACCTCCTAAACCCATTAATGTAGAAACTATAGGTAAATTTAACATTTCTGCAATTTCTTTAAGCTCGGCAGCTGCATTTGAACTTATTACTCCTCCTCCAATATAAAACATCGGCTTTTCAGCTTTCAGAAGTTCATTTACCATTTTTAAAATTTGAACATGATGACCAAAATAAGTAGGATTATAACTGCGCATTTCAATACTTTCAGGATAATCAAATTCTGCGACATTTGAACTGACATCTTTAGGAATATCTATAAGCACCGGCCCCGGTCTGCCTGTTGAAGCAATATAAAACGCTTCTTTTACAATTCTTGCAAGATCTTTAACATCTCTCACAAGATAATTATGTTTTGTACATGGTCTTGTTATTCCGACTGTATCGGCTTCCTGAAAAGCATCATTGCCGATGAGAATCGTCGGAACCTGTCCTGTAATAATTACCATAGGAATTGAATCCATATATGCGGTAGCAATCCCTGTTATTGTATTTGTAGCACCCGGCCCCGAAGTTACCAGCACCACGCCGACTTTGCCGGTAGCTCTGGCATAGCCGTCGGCTGCATGCGCGGCACCCTGTTCATGACGTACAAGAATATGATTTAATTTATCTCTATAATTAAAAAGCTCATCGTAAATATTAAGTACTGCCCCCCCAGGATACCCGAAAATAGTATCTACGCCTTCTTTTAATAAACTTTCAATAAGAATTTTAGAGCCGGTCATTAATTGTTTTTTATTCTCTTTAATCATTTTCTCACCTTTCTATTTACAATTGCTCCCTCGTCAGCTGATGAAACAATATCGGAATATCTTGCTAAATAACCATAATCTATTTTTTTCTCTTTTTTCTTCCAGTTTAATTTTCTAAGACTTAATTCGTTATCGCTAAGGAGTACATTAAGTTTTCTGTCATTTATATCAATTTCTATTTTATCTCCTTCGTTAATAAGTCCAATAGGTCCGCCTTCCTGAGCTTCAGGAGAGATATGTCCGATACATGGACCTCTTGTTCCTCCTGAAAAACGGCCGTCTGTTATAAGAGCGACTTTATCTCCCAATCCCATTCCGACTATTTGAGAGGTAGGAGCAAGCATCTCTCTCATGCCGGGACCTCCTTTAGGTCCTTCATATCTTATAACTACGACATCGCCAGGTTTTATTTCTCCTGCGGATATGCTTTTCATAGAATCTTCCTCACTGTCAAAAACTCTGGCATTTCCAGTAAATTTCATCATAGAAGCACTGACGCCGCTTGATTTAATAACAGCTCCGTTAGGAGCCAGATTGCCGTATAGCACGGCAATACCCCCTTCTGTCCGGTAAGGGTTATCAATTTTTCTAATTACTTCATTGTTTACATATCTGACTCCGTCGATTATCTCTCTGATTGAAAGCCCGCTAATATTCATTGAATTTTTAATTAAAGATTTAAGTTCATACAAAAGAGCAGGGATACCTCCTGCAAAATCCAGATCTTCTAAAAAATATTCTCCTGCAGGTCTTAAGCTTGAAAGCTGCGGAGTTTTTCTGGAAATTTCATCAAAAAGTTTTAAATCTAATTTAATTCCTGCTTCATTAGCTATAGCAATCAAATGAAGAACCGAATTTGACGATCCGCCAAGCGCAACATCAACTATTATAGCATTGTGCAATGCATCCATTGTAACAATATTGCGGGGCAATATATTTTCTTTAACCATATCTACAATTCTGACGCCACTTTCAAATGCTATTCTTTTTTTAATTGCCGAACCTGCCAGAGCCGTTCCTGCACCCGGCAAAGACATTCCAATAACTTCTGTTAAACAAGCCATAGTATTTGCCGTATATAATCCCTGGCATGAACCTTGACCTGGACATGCGCACATTTCAAGATCCATAAGTTCGTCTTCGGATATTTCTTTTACTTTATATTTTGCAAGAGCTTCAAATGTGTCTCTGACAAAAGAAAGTCTTTTGCCGTGATAATGTCCCGACAGCATCGGCCCTGCAGTTACAACTATAGCAGGTATATTAAGTCTAAGCGACGCCATAAGCATACCAGGCGTAATTTTATCACAGTTGGTAAGCAGCACTAAACCATCAAGGGAATGCGCCTCAGTAATAGTTTCAACCATATCTGCTATAAGTTCGCGGGACGGCAGCGAATAATGCATTCCTTTATGTCCCATTGCTATTCCGTCGCAAATACCGGGTATTCCGAAAATAAACGGATGCCCTCCATTGCTATAAACGCCATTTTCAATAGCCCTTTCAAGATCCCTCATTCCGACATGTCCTGGTATAAGGTCAGTAAAACTTGATGCAATACCGATAAAAGGTTTATGCATTTCTTTATTCGTAATTCCCGTCGCATACAGCAAAGCTCTGTGCGGCGTTTTATCTACCCCTTTTTTAATATTATCGCTTTTCATTATATCACCCGTTAATAATACTTGATTTAATCATTTTATTCATAATATCATTTCCGTTAAGTTTTTTAAGTTTTAATTCTTTTATTATTTTTTGCTCTTCAGGCGTCAAAAAAGGCTTAGTGCTGAATTTATTTAATTTTTTATCTATATTAATATGTTCTTCATAAATTTTTTTAAAATCTGAATTTTTTTCTATTAACGTTTCAGCAATCTTTTTTTCATTTTCATCAAGCCATTGCATATTAAATCCTCCAAATTTTAAAATTTATTTATAATATTTAATTATCAATATATTATTAATATATTGATAATTAACCGCCGCAGTATTAAAATGAATTCAAAGTAAATAAAGTGAATTTATAAATTTAAAAATTAATAAAATAAAATTAATGTTTGTAATAATCTAATAATAATACTGACAACTTAAAAAAATAAAAATATTGTAATAAGCTTTAATAAATAAAATTATTTTTATTAATTATATTTAAAAAATTCCGCCGCTATATATATAAACAGGCGAAAGTTCTGCAAGATATTTAGAATCTGATTGATTTTTTTTATTATTCTTGAATTTATTAATAGCAATTATTCCTGAAAAATATGCCAATCTTAAGCTGTCAAAAAATTCAAAATCTAATTTATTATCATTAGTTGGCTGAATATTTTTGTCCAAATTATATTTCTTACGGCTGCCTAAGTAAACAAAATAAGATTTAATATTTAAATTATTTATTAAATAATTAATTTCATTTATAGTTCCTGTTTCTAACCTTTTAAATTTTTCAAGAGTTCCGTTTTCTATTTTATAAATTTCAAAATAAAATTTATCTTTTATAAATTCTTTTATAACGGTAAGATAAAAGTTATTAATTTTATTTATATATGAAATTGCGCACGCATATAAACTTTCAACTCCCGCTATTTTCAAATTAAGACTGTAAGCTAATGTTTTGGCAATAGAAAGTGAAACTCTAATACCTGTAAAAGAACCGGGACCTAAAGTAATCGCTACGCCTTCAATATCAGCCAAATTTAATCCGCTGCCCGATAAAATATCGTCTAATTGTTTAAAAATCAAAGTTGAAGGCATTAGCGCCTTACCATATAGTTCCTTAAAATATTTATTTTCATTTAAAACTATATTGTTTTCAGCAATAATTTCATATTTATCGTCAATTATGCAAATACTTGAATAACCGCCGGAAGTGTCTATTGATAATAACAGCATGATAGTAACCACATGATAGTAACAGCGCGATAAAAAAGGTATTCAATAATATATTTAAGTTAAACAAATTTTTTTAAATTTTTATATTTTTATATAATAAACAAAAATATTAATATTCAATAATTAATTTGCAAGCAATCGAGTTTAATATATCAATAATCATAACATAAATGAACTATGCAGCATAAATGAAAAATTAATAAATTATAACAGCTTTAATTAAATTATATTTATAAATTTAAATTAAGTTTTAATATTTCTCATTATGTCATTATAAGAAACAAACAGTAATAGCATTATAAGCATGGCAAATCCTATTTTAGCGGCGTTTTCTTGAAACTTGGGGCTTAAAGGTTTTCGTCTGATCATTTCAATAAATGAAAATAAAATATGTCCGCCGTCTAATGCAGGTATAGGAAATAAATTAACCAATCCTATATTTACGCTTATGACCGCTATAAAATAAAAAAACTGAGACAATCCCATAGAAGCAGCCCTGCCTGATAATTGGGCAATCATTATAGGTCCGCCTAAATCTGTAGATGGAATTTTACCTGCTATAAGCATATATACGCTAAATATCGTTATATAAATAATAAACCAGACTTCTTTTAATCCGGAGTAAAATGCCGAAAATATATTACGGCTTTGATTAACGGTCACATTAGAAGGATATATTCCGATAATATAACGCTTAATTTTTTGTTTAAATATATTAAAACCTGAAATTAACTTAGGCTTGATATGAATAAAAAATGTTTTAGAATAATTGGTTTTATTAGCTGCCTGCGATTCTTTAATCGTCTTGTTTTTACTGTTTATTGTATTGACAGGAACAGGACGTTTTACGCCTAAAGCAATAGTGTGTTGCCCGTATTTTTGAATATATCTTGATACGGAAGTCCATTTCCATAATTTTTTGCCGTTGACGGAAGTTATAATATCGCCTTTTTTAAGTCCCGATACCGCTGCGGGATCTCCTTTTATAACTTTACCGACAACTGATTTTAATATAGGTTCGCCTGCCGAAAAAATTATTGTTAAAATAACCAATGCCAATATAAAATTAAACATAGGTCCAAAAAATATAATTAAGAATTTTTTAAAAGGGCTGAGCTTGCTAAATGACCTTTTTTCATCTTCAGGCGATAGCTTTTCCTCAGGATCTTCTCCCATAAGTTTAACATAACCGCCAAGAGGCAGCGCTGAAATTGCGTATTCAGTTTCACCTATTTTTTTTGAGATTAATTTAGGTCCGAATCCTAAAGAGAAATTTTCTACTTTTACTCCAAGTATTTTGGCTACTATAAAATGGCCAAATTCATGAAAAACTACTATTATACTTACAACTATAATAAAAGCTAAAACATCTACTACTACTCCATTTGAAAATAATGATTGTAATATATTGCCCATAAAGATATGCAAACTCCTGATTATTAATTGAATTAGAAAATTATTTTAAGTTAAGCTATATTATAATTTTTTTTTGTATAAAGTGCAAATGTTTTAAAATATTTTGCAATTATCCTCTTAAAATAATTCCGAAATTTTTATTTAATTCATTTACTAATTGGTCTCTTAGTTCATTTACTTCTTTCATAGTCAATGTTTTTGCAATATCTGATGCATCATATCTAATTAAATATGCTATTTTATCTTTTTCTATCTGTTTTCCTTTATAGATATCTATCAAAACAACATTTTTAATAAGATTTGAAAATTTTTTAATAAATTTTTCAATCTCACCGTATTCTATGCCGGTGGGTGCGATAATAGAAATATCCTGTTCTATTATCGGGTATTTTGAAGGTGCATTGAAAGTTTTTTTATGAGAAATAAATTCTTTTATGGTTTCTAAATCAATATCAAATACCCCTACCCTAGAATCTAAATCAAATTCTTTAAGCACATCTATTTTAATTTCACCAAAAAAACCGGCGGAAGATTTTCCGACAAAAATTTCAAGTGCTCTATCTGCATCAAATATTTTATTATTTTTAGGCTGTGAAAAATTATATTTTTTTATTCCTAAATTTGAAAGTAAAAAATCCACCGTGCCTTTTATTTTATAAAATTCAGTTTCCTCGCTTTGCAATTTTATTCCTGAGCAAACTGCTCCGCACAATCTATTTTTTTCTATAACCGGATAATTATCCGTATAATTATTATTCTCTACATTATCCTTACTAAAATACGTTTTGCCAATTTCAAAAATTTTAATATCTTTATATTTCCTTGAATTTTGATTTAATGATTTAAGGGAATCAGGTATGAGGCTCATTCTAAGATAATTAAATTCAACGGAAATAGGGTTTTTAAGCTCTAGCGCATTATTTAAATTTTCGGAAATTATCTTAAGTTCTTTATCGCCTGTAAAAGACGGCGTTATTATTTCCAAAAAACCGGCATATCTTAATATTTCTCTTATTTCTTTGGATGTCTGATAATTGATATTTGCTTCGGGATGGCTTAAAATACCTTCAGGCATTGTAGGCTTTACTTTATCATACCCGTAAATTCTGAATATTTCTTCGTAAATATTTATTGCGTCTGATATATCGCTTCTAAAATAAGGAGCTATCACGGAAATACCTTCTTCCTGTTCTGATAATCTGACATCAAAACCTAATCTTGCCAATATTTTTATAACTTTATTTTTATCTATAGATTGTCCAAGAAAATTAAATAAATCCTCAAAATATATATTAAATTCTTTAGGTTTTGCAATGTCTGAAATATAGTATGAATAGCAATTTACTTTAGCCTCGGGAATATTTTTTTTAATTAGATATATAAATCTCTTTATGGCATTAATAGCGGCAATAGGACTCAGTCCTTTTTCAAATCTCGCTGAAGCATCCGTACGAAGAGACATTAATCTTGATGTCTTTCTAATATTTGACATATTAAAATTAGCCGATTCAACTATTATAGAATCTGTCTTTTTATCTATCATACTTAAAAACCCGCCTATAATTCCTCCAAGTGCAATAATCTTATCTTTATCTGCAATAACAATAGAATCATCAAAAATTTTCCTTTCCTTTTCGTCAAGAGCAAGTATCATATCTTCTTTTTTTTCTTTAAGTCTCGGGAAAATTTTATTGCCCGCAAGTTTATTTTTGTCAAATGCATGCAGGGGCTGAGCAGTTTCAAGCATAACTAAATTTGTTAAATCAACTACATTATTTATAGGTCTTATTCCTGATTTAATTAATTTATTTTTAATTTCTAAGTCTGATTCCTTAATTATAATCCCGTCAATCTGAACTGCAATATAACATGGAACTGCCTCCGAGTCGCTCATTATTACGGATAGCCGGTCAGGATTAGAAGAATATGAGCTGTCTATCTTAAATTCAATGTCATTATCTATATCCAGCAATTTAATATCTTTATCAAATATAGAGGATAACTCGTAAGCAAACCCTTGAATGCCGAATAAATCTGGTCTGTTTGGCTCAAGATCAAATTCTAAAATGGTATCGTTAAATTCAAAAATATCATATACTGATTTTCCTAACGGTTCGTGTGGAAATTTTAATATGTTTGATACATTTAAGGAAAGTCCTAATTCTTTTTCAGAACAAAAGGCACCCTCCGAAACAACTCCGAGAATTGATTTTTCCCGAATTTTCAGTCCGTCATCAAAAATGGCTCCTTTAATTGCTACTAAAGGTTTATCGCCAATACTTAAATCAGCTTTAACTTTTGTATAAACTATTGTTTTTTGTCCTATATTTTCTCCTGCATAAATTGCTGCAATATTAAAATTAGGACTGGTCGGATGAGGTTTAATATCTTTAACTTCTCCTACTATTATATTCTTAAACGATTTTTTTTCAAAATATGCGATAATTTTTTCAACTTCCATTGTCCTGCTATTTAAAAGAGAAGGTACTAAATTCTCTTTTCCTGTAAAATCAATATATTCTTTAAGCCAATTAAAACTAACCTTCAAAATTTCCTCCAGTATTTTATTATTTTATTATTTAAATACTTAAATATTGTATCACGTAATCATAACTAACCCAAAATTGCCGATAGAAATTATTAAAAATATTTAATACCATATTTATATGAGATTTATATATTTATTTATCTCTATTATATTATTATTCAATTCACCTGAAAGGCATAATATTAATTAATACGTCATTAAAGAAATTTATACCTGCGATTTATAGATTAACCGAATAGGTTCGGCTGTTCCAATAAATATCCTGTTTTATCATATTTTTCTTCATATAAATCATTATACACTATTCTTAATTCATCAATTATAACGTTTAAATCAATATTTTCAACATTAAAATTAATGACCCCACTTTTATTCAATAATGATTTAAGCCCTAAGTTCGAATAATTATCCATAATATCAGGTTCATACGAAGGAATAAATACAGGTCTGTTTTGTTTAAACGCAAAGTTACAAGTCTTCAATGTACCGCTTGATAGAGGAGAAGACATCGCAAATACTGCTAGGCTGGATCCGCTTTGAAGTCTATCCCGTGCAACTAAATTTTTAGCGGATAATTTTTCATGCAGCGGCAATTCAGAAATAATAGCTCCTTTTTTTAAAATTATATCTTGATACAGTTCTGCATTATGATAGGGATATATAGGTTCTAAAAGTCCCGAGCCTATATATGCAATTGTATTGATACCGCCATCAATAGCCGTTTTATGGACAGCAGTATCTATTCCTGCTGCTAATCCGCTTATTACTGAGAACCCTGCATCTCCTATTTTTTTAGCTATTTGCGAGGTAATTTCGCATGCATAATCAGGAGGATTTCTTTGCCCGACAATCGCAATGGCAAACCTAAGATTTTCTTTAATATTTCCCTTATAATATAAAATAGGCGGCTTATTTTTAACAAACAAAAGATTTGACGGGTATGCAGGCGATTTAAACGTTATTATTCTAATATTATTTTTTGAAGCTTCTTCAATTTCATCTATTGCATTCAAAAATGCAGTTCTTATCGTTCTGGTATTCATCAATATTTCTATAATATCATTTCTTAACCCAATTTTTAAAAATTCAGTTTTATTTGTATTAAATATATCGCACGGATTAGCAAAATGCGTCAACAAAATAAATATATGACTGTTTCTTAATCCTGGAATTTTTTTTAATGCCAGAGTACAAATCAGGTCATCCATAATAATTTAATATTTTAATATGGTATATTAATTATAAGAATTATTTATTTTATTTTATATCTAATATTTAATATTTTAGATATAAAATATAACATTTGTTTTGTATTTTAACATTATGATGGCGGCTAATTCTTTAACATATAGATTAAATAGATTAAAATTAATTTCTTTCTAAAAATGATCATTATGTGATGTTAACATGTGATATTAACCTGAAATATTTTATAAAAATAATTTTAATTTATCGTTCTTCCTAAAAATAATCTGATTACAGAATCTGCTCCTCTTAAGATTAACATATTCTTGATTATACTTGAAGTATTTCCTGTTGTTATTATATCGTCAAATAAAATAATTTTTTTATCTTTAATATGACTATCATTTGTTATTTTAACGGAATCTATTATATGAGCAGTATCTCTTTTGTTTGTAATATGCGACGGAACAGAACTTATTGATCTTTTTAATATATCTTGTTTATATTGAATAATATTTAAAGAATTTAACGATAAACATATTATTTTATTCGAATAGATATCTAGCATAGAAGAACTTGGAGGAATAGGAATAACTAAATCGCAAAACCAAAAATAATTAAATACAATATTAACAATTATATTTTCAAAATATTTTATAGCAAAATTATTCCCTTTTTTGTACTGGATAATTAATTTAGAAAATGCGTCTTCTTTTTTCTTATATTTTGGAAAATAATTATCTAAATAAAAATAATTATCTTTTTCACTATATTGTATTTGCAAGTACTGTATTTTCGGTTCTTTTATTTTGCTGTCAGATATATAAATCATTATATAATATATGCGCTATATGCGGTATATATTTTTTAATATTTTTTAATATTATAATTATGGTTATTTTTTTAATTAAATTAATGCTATTATTTTTTAATGTCAATAAATTAAATTTATTTTTTATTTTATCATAATATGAATGTAAATTTCTTTAAAAATATAAAATTTTATTATTCAAATCTTATAGGCACCAAACTTTTTAGCGAATATGAAATAAATTATTTTATTCATAATTTAAAAAATATAAACTTTAATGCATCATATAATGTTTTAAATTTTGAAACTTATAAAAATAATTTAATAATTGATTTCAATAAAAAACCGTTAAATTTTTGTTTAGACAAATTTTTGGCTGATTATAAAAATTTTAATTTTTTGCTTGTAAAAAATATATCTATAGACACTTTAAATGATGCCGTGCTTTTTAATTCTATCGTAGATTACTTTTTAAATTCAGATAAAACTATTTTTATACCTTGTTTAAATAGCTCAAATATTTCAATTTTAAATGTTTATGATTTTTTTATGAAAAAATGCGCTTCTCCGCAATTTAATTACATTGAAATATTTAAACTCAGACTTAAATTATTATGCCATATAAGATTAATAGATACTTATGAAATTTATCCAAAAAGTATAAATGTTTTTTTGCATTATGCTTTACAACGCGGTTTTTGCACTGAAAATACAAAAATTATGTCTGAAAATTTAATCCTTAAATATTCAAATATTTTTCAAATAGCTATTAAATTGGATAAATTAAATTTTTTAAAAAGATTGTATTTTAGTAAATTGGAATCTAAAAAAAATAAATACGCAATTAATTTAATAGTCTATTCAAATTCTTATGAAATTTATTTTAATCCTTCTTCATTAATTAATAAAATTGTAGCCTATATTGCTTATATAAAAAATAATTTTAATAATAATAATATAGGCTCAGATATTTTAAATATTACCGAATCTAAATGCCGTCCTAATTTAGATATTAATCTTAGCAAAATTCAAAATATAGCCGCAAGTGAAATTAATAATCCTGTCCTTATTATGGCCGGCGCCGGCTCAGGCAAAACTAAAGTTATCGTTAATAAATTTTTATATCTTTTAAATTATATATCGCCATATGAGATTTTAGTGTTAACTTTCACTAATAATGCTGTGAATGAGATAAAAAATCGGATATTTAAAACTTTAAATTTAAATGATGATGAGTTTATCATAAAAAACAATTTAAAAATTTATACTTATCATAGTTTTTTTTATTCTATTATTAAAATTTATTATAAATATTTAGGTTTTCAAAATGTTCCGGAAATTTATGCTAAAAATAACTATAAAAACAATACTTTTTTTTCTGAAAATTATAACCAGTCGTCTTATTTCAATAATATGGATGGCATAAAAAATTTTGACGATATTTTAAAGCATACTTTAAAATTATTTGAGAATGAAGATATTTTAATTGAAATATCAAAAAAATACAAATATATATTAATTGATGAATATCAAGATCTTAATATATTAAGCGATATTATAATTAAAAAAATTGATTACGGAAGGGGCAATATTACTTATGCGGGCGACGATGACCAGTCTATATACAGATTTAACGGCGGGGATTCTACGAATATACTTAGCTTTGATTTATTTTATCCATCGGGAAAAGTCTTTTTATTACAATCTAATTACCGCTCTAATGAGACTATAATTAATTTTTCCAATAATATTATTAAAAAAATTGACTTCAGATATCCAAAATTAATGACTTATGGAAATAATATCAAAAATAATACTAAAAATATAACAGAAGATTTACAATTAAAAAATTTTTATTTAAATTTCATTAAAACACACGCCCATAATTTTTCTATATTTAAATCCGGCATAAATAATTGGATATCAACCAATAAAGAAATAGGACCTGAAAATTCAATATATTATGATTTTATAAATCTTATTAATTTTAAAAACTATACCGACGAAATTGAATTTAATGTTAATTTGTTAATTGTCCTATTAAATAGCGGATTTAAAGCAGCGATATTAACAAGAACAATCAGGGAAGAAATTAATTATAAAAATTTTTTACAATATTATCTGAAAATACCTTCAAAAAATAATTTAAATTCTAAATATATAAAAAATGCATTCATCGGAACTATTCATAAATCAAAAGGTATGGAATTTAATTCAGTTATTTTAAGCAATTTTTCTTCAGTAAATTTTCCAAAAAAAGGCAAAATAAACAATAATTTTGAAATTAAACATCCCTTTAGCTCTTTTTATAGATTTCAATCTAATAATTATAAAAATATAGATGACGAATGCAGGTTGTTCTATGTAGGAGCAACAAGAGCTAAGGATATTATTTTTATTACTTATACCGGGGATAAATCAGATTTTATAGATTTTAAATAAAATTTATTTCATAAATTAGAATTGATTTAAAACATCTATATTTCCGGAATATAATAATCGTAAATCATTAACGTTATATTTTAACATAACTAGTCTATCGAACCCCATTCCAAATGCAAAACCTTTATATATTCCAGGATTTATTCCCGCATATTCAAAAACCTTAGGGTGTACCATACCGCAAGGAATCACCTCTATCCATCCTGTAAATTTGCAAACATTACATCCCTTGCCGCCGCAAAAAACACATTCTATATCCAAATCTAAACCAGGTTCAACAAAAGGATAAAAGGCAGGTCTAAATCTAGTTTTTTTTGCGCCTAACAGATGTTTTACCGTAGATTCAAGCACACCTTTTAAATCGCTTAACTTAACATTTTTATCAACAAAAAGACCTTCTACCTGATTAAACATAAATAAATGGGTTGCATCTACAGATTCATATCTATAACATCTTCCAGGCGCTATGACTCTTAGAGGCGGTTTTTTAGTTTCCATTGTTCTAACCTGTACGCTTGACGTATGAGTTCGCGGAATCAGTCCGTTTTTTAAATAAAAAGTATCCCAGACATCGCGGGCAGGATGATTATCGGGAATATTAAGAGCATCAAAATTATAATAAGCCGTTTCTATTTCAGGACCTTCAACTACTTCAAATCCCATTGAAGTAAAAAATTCCACTGTTTCGTCTAAAACCGCAGTAATTGGATGTTTATGAAATTGCGTTATTTTTACGCCTGGCAGAGATATATCAATTTTTGAATAAGAATCATTTAAATTATCTTCAGATTTTATTTGTTCTTTTAAATTTTTATATATTTCTTCAATTTTAATTTTAGCATTATTGACAGACATACCGATAATTTTGCGGACTTCCGGCTCATAGTCAGAGATATTGCGTGATATATTATTTAGAAAACTATTTTTTCCTATATAATTTTTATAGACTTCGTCTAAATTTTTCTCGCTAATTTTTTCATTAAATTCTGCCTTAGCATTATTTAAAATAGCTTCAATTTTTTTTAATAATTCGTTATTATTCATAATGTATTATATTATCATTTTTAAATTTTTTATCAATATTTAATTCATCAAATTTAATATTATACCTTATGACCGCTTCGTCATAAACGGCAAGCGTTTATATGGCTTATAACCTCGTGAACAGAAACGGCGCGCGGGTTTCTATCTTCTGAACTTTCCTGCTTATGCAGAGCCTGCCCCTGCAGAGCTTCTGGGCAGGGGAATGACTTTTAGAGGATTTAGAGGATTTAATTTTTAACCCATTAGTTATTTATTATTATTATCCGCTATATGTAAAATTGTTTGAAAATATAGCGCCGCTGATATTGAGTAATTCCAACTTATAATTACCTGGGGTTAAACTTTTTGGCATTTTAGACATAGGCATTGATATAACAGCCTTAGCGCCAAGTGCCATTATCATGCTGTATTTATTAATTGTTACTTTATTTACATATATATTATGGATATCTGATTTAGACAAACTTGTTATATCTTTTGTATTCCATTTAAATACGGTCGCACCGGAAGAGTTTACTAATTTTGCTTTTATTATATTTGCATATGCCGCCGGGCTGCCTCCGGTTCTATAAGCCGTAAATTGAATATTTTTATTTACAATTTTTGTATTAGACACGGAAACTACTAATGTTTTACCGAAGTTATGTAATTTTCCCCAGACGCCGCCTTGAAACATCTGATTTGTTCCAAATGTAACAACCGTTCCAAAGATTGCAAATACAACTACCCAAGTTTTAAAACCTGCCCCCCATAGCGGACCGTTTCCAATCAAACGATATCCGAATGAATTTGCCGTTTTAGGCCATGCGTTTCTGACTAAATCATCAAATGACCACGAGCTGCCGACAAATAGAATTAAAAGCCCGACGAGCATTTCTACCGAACCTACCTGCCATTCGTCTAAACACGTTGATCCGAGCCATCCTGAACCGAATAAAATTCCAAATGCTAATGCAACTGCCCCAAAACCGCCTAATCTTGAAAATAACCCAAAAATAAGCGATAATCCTACTAAAAACTCAATTACCGTAAAAATATCCAGGAACACGGCAAGCGCTCCGGGATGAAGAAGCAATAAATGTATTAACCCGCCAACGCCAAGAAAATAGCTTGCATGAGGTAAAAAGGTGTTAAACTTATGTCCCACCCATAAAGGAGAATTAGGCGCAAGTTTTCCTGAAGCCAAAATTACTCTTCTCCATGCAGCAGAAAAAAACATCCATCCTAAAGTTATTCTTAACGGAATTGCCGCATAGCCAAGATAACGATACAACAAATTATCATCCATTTGATTCAAATTATTTTTATTTGACATTTTTTCTTAACCTCATTTTCAATAATTTAATAACTTAACTTTATTGCAAACATTATAATAACCGATTTTTACAGAGTAGGGACATCTACTCTTCTTACAGGAGGCGACGTAAGACCGGTCAAACCGGCAGTCGCCGTTGATAGCATAATCCCCTTGCTTTAGCAATGGGGAGTATGTCAATTTTAACAATATTAATTTGATTAATTTTAAATCATTAAAGTAATAATAGATATATATATTATAAGAACATTATTAAATTCTACTATACAATAATATTAAGGAGCTTTAAAACCGTATCTTTCAAATATTTTTAAACTTGTTTTTGTTTTCAAGAAATTTAACCATTCTTTGGCAGCAACAGGGTTTGGAGCGCCTTTTGTCATAGCTGCGCCATAAAGAGCGGTTGTATTTTGATTAGCAGGAATTTTAACTCCTGTTATAGGATTACCTATCATTTCCTGAAATTTTACTTCAGAAAACCAATTTACTCCGGCATCGGATTTATGCTGCATTATTCTTATCGGAGTCTGACGATGATGAATATGCGTTAAATATACTCTTCCAGATTTAACTCCATAGTTATAAACAGCCTGTTCTAACTTTTTACCACCGGCTTTTATTAAGGAGGCTTTAATTTGTCTTGCAATTCCTTCCCATTCAGGATTTGGCATAGATAAAGTTAATTTTGGGTTAAAAAAGCTTTTTAAACCGATAATATGATATGGATTACCTTTATCGGTCATAATTTCAAGGTCATTTGTAACATAAGTTACTTTCTTACCCACAGTCATACCTATTTTATTGGTATAATTTATTTTTTTTGCTCCGGACATATATACATCAGGAACAACGTGCATAGTTAAATTGCCCAGTGTAATCGTATCCCCGTGTTTCCACATTCTAATCAAGATTCCGGGAGGAATAGTAATATAAAATACATGTTTAATATTTGGATATTCTTTTAGAAATGCTTTAACTAAACGTGGAACAACGAAGAAAATATTTCCTCCGATATAAAGCACTAAACTGGATTTTGGGTGTAATGTGACAGTGGTAATGTTACCATGATAATCAGGATTATTGTCAACTGTTATTGCATTAAATACATATCCTTGATGAAGCGCAGGATCGCCTTGTTTACACCATGGGGGAAATATCCGTCTAATCCCTATAGCAAATGAACTCTCGGACATTGTCATAGAAATTACAAAAACAAAAGCCATTACAATGCCTAAAAGCTTGAAAAATTTTAGTGAATTTTTGTTCATAATAACATCTCTTAAAAATTTGAGTTAAATTTTTAAATAGTGCTTTTAATCTTTTTTATTTGGTGCCGAGGGCCGGAATCGAACCGGCACGGAACTAAGTTCCGAGGGATTTTAAGTCCCTTGCGTCTACCACTTCCGCCACCCCGGCAGTTTTAAGTACTAAATAATATAAAAAAGAGTATAATAAATTAATGATATTACATCAAACAGATAAATAAATAATTTTAATTATAAATAAAAATATCTAAAAAGCTATAAAAGTAACCACAAAAAAAAGTAACCACAAAAGCTATAAAAGTAACCACAAAAAAAGCTATAAAAGTAACCACAAAAGCTATAAAAGTAACCACAAAAGCTATAAAAGTAACCACAAAAAAAAGTAACCACATTAAAAGTCATCGTATTCAAAAATAACAATATCAGGAGTGTGGATTTTATCGACTTTTATTTTATGGTTTATATTTATATCATATTAATTTTATTTTGTCTAATTAATTTTATATTTTGTCGTAAACTATTATAATTATAATGTCTACAAATAAATAACTTTAAAAAATACCTGTTTTTAAATACTCGTCTATAGCTTCGGCGGCATTTTTCCCCGCGCCCATTGCAAGAATAACGGTTGCTGCGCCGGTTACTATATCTCCTCCTGCAAAAACACCCTTTTTTGTAGTCTTCCCAGTCTTTTCATCTGCTATAATATATCCCCATTTATTTAAATTCATACCGGGAGTACTTGAAGGCACGATAGGATTTACGTTAGTTCCTATAGCAATAACTGCGGCATCAATATCGGTAATAAATTCAGACCCTTTAATCGGTATGGGTCTTTTGCGTCCGCTTTCATCAGGTTCCCCTAATTCCATTCTTTGGCATTCTACTTGTTTAATATCCTGCTTTTCATCGCCTATAAATCTTATAGGATTTATTAAAAATTCAAATTTTATCCCTTCCTCCTCCGCATGATGTATTTCGTCAATTCTGGCAGTCATTTCATTGCGGGACCTTCTATAAAATATTCTTGCATCGCTATAACCTAATCTAAGTCCTGTACGAACCGCATCCATTGCAGTATTGCCTGCACCGAAAACCACTAATGTTTTTCCGCATTTCATCGGAGTATCGTATTCATTCATATTATATGCGCGCATAAGATTTATTCTGGTAAGAAACTCATTGGCAGAATAAATCCCGTTTAGTTCCTCTCCCTGAATATTCAAGAATTTAGGGGTTCCCGCCCCTGTTCCGATAAAAACGGCGCTAAAACCTCTTGCATTTAAAAGTTCATCTACGGTAATTGTCTTTCCAATAACAACATTAGTGAATATTTCTACTCCCATATCCTTCAAAATCTGAACTTCTCTTAAAAGAATAGATTTAGGAAGTCTGAACTCAGGGACTCCGTATATTAAAACGCCGCCTACTTCATGTAAAGCTTCAAATATTGATACCTGATAGCCTTTTTGCTGTAATTCTCCCGCCGTTGCCAGTCCCGATGGTCCGGCGCCGACTATTGCAATTTTTTTATCATATAAATTTTTACATTGCAAATTATTTTTTTTGCCATGTTCAGCCTCATAATCCGCCGCAAATCTTTCTAAATAACCTATAGCAACGGAAGTTGAATCTTTTCTTTTTCCTATAGTGCAAACTTTTTCGCACTGGTCCTCCTGAGGACAGACTCTGCCACATATAGCCGGTAAAGAGCTTTTTTCTCTAATTTTCTTTGCAGCGCCAAGAAAATCACCTTTTTCTATTAATTTTATAAAAGCAGGGATGTCAATGCTTACAGGACATCCCTGTATGCAATACGGAACTTTGCAATCAATACATCTTTTTGCTTCTTCAATTGCATCTTCAATTGAATATCCGATAGCAACCTCTTTAAAATTTTGTATTCTTTCTTCAGGATTTTTAGCCGGCATATCATGGCGTTTTATTTTCAGTCTGTCTTTGGTGCCAAGTAGTGTGTGCTCTTTATTTTTATTTTCCATATTTTAATTTTAGCTGCCTTATAATTTAATGTATATTTTGAGTTTAGAATATAAATATAAGGATCAACTTTTTCTCCTTCATAATAATTGAATTAAGTTTCTTAGATTTATTTAAACAAAATAATAACATTTTAATTTTTAATGCTTTTATATATTTTATATATTAATCTTAAATAACTGTAATTAAATATTGTAAAATAATTTTCATAAATTATATATAATTACAATAAATACTGATTATTTTTATTATTGCCGTTCTTTATGATGCTCTTTTTGATGACATTCATAAGATATTTTTTCTTCATTTTTGTAAAATCTCTGCCTGTTGACTAAATTCTCAAAATCAACTTGATGCGCGTCAAAATCAGGACCGTCAACACATGCAAATTTTGTTTTCCCGCCTACTATGACTCTGCAAGCTCCGCACATTCCTGTTCCGTCAATCATAATCGGATTCAAGCTTACAATAGTTTTTATATCATATTTTTTAGTAAAATCGCTAACCGCCTTCATCATAGGAACGGGACCTATTGCTATAACTCTGTTAATATTTTTTTTATCGTCAACTATTAATTTTTTTAATATATCGGTAACAAATCCTTTTGTTCCGTAACTGCCGTCATCAGTTGCTATTAAAAGCTCTGAGCTTGCATTCCTCATTTCGTTTTCCATCAGCAGAAGGTCTTTCCTTCTTGCTCCTGTTATAGAAATAACATAATTGCCTGCATCTTTTAGAGCGTTAGCAATAGGATGGACGGCGGCAATACCAAACCCCCCTCCGATACAAACTACCGTACCGAAGTTTTCAATTTCGGAAGGTATGCCTAACGGTCCTACAACATCGGTTAATTTTTCTCCCTCTCTAACTTCACTTAATAAATGCGTTGTTTTGCCTAATGTTTGAACAAGTATTGTAATATATCCGGAATTTTTATCGGTATCTGCAATGGTTATAGGAATACGTTCTCCTTTTTTATGGACGCGAAGAATAATAAATTGTCCCGGCAATGCTTTGGCTGCAATATCAGGAGCATTTATTTTATAAACATTAACCCCTTCTCCTATACTTTTATTTTCAATAATTTCATACATAAATTAACCTCATTAAAATTAGTTTATCATAATATTATTTGATATTATTTTTTTATACTATCATATATAATTATAATTTAAAATATAAATATTGGAATATTTTAATATAATTTTTATATCTTCCTTGAGTTTTTTTCGTCAATACCGGATATACCTTCTCTTTTTTTTAATTCTATTATTACATCATTTATATCAATATCAAGATAAACTAAAAGCACCATAAAAAAAAATAGCAAATCGGCAGCTTCATAAATAATACCCTGCTTTTCTTTATTAAAACCTGCTATAATCAATTCAAGAGATTCTTCCTGCAATTTTTTGCCAATTTTTTCCAAACCTGCATTTATAAGCTTTGCCGCATAGGATTTTTCAGGATCTGATATTTTTCTGCTTTTAATCAAATCAAATATTAATTTTAATGAATAAAATTTTTCTTTATTAAATTCGCTATCTTTTATATTTTTTGTATCTGTTGTATCTTCAATATCTTGATTTATATCTTCATTATTAATATTTTTGTCTTTTTTGTCTTTGTTGTTATTAAACTTTATTAAACTATTATCTAATTTTGAATAAAAACAAGTCTTATGTCCTGTATGGCAGGCATCGCCTATTTGTATAATTTTTAGAAGAATACTGTCGCTATCGCAGTCATAAAATATTTCTTTTATTTCCTGAATGTGTCCCGATGTTTCGCCTTTTTTCCATAATTGCCTGCGGGAACGGGAATAATAATGCACATAACCCGTTTCTAATGTTTTTTTAAGCGATTCTTTATTCATAAAAGCAAGCATAAGCACTTCTTTAGAATAATAATCCTGCGCTACCGCAGGCACAAGCCCATTCAATTTTGAAAAATCAATAGAATCCGCAAAATTATTTATTTCTTTCATCATGATTTTTTCATCATAATCAATTTTAATTAAATTAAAAATTATATCTTAAATTATATTGCAATTATTTTAGTTAAAAGCATTTTTTTAAATTCTTACGTTTATCCCATGCGATATGAGATAGTTTTTAATAGCTGTAATATTAGTTTCTTTGTAATGAAAAATTGATGCTGCAAGAGCGGCGCTTGCATGCCCTTCGTTAAAAACATCTTCAAAATCCTTGGCGCAGCTTGCTCCGCCTGAAGCTATAACAGGAATTTTAACATTTTGGGCAACAAGATTTGTTAATTTTATGTCATAACCTTTCTTAGTTCCGTCCATATCCATACTTGTAAGCAAAATTTCTCCAGCTCCCCTGCTGTAAACTTCTTTTGACCAGTTTATTGCATCAATACCTGTGTTTTTCCTGCCTCCATGCGTAAAAACGCAATACTTGCCGTCTATATTTTTTACGTCTAATGCAATGACTATCGTAGAAGACCCGAATTTTTTGGCAGCTTCGTCAATAAAATCAGGATTTAAAACTGCCGAAGTATTAATTGATATTTTATCGGCTCCGCTGTTTAAAAGATTCCTGATGTCATTTATATCGGATATGCCGCCGCCTACGCTAAAAGGAATAAAAATATTTTTTGAAATTTCTTTTACTAATTCTATCAATGTTTTCCTTTTCTCAAACGAAGCGGTAATATCAAGAAACATCAATTCGTCGGCAAGGTCATCGTTATAAGAAACTGCAAGCTCAACTGGATCGCCTGCCGATTTTATAGACTCAAAATTGATGCCCTTTACAACTTTGTTTTCTTTAATATCAAGACACGGGATAATTCTTTTTGCTAACATTTTTAAAATAATAATTATAAAATAAAAAATAATTTAACTAATATTTAACTAATTTGGATTTATGTTAAATTTGTTGCTATTTTTTTTTAAATTATTCATTCTATTATTTCCTAATTATTTGCTTATTGCAACACTATAATTGATTCTTTTAAATCAAGCCTGCCGTCATATAAAGCTTTCCCTGTTATTATACCCAACATATTATCTAAATATAAATCTCTTAATCGTATAACATCGACAATCCCCGATATTCCTCCTGAAGCTATAAATTGAATATCATTAATATTATTGTTTGCGTTATATAAATTACTTGCATTATTTTTTATTTTTTGCGCATTTTTACATATATCTGAACATTCTTTTATAAAATCAATATTTGGTCCTTTCAACATTCCGTCTCTGTTAATATCTGTAAAAATAAATTGATTAATTCCATAGTTATTATATAATTTATTCACGGCATCGTAAAAATTAACATCTATCTTTTCCGTCCAGCCGGATAATGCAATTTTTCCGTCAATCAAATCAAGTCCTGCAATTATTTTCCCTGCATATTTTGCAATAGATTTTGAAATGCTGTTAATATTTTTAAAAAGAACAGACCCCATAATGACATATGAAACGCCGATATTAAAATAACCGTCTATCGTCTCGTCATCTCTTAAACCGCCGCCTATTTCGACGGGTATATTAACGGATTTAACAATCTCTTTAATTACATCAAAATTTTCTGGTTTTCCGGATTTTGCGCCGTCAAGATCAACTATATGAAGTCTCTCTGCTCCTTTATTCTGCCAATTTAAAGCAGCTTCTAAAGGCGTCAATTCGTAATTTTTTTTATCTTTGTAATCTCCTTTTGTAAGCCTTACGCATTTTGAACCTAAAATATCTACGGCAGGTATAATAATCATATTTTTAAAATATTTAGAATAATTAATTTAATGTTTTATCTTATTGTTTTATGTATTGTTTTATTGTATTTTTGTTTAATAAATCTTAATAAATCAAGATACAAAATTTTTTAATAATGTTAATCCTGCATCATGGCTTTTTTCAGGATGAAATTGGCATGCAAAAATATTGTCTTTTTTTACGCATGCGGCAAATGTTTCATAATAAAAACAAGAAGCGGCAGTAATAGTATCATCATCCGGTTTACAGTAATAAGAATGCAGAAAATAAAAAAAACTGTTATTTTTTATATTTTTAAATTCCTTTATTTCTTCGTTTTTTTTAATATTAATATCATTCCAGCCCACATGCGGTATTATAGGAACAATATTTTCATTAAATTTAATAACTTTCCCTTTAAGTATTCCAAGCCCTTCGGTCTCGCCAAATTCTTCAGAACTTTCAAACAAAAGCTGCATGCCTAAACATATTCCAAGAAATGAAACAAATTCATAATTTGCTATAGCATCTTTGATAGGCTGTATTAAATCTTTTTTTTTTAGTTCTTTCATTGCATCTTTAAAGCCTCCTACTCCAGGTAATATAAGATGCGTCGCCTTTTCTATTTCATGAAAATCGTCAGCTATAACAGAATTAAATCCTATTTTATTAAATGAATTTTTTACATTATTAAGATTACCCATCCCGTAATCTATAATAACTATTTTAGTATTATCTCTATTATTATACATAATATTTGAATTTTTTATAGCCATTCCCGCCTTCGCGGGAATCCGGCTTTAATAAATAATATACAGATTTATTATTTCGCCTTTAAATTATGTGAATAATACATAAATATGCAATGCAAATATTTAATATTGTATCAGGCATATTTAATAATTTATAACATCTATTTGAGTTACTCATCGTATATCATTCTTATTTAATATATTTTTTAATATTAATATTTTTATCAATATCTTTTATCTGCGATATAATATTGATATATTGCATTTGAAATAGCATCTGCCAATAATTGCCTGAATGTTGAGGAAGCAATAAGATGTTCCTCTAAAGGATTAGATATATAAGCATATTCTATTAATACCGCAGGCATTTTTGTAAATCTTATTACATACAAATCATCCATAACAGTGCCGTCATTTTTAAGCTTTAAATGTTTTGACACATAATCGTTCAAAAATTTTGCAAAAAGATACGAATCTTTATGAAAATAATAAGTAGTCGTTCCGTAAAGATACGGCACCACCGCTGAATTGCAATATAATCCGACAAAAAGATTTGCGCCGCTGTGATTAGCCTCATTTACACGCTGCTGCAAACTAACGTCAACATTAGACGTTCTGTCTATCTCGGTTTTAATACCTCTTGCATTCAATAACCTTTGAAGTTTTAAAGCAATGCTTAAATTAACAAAGGCTTCCGGCAAACCCATGGGACCAATGCCTCCGGGGTCGCTTCCGCCGTGACCTGCATCAATAAAAACATTAAAAACAGGTTTTTGGTAATTGTATTTTTTGAGCTGAGGAATAACATTCTTAAAAGTTTTTATCTTGCCTGATCCGTAAATTATAGTGTCATATTTATTATTACCGATGATAATTGTCTTCATCGGTAATTTTTCAAGTAATTTTTCTTTGACGACAATATGAACAACATACGGATTTGTAGCAAATTGAGCATATAAAACACTGAAAATATCTCCGAAAGGTCTGCTTGCCCTGCCGGCATTTCCGTAAAGCACGGCATGACCGAATGCAGCAATAAAAAAATTATCCTGTCCTTTTTTGAATAAATAGCCTTTATAAAAAGGTTTTCCTATTGTATAAATATTAATTGTATTATTATAATAGTTGGTGTGCACCGATGTTATTTTAACGGAATTATTTAAATTGTAGGCATAAGCATTTGAAATGCCTACCAATAGAAAGTTAATAAAACTCAAAGAAAAAAACATCAGAAAAATTGCAATCAAATAAAATTTTAATAAATATTTTGACTGATAAAGAAAATATTTTTTAAAATTAAATATATAATTATACTTATCGTAATATTTACCATAAGTATTTAATTTATTCCCATTTTTTATATTGTTGATATTTTTATACATAATAAAATATAAAATATTTTCTGCAAATTATACGGCAGAATTAAAGGGCGGAAATTAAATTATTCCTTTTGTTGACGGAATATTATTTCTCCCCGTCTTTCTTAAAGCATTAGAAATGCTTACGGCACAAGATTTAAAAATTGCTTCGGTTATATGATGATAATTATTGCCGTACATGACATTAATATGCAGATTAATCAAAGCATTTTTGCAAAAAGCTTCAAAAAATATATTTACATAATCGTAAAAAAAAATTTCTGCCACTAATTCATTATACAATAATTCTGAATTAAATAATCCTGTTTTTAATTCTTTTTCATTATTGCCTAATTTAGATGATTGAACAGAACCGTCATAATTTATTGAATTTATTTTATGTATTAAATTTTTAAATTTTGCATTAAAATTATTAAGTTTATCAGTGCGTTTTCTTTTAGATAAAGGAAACCCTCCCGACAAATCGTCAAAACCATTATTATAATTATCATCAACAGATAAACATGAGGTTTTATTTTTTATTTTAGAACCGCTAAAAACATTATTATCATTGTTATAATAATGATAAACAAAATATGCCCTTCCGCTAAAATCAACAGTAGTCTGCAATAATGCTTCGTCCATAGGAACCGAAGCAAAACCGTATCTGTTTATACCCTTTTTTTCTCCGGCAAGTTTATTAATGGCTTGTCCGAACACAATTCCCGTATCTTCTATTAAATGATGTAAATCTATTTCAATGTCGCCTTTCGCATTTAAATTAATATCAAAATTAGAGTGTTTTGCCAATTGTTCAAGCATATGATTAAAAAAAGGAACTCCCGTGTTTATATAATATTCGCCGGTCCCGTCAATATTCAAATAAAGCTCAATATCTGTTTCTTTAGTTTTTCTTTGAAACTTATCTTTTCTTGGTCCTTCATCTTTAAATTTTTCGTCTTTAAGCATTTTAATTATATATTTTACTTTTTATAACGATTAATTTATTTTTAATTATTTTTATATATTATTATTATTGATTTTTATATTCGAGCCAAATTCTTTGAAATATTCAATTATTTTATCGTTTTCTGAAAGAAGTCCGATAGTTATTCTATAAAAATTCTCAAACTGTCCCGTAAAATTTCTTATAACTATATTATTTTTTTTAAGAAAATTATCAAATTCAGATTTTAAATTTTTATTAATTAATTTAAAAAAAATAAAATTTGCATCCGACTTATAAACTTCAATAAAACTTAATTTTTTTAACTTTGCGAATAATTTATCCCTCTGAATAACTGTTTTTTTAATATTTTTTTCAAAAAATTCGTAATTATCTAAAAAAAATTCTATTGAAGCCAATGTTAATGAATTAATATTATATGGAAGTTTAATTTTTTTAAATTCATTTATTAGTTTATCGCCTGCAAAGAGCATACCAAATCTTAAACCCGCAAGCCCTATTTTAGAAAAAGTTTTTAAAACTATTAAATTTTCATATTTATGCAAATATTTGATAAAAGATTCTTTATCGGAAAAGAACAAATAAGCTTCATCTATAACAATAATATTATTTTTATTTTCAAGAAGGTTTATTAATATATCATAGCTAAAATGATTTCCCGTCGGATTATTAGGATAGCTGAAAAAATAAATATTTTTTTGCAATTTGATATTTTTTTTGTCTCCGTTATTTGGGGCATATAAATCGGATACGGTATTTTGTTCTAATATATATTGAGGCAATTCAAAAAAATCTTCAAGCAAATTTATATTATTAACTTTCAAATCATTATATTTTGCAATAATTTCATACATAGAAAAAGAAGGATAGGGTATATTCACGGCAACATCTTTTTTTAAGCTGGACAAAATAATAGATATAAGTTCGTCGGAACCATTTCCGAACATAAAATTAACGGACTTAATATTATAAAAATTTTCTAATAATTTAATTAATTTTTTATTGCCTGAATCAGGATATAAATTAATAAGAGTTTCCTTTATAAAATCGGCATACTTTCTTTTCAAGCTTTTATTTAATGTGTAGTTTGATTCATTGGCATCTAATTTAAGCAAATTAGAATCAGATTCAATTTCTATTAATTGATAAGGCTTAAGATTGAGAACGCTATCTTTAATAAAATCATAAATTGCCATAATTTTAGATTAGAATATTAATGCAATTTTTTTATATAATTTAGTTTTATTATATTTCTTTACCCATTAAATAAATATAGTTTGAATTTTTTTATTTTCTATTTTATTTAATTTTATTATATTTCTTTATCTGTCTGCGTAAGCCGCATAAGCACTGAATTACCATGCGCGCCTAAACCTTCAATTTCTGAAAAAAACTTTATATCTTTTGCATTTTTATTTAAAAAGTCTTCAGTTGAAAAAATAACACTTGTTCTTTTTAAAAACGATACGGTATCAAGCGGAGAAAAAAACCTTGCAGTTCCGCCAGTGGGCAAAACATGGCTCGGACCTGCAATATAATCGCCTATTGCTTCCGGAGTATTTTCACCAAGAAACACTGCGCCTGCATTTTTTATTAAAAATAATTTTTCAAACGGATTTCTTATATATAATTCTAAATGTTCAGGGGATAAAGCATTGGCAATATTAATAGATTCGTTGACAGAACAGGTTAGCACCAAAGAACCGCTAGAATCTAAAGATTTTTCAATAATATTTTTTCTACCTTCTTTTAAAATAAATTTTTCTAAAGATTTTTTAACATTTTCAATTAAATCAAAAGAATTTGTAATCAATGTAGAAACCGCCATTTCATCATGCTCTGCCTGAGACATTAAATCAATAGCTACTTTATCCGGATTTGCAAATTCATCACATATTACCGCAATTTCACTTGGTCCTGCTATCATATCAATATCCACATCTCCGTAAACCATCTTTTTGGCGATTGCAACATAGATATTACCAGGTCCGACTATTTTATCAACGGCAGGAACAGTTTCAGTTCCGTATGCCAGCGCGAATATAGCCTGCGGTCCTCCTATTCTGTATATCTTATCTACTCCGCACAAAACAGCCGATGCAATAACATAATTGTTTAATTTATCGGAAGGGGGGGTGACCATAATTAATTCTTTGACTCCTGCGGCTTTTGCAGGAATAGCATTCATTATAACCGAAGAAGGGTAACTTGCTTTTCCACCCGGAACATATATACCGACTCTTTGAAGCGGGGAAATTAATTGTCCTGTAATAATTCCGGGAGCAATCATATTGTCATTATTATTTTTATTATTTATTGTTTCTATAAAACTTTCTTCGGCGCTTTCACAATTATCAAAAGAAAACCATGTTTTTATTTTTTGCTTTGAATGGTAATCAAAAACTCTCTTGATTGTTTTTTCTAATATTTTTCGTTCATCATTAGATAAAAAATCTAAGGCAGATTTTTTATCTTTTTCTTTTATTTCAAATTCATCGGAATTGATACGTACTTTATCAAATTTTTCAGTATAAAAAGATAAAGCATCATCTTTTTCTTCTATAATTTTATTACGTATAATTTCTAAATCATGCTGAATATCCACGCTAAAATTTAATTGTAGTTTTCTTCTTTCAAAAATAAATGATTTAAAATTATCTTTTTTTGTATCAAAAAATTTCATTTTATATTTATATTTTTTATAATATTTTATTTTTTATTTTTATTCTAATTATATTTATATATTTTGACTTATTCTCATTATAACATTATGTATTTCTTTAGGATTTGTTTTCAGGCTTGCCCTGTTAACAATCAGCCGTGATGTTATAGCAGCTATTTCTTCAATAAGCAAAAGATTATTCTGCCTTAAAGTTTCTCCGGTAGAAACAAGGTCTACTATAACATCGCAAAGTCCGGTTAAGGGAGCTAATTCTATATTTCCGTATAATTTAACTATTTGAACGCTTATGCCTTTTTTTTTAAAAAAATCTTTTGTTATATTTACATATTTTGTTGCTACCCGTATATTATTTAATAGATATAATGCATTTTTGATATTTTCTATATTGTCTATGGTATTTTGATTAATCTCAATTTCTGTTTTTTTATTAATATTAACATTTATTGATTTATGAATCGCAACTGCTATTTTACATCTTCCTATGCCAAGATCCAGCGGTTCATAAACATTTTTAAATTTTTCAAGCAAAATGTCTTTTCCTGCTATACCGATATCAGCTGCTCCATATTCAACAAACGTAGGAACATCCCACGGTTTAACTATCAATAATTTTGCATTGTCATCTTCATAATTAAATATTAATTTTCGAGAATTGTAATCTTCACCGGAATGTTTAATAAACCCCGATTTTCTTAATAAATCAAGAGAATCTTCAAGTACACGCCCTTTTGGAATTGCAATTCTCATTTTTTCTTTCATTTATTTAATTCCCGATGCTATTGATTTTATTGATTGATATGATGCTAAATAATCTTCGTTATCATTATAATCCGTTTTATTTGAATCATCAACTCTTGAAATAATAGCGCCTAATCCTGAGAGTTTTTTTTCCATCGCTTCATACCCTCTGTCTAAATGATATATTCTAGATATAGAAGTATAATCCTTGGACGAAGCCAATCCTGCCAACACTAATGATGCGCTTGCTCTTAAATCTGTCGCCATTACGTCGGTTCCCAATAAAGCATTTGTTCCTTTTACTATCGCAAAATTACCGCATACTTTTATATCGGCACCAAGCCTTCTTAGTTCAGCTACATGCATAAATCTATTTTCAAAAATATTTTCAGTTATTACGCATAAACCACTTGCAATAGACATAAGCGCCATCATTTGAGCCTGCATATCAGTAGGAAAATAAGGAAAAGGCGCAGTTGAAATATCTACGCTTTTAATTGTTTTAGGACCTTTTACCCTGATAGAAGAAGGCGAAACAACATTAATTTTTACCCCTGCTTCTGTTAACTTGTCTATGATTACGCTGATATGATTCAAATCAACATTTTTAACTATAATATCGCCCTGGGTTATAGCTGAAGCAACCATATACGTGCCTGCTTCAATTCTGTCTGAAACAATGTAATGGCTCAGTTTATTCAGCTTTTTGACTCCTTTAATTACTATTACCGAAGGCAGAACTCTTTTAATATTTGCTCCTCCGTTGCATAAAGCAAGGATCAAATCGTCTATTTCAGGTTCTCTTGCGGCATTTTTTATAATTGTGGTACCTTCAGCAAGCGTTGCCGCCATTATAATATTTTCCGTTCCGGTAACAGAAGGAATAGGAAAAATAATTTCAGCGCCTTTAAGTTTTCCTGCCGTAGCCTCAACATATCCATGCTCCATTGTAATACTGGCGCCGAGAGTCCTAAGCGCTTGCAAATGAAAGTCTATCGGTCTTGCTCCTATAGCGCATCCGCCAGGAAGCGATACTCGTGCTCTTTTATATTTGGCAAGCAGCGGTCCGAGAACAAGAACTGAAGCTCTCATAGTTTTTACAAGATCATAAGGAGCATCAAAGTTATTAATATTTGATGTGTTTATAAACAATTTTCCGTCGTCAGAATCTTTTACTTCGGCATTAAGACTGACAAGAAGTTTCTTGATAGTAGTTATATCCTGGAGATTTGGGACATTGTATAGTTCATTGTCGGTATCATCAAACATAATCGACGATGCAATAATAGGTAATGCAGCGTTCTTTGAACCGCTTATAGATACTTCGCCCCTTAAGGGGATACCACCTTCAATTATTATTTTTTCCATAATTAATTTTTGCCACCCTTTCTTTTCCTGACATATCTTTTATAAAATTGATTGTTATATTGATTGGTTTTTTTTTATTGTCTTTATTATTTTTATTGTTTTTTGTATTTATTTTATGTTCATATTCTTTACAATTATTATTATATTTATTATCTTTATCATAAAATGTCAATTCATAAATTTTTTTTATTTCTTCTTTATATCTGTAATCTATTTCTAAAATTAAACAAAGTTCTTTATTAATTGAATGATTATACGCTGAATTTTCTATTGCCGATGAAAACAATTCAAATATCTTCCTGTAAAATTTAAGTCCGTCAATACCTCCGTCAAGAGCTTTATAGGGTTCGTAATTTTTAACTTCATCGCTTAGCAATGCAATATCAGATGATACTATATAAGGCGGATTAGATATAATGATATCAAATTCATAAAAATGCGCATTATATTTTTTTTTAGATTCATTATACCAGCATATATTTTGATTTAAAATATTAAAATAGGTTAATTTAATTTTATTTTCTACATTATTTAATATTACATTATTTCTTGCGACATTTAAAGCTCTGAAACTATTATCGGCGGCATAAATTTCAATATTTGAATATTGATAATTTTTAGCAATAGATACCGCTACAGCTCCTGAACCTGTACCGAGATCTATAACTTTAATATTTTTATCTATATTGTTTATGCTGCTATAATTATAATTACCGTCATTATTCTTATAGTTGTTGTCATCTGTCTTTTTGTTATTATTGTTTATATTATTATCTGTGCAGCTAGTTATGTCATTGCTAGTTATGTCATTATAGTTATCGTTGTTTATTATTGTGTTTAATCTGTTAATTTCCTTTAAACTTTCATCTACTAAAATTTCGGTATCCGGTCTTGGAATAAGAACATATTTGTTGACAAAAAAATCAATTGAATAAAATTCTTTATTTTTAATTATGTAAGCAAACGGTTCTTTTTTAGCTCTTCTTGCAATATAACCGTTAAAAACCTTTAATTTATTTTTACTTATTTTGCTTTCATAATTTATAATAATTTTTTCGATAGGAATATTTAAAACATAGCTCATTAACAGCAGAGATTCTTTAAAACAATCAAAAATATCCCCGTTATTTTTTTTTAAATATTCAGCTCCTGCCTTAATTGTTTCAAAAACAGTAAAATTATTTGATTTCAAGAGATCTTTGAGATTCAAAATATTTTGACAGCGGAATTAGCAACTCATCAAGATTTCCTTCCATAATAGAATTCAGCTTATGAAGTGTTATTCCTGCCCTGTGGTCTGTTATTCTGCCCTGTGAAAAATTATATGTTCTGATTTTTTCGCTTCTATCTCCGCTTCCAACCATGTTTTTTCTATTTTTTGCTTCAATAGATTTCTTATCGGCTTCTAATATGTTTAATAGTCTTGATCTTAATATTCTTAAAGCTTTAGCCTTATTTTTATGCTGCGATTTTTCATCCTGACAGGTAACAACAAGATTAGTAGGTAAATGGGTTATTCTGACGGCAGAATCTGTTGTGTTGACGCTTTGCCCTCCATGCCCGGTTGACCTGTAAACATCTATCCTTAAATCTTCGGCAGCTATTTTAAGGTCAATTTCTTCGGGTTCCAGCATAACCGCGATTGTGGCAGCAGAAGTATGAACTCTTCCTTGAGTTTCCGTTGCAGGAATTCTTTGAACTCTGTGAACGCCGCTTTCATATTTTAAAAGCCTGAAAACATCTTTGCCCTTAACCGATATTACGGCTTCTTTAAGCCCGCCGGATGCTGAATAACTTGAAGATATAAGTTCAAAATTAAAATTTTTTATTATTGCATATTTATTGTACATTTTATACAAATCAAGAGCAAAAAGAGCAGCTTCTTCTCCGCCTGTTGCCGCTCTTATTTCTAAAAGTATATCTTTATCGGCATCTGCATCTCTAGGGTAAAAATATTCTTTTATTGTTTCGGCGGCTTTATTAGCTTTAGCCTGAAGAGCATTAATCTCTTCAAGCTCCATAAATAGAAGCTCGCTATCTAATTCTTTTTTTTTTAGCCTTTGAAGTTCTTCTATATCTGATAATATTTTATTATATTCTTCAAAAGTATCTATGACTTTTTTAATTAAATTATATCTCTTAATAGGGTCTTTAGCAGATTCATTAAAACCGTCTTTACTGATTTCCTGAATATTTTTATTAAGATTTTCAGCTTCTTCTTTAAGCTCTTTACATTTTTGTATTATAACATCTTCAAGTTTTATAAACGGCGGTTCGTTATCATTTTGATAATTATTCTGTTCAATTAAATCTTCCATTACAATAAACCCTTTGTCGTCCATTCTTTTTTAATTTCTAAAGGTCTGCCGCAGCTAAACTCTCCTTCCGAACACCCGCTTCTAACGCAAGACGGTCCCGCGCCGTGAAAAACCGACGGAGCTATCGGATAAACAAGTTTAAAAACTTCTTTAGCAAGATTTCTTATTTCCCATTGCGCTCTTTCACATCCCCTTAATCTAAAAAAATGCAAAAGTTCTCTTGCATTCATTGTAAAACTTAATTGCGTTTGAGCAGCATTCGGCAAAATATATCTAGCATCTTCGGCGGGCACGCCTTTTTCTAAAAAAAACCCGTATAAAGAATAAATTTCTTTAACTAAGCTATTAAATTTATCCAAAAATTCTTTATTTTCGGATATAGACTTAGGAATAATTATTTGCGGATTGGTTTCTTTGACATATCTCTGACTTCTCTGTGAATACGAAGCTATTCTGTGCCTTACTAACTGATGCGAGGCGCTTCGAGATAATTTATCAACTATAAAAGTAAAATTAGCATGCTCAAGCACCGATTCATGCCCTGAAGTTCTAATTTTTTTTATTAACTTCCTTGCTTTTTCTAAACCGTCTTCAGCTTCTTTAAAATCATACTCTATTTTTGTTATATCGGAAGAACTATAGCATAGCCTTGCCGCTATAGCAATAGTGATTTCAGGACTCGTTGTATAGTTTATAAGTTTAACCATCTATATAATAACTATTAATTAACTATTAATAAGTAAATTAAATAAATTTATTAAAATAAATAGAATAAAATATTAGAATAAAATATTAGAATAAAATATTAGAATAAAATAAGCAATAGATACAAAATTAAGCTAAAAACGCAAATACTTCAAATGTATATATTTATTAAATATATACATTTGAATAAGAATAATATTAATAATATACTATGCTACACTATACTATGATATTAATTAACGATATTAACATATAAATATTTAAATATATTATTATAATATATTTAAATATTAAGACATAAGATATATTAATATTTAAATATTTTCCGCAATTTATCTCATTTTTAAAAACAAGAGCATTCTTGCAAGTTTCTTCGTAAAATATATTAAATTGAATAAATTTTAATAACTTTAATTCATGTATTTTAATAAATTAAAATTACCTTATTTCTTTTTTTCTATATTATACTTTTTGTTAAACTTTTCTATTCTGCCTGCGCTGTCAACAAATTTTTGTTTGCCTGTGTAAAACGGATGGCATTGGGAACAAATATCAATATGAATTTCTTTTACGGTGCTCCCTGTAACAAATTCATTTCCACATGCACATCTTACTTTGGTCTCTAAATATTCTGGGTGAATTTCTTTTTTCATATTTTTCTATACCTCTTTGAAATTTAATTTTTTATTTTTTTTTATTAAATTAAATAATTTTATTTATATATTTTGCTATCTATATTGATATTTTTTTTATTAATAATATTAATAAAAGATTAATTATATAATTTTAATAAATAACTTTCAACTTTTTTTATATCGGCAGGGACATCAACCGGTATTGTTGAAATATTAACGGTTTCAATCTTTATTTTATAACCGTTTTCAATAGCTCTCATCTGTTCAAGCATTTCTTTCTCCTCTAAATATGAAGGAGGCAATTGCCCGAAAGTTTTAAGAAAATCTTTTCTATATCCATAAAAGCCTAAGTGTTTATAACCAAATAATTTATTTTTATCTTTATTTTTTAAGTCGCTGTTTATTAAATTAAATTTTGAATCAAAACTATTTCTGTCGAAAGGTATCGGGCTTCTTGAAAAATAAATTCCATAATCGTTTTTATCCGTTACCACTTTTACATTATTGACATCCGTAAATTCTTCAAAGGAATAAATAGGAGTTTTAACACTCGTAAAAACAATGTTTTCATCTTCCTTAAAAGGTTTAACTAAGGCGTTGATTATTTCATTATTCACTAAAGGTTCATCTCCCTGAATATTTAAGATAATATCAGCATCAATATTTTCTGACGCCTCAATTATTCTATCAGTGCCCGATACATGGGTATCTTTGGTAATTACGGCATTACCTCCAAAATTAATAACAGCATCAAAAACTCTTTTATCTTCCGTAGCAACAATTATTTCAGAAATTATCGCAGATTTAGACACGCCTTCCCACACATGCTGAATCATAGGTTTACCCATAATTTTTACCAAAGGTTTTCCTTCAAATCTTGTAGAAGCAAACCTTGCAGGTATTAAAGCCACTATTTTCATTTACCCCCCTGCTCATATTTTTATTTTATTTTATTTATCCTCTTTTAGTAATATATATATCATAACCTTCTTTTGCAATAACTTTTGCAAAAACATAAGCTTTATTTAAACTATCAAATTTTCCCAGTACCACGCAATAATAATCGGTATTATGCACTGTTTTTGTTATTATATGTACACCCGGTACTAAATTTGCAATCACTTTCTTTTTCTTAAAAGCCTTATTTTTAGATGTATATGCGGCAAATTGAAGAGTATATCCCGTAAGAGGCGGCAAATATTTTGTTCCGAATCCGTTAATTTCATTCTGCTCAACTTTTGCAGCAGGATTAGGTCCTAAATATTGTATTTTGACAAGAGCGGTGCCGGGTCCCAGCATATTTAAAGCCCTTGCTGCCGCATATGAAAGATCCATTATCCTTCCTCCGTAATACGGACCTCTGTCGTCAACATACACTTCAACGCTTCTGCCATTCTTTAAATCTGTAACATAAGCATATGTATCTAAAGGAAGTGTCCTTGAAGCCGCTGTTAAATCATACATATTGTAAATATGCCCGCTTGCAGTAGGTCTCCCTTGGAATCCAGGTCCATACCATGATGCAATACCTTCTTCTATATTGTGAGGTAAGGATTTTGGAGTATAATATTGTGGAGGCATAGAACTATTTATATACTTCGGTTTAGTATGATATTCGCCAATAATATAGGGTACGCATCCTGATAAAAAAATAGGTATAGACAGTATGGAAAATAATATAATTATCCCTGCCCTTATTATTTTAAACTTGTTTTTTAATGAATAATTTAATAGCAATAAGTCTAATTTCATTTATAATTTATAATTTATAATTTATAAAACTTAATTTTAAAGTATTTACATATTCATATTATTATTATAATAATATATATTATAGTTAATTCAAAACATTTTTTGTCTTGCTAAAAGATTATATATTTATTATATTATCATTAATGCAATACCTTAATTCTGCATTAGAAATTTTTATTTAAGACAACATAAATAATTGTTACAGCAATATAAATAATTTGACATAAATTAAATAATATTATATTATATAATTTTAAAACATTATATAATTGTTAATTATTTTAATTTAATAATTAACAATATTGTTCTTTTAAATTTAAAAAATAATTTGATATTTCTTATCAAGAGCGGTGAAGGGACGGGCCCATTTGAAACCGCAGCAACCGAAACTTTAAATTTTAATTTATCTTTAAAAAAAAATTTAATTTATTCGGTGCTAACTCCCGCAGGAATGTGGCATTTATGCCATAATAACATCATAGGATTAAACAAAATAATTATGCCTGGAAGATAAGAAGATAAGCGTTAAAAGCCTTTTCTTCATATTTCATCCGGAAGAAAAGGCTTTTTTTTTGCAAATAATTTATTTAACACAACATACATTTTAATTTAATTTATAATACTTTTAATATACATAAATAACTTAATCATTTAATAACTTAATAATTTAATCATTTAATCATTTAATCATTTAATCATTTAATAACTTAATAACTTAATAACTTAATCATTTAATAACTTAATAACTTAATAACTTAATCATTTAATAACTTAATAATTTAATAACTTAATAATTTAATAATTTAATGGCTTAACTTAAATAAATATACTAATGATGATGAGCAATACATTATTCATTGTCTTAATAACTTAATGGTCATAGATAGCTATATAGTTTATATAACACTTTAATAAAATTAAGGAGACAAAATGTTTGTGAAAGGACTAAAATGCAGAGAATGCGGAAAAGAATATCCGGACAGCGCTCTCTATGTCTGCGATTATTGCTTTGGACCGTTAGAAGTAGATTATGATTATGATAAAATCAAAAAAAATATAAGCATAGAAAAAATTAAATCTAGACAGCCAAATATGTGGAGATACAGAGAATTGCTCCCTATTAAAGGCGATATAGAAATAGGCAAAGATGTCGGATTCACTCCTTTAGTTAAGGCTGATAATCTTGCCAAAACTTTAGGTGTTAAACATATATATATTAAAAACGATGCGGTTAACTTTCCCACTCTTTCTTTTAAAGACAGAGTAGTTTCTGTTGCTATAGCTAAAGCAAAAGAATTTGGTTTTAAAGTTATCGCATGCGCCTCAACAGGCAATCTTGCAAATGCAACGGCTGCTTTGGCAGCTTCTTCCGGTTTTGAAAGTTTTGTGTTTATTCCGTCAAATCTTGAAGTAGGCAAGGTCTTAGGCACCCTTATTTACGGGACTAATTTAGTTAAGATAGAGGGGAGTTATGACAAAGTAAACAGACTTTGCACGGAGATAGCAGGCAAACATAACTGGGCATTTGTTAATATAAATTTAAGACCTTATTATGCGGAAGGTTCAAAATCTCTTACATTTGAAATCCTTGAACAGCTTGGCTTTAAAGCTCCTGATAATATTGTCGTCCCTATGGCCGGCGGTTCTTTAATTACAAAAGTCGGAAAATCTATTGAAGAATTTGAATATTGTGGATTAATTGAAAAACACAATACTAAAATATTCGGAGCGCAGGCTACAGGATGCAATCCTATTACATCAACCGTAAAAGAAAAAAGAGAATTTATTAAACCGGTTAAAATTCCCGATACTATTGCAAAATCGCTCGCAATAGGCAATCCTGCAGACGGATATTATGCCGCGGATCTGATGCATAAAAGCGGCGGATTCGGAGAAGATGCCACGGACGATGAAATAGTGGAAGGTATGAAACTTTTAGCATCTACGGAAGGAATATTTACCGAGACTGCCGGCGGCGTCACCGTTGCCGTTGCAAAAAAACTCATTGAAAAAGGCTACATTAATAAAAATGAAACTACCGTACTTGCAATTACCGGGAATGGATTAAAAACGTTAGAAGCACTTAACAACAGATTAAATGAAGCTCCGATTATTAATCCTAATCTGGAAGAATTTGAAGAAATACTTAAAAAAATAAGAGAAAAAAAATAAACACATAAACACAATTAATTATATAATTAGTTGATAATAATCTGGAGGAAAAATGGCTATAACTGTTAGAATACCGACGCCTTTAAGGACATTAACAGGCGGAAAATCAGAAGTTGACACTCAAGGATCTAATATTTTAGAAATCATTAATGACCTTGAAAAAAATTATCCAGGCATAAAAGAAAGAATATGCGAACAGAATGATCAGGTCAGAAGATTCGTCAATGTTTATTTAAATGATGAAGATATCAGATTTATAGACAGCAATAATTCATCGGTCAAAGACGGAGACACAATTTCAATCATTCCTGCTATTGCAGGAGGCGCTCCCGAAAAGAAAAAATTTTATTTAAATTATCCTCAAGGGGTAATTAAAGATCCGCTAATATATTTAATAGGGAAAAATTATAATGTAATTACTAACATAAGAAGCGCCAGTATCTCTAATGATATAGGCATCATTGCTCTTGAAATTGAAGGGGAATATTCAGATATTGAAAAAGCGGTAGCATTTTTAGAATCTAAAGGCGTAAGCGTTGAACCTATTGTATTAGATATTGTCGAATGAAAATTTTTAATTATGGAGGTTATTTTGGATTTTACGGAAGAACAGATAAAAAGATACGCTAGACATATAATACTGCCGGAAGTTGGCGGCGAAGGTCAGGAGAAATTATTGTCTTCTAAAGTTCTTTTAATAGGAGCAGGCGGTTTAGGAGCGCCATGCGGATTATATCTTGGAGCGGCGGGTGTTGGAACTCTCGGAATTGCCGATTTTGATACGGTGGATCTTTCAAACCTGCAAAGGCAAATATGGCACGGCAATAAAGACGTCGGAAGATATAAGGTAGACTCTGCAAAAGATTCAATCGAAAGAATTAACCCTGATGTTAAAGTCGTAACATATAAGGAGAAAATATCTTCTGCTAATATAAAAGAACTTATTGAAGATTATGACGTGATAATAGATGCTACCGATAATTTTCCGACAAGATATTTAATTAACGATGCATGCCATTTTTACGGAAAACCTCTTGTTTATGGTTCTATCTTTAGGTTTGACGGTCAAGCAACTGTTTTTCTGCCTGATAAAGGTCCCTGCTATAGATGTCTTTTTCCTTCGCCACCGCCTGAAGGATTGGTTCCAAGCTGTCAGGAAGCCGGCGTTTTAGGCGTATTGCCGGGAATAATAGGAGCTATACAGGCTAATGAAACTATAAAAATAATTCTCGGCATCGGTACGACATTAAACGGCAGATTATTAATATATGATGCTTTAGATATGAAATTTACCGAAATGAAACTTAGACAGGATAAAACTTGTCCGCTTTGCGGCGAAAACCATACTATAATCAATTTAATAGAATACGAAGAATCTTGTGAATTTAGAAATTGATAAAAAATATTTATTTAATTTTTAATTAATTAATTTATTCACTTAATCTATATAATTAACTTGTTTATTTAATTTATTTAATCTGTTTCAATAGCTTATTAAATTAATAAACTTATTCAATTAGTTTTATAATTAATTCAATTAATTTATTCACTTAATCTATATATTAATATTAATATATAGATTAATTTGCTTATTTAATTAATATATTTAATATTTGCGGAGTAAATGCGAAATGGCTGAATATAAGAGCGAATTAGATATTAAAGGCGAAATATGCCCTTTTACTTTTGTCAGGTCTAAACTTGCTTTAGAAAAAATGAAACAGGGCGAAATATTAAGAATAATAGTAGATTATGAACCTGCTATAAGAAATGTTCCGCGTTCTATGGAAGAACAGGGTCATAAAGTGCTTTCAATTAATCAAATAAATGATACCGATTATGAAATAATAGTTGAGAAAAACGGACTTAGAAAATAATTGTTAAATTATAATATTAGCTTAATAACTTAATTATAATAATTAATTTATCATAATTAATATTAGCATATTAATTAACTTAATTAATACTTATCAATTAATAAGTTAACGATCATTATAAACATTATAAAGAAATAATAAAAAACGTAATGAGTAAAAAAGATATAGTAAGTGAACTAAAATATAAATTAAATTTCTTAAGTTTAAATTTGTTTAATTCAATCGGCGGAACGGATATTTGTTTATTAGATAATTTATTTAACGTTTCTGACGGCATTAAAGTTTATGCTAAAACAGAATCTCAGAATCCGGGGGGTTCTATTAAGGATAGACCAGCATTTTATATGATAAGAGACGCGATAAACAGAAATATCCTTAAACAAAATATGACTATAATTGATTCTTCTTCAGGAAACACTGGTATTTCTTACGCTATGATAGGTGCATTGTTAGGTATAAAAGTAAAGATTTATGCTCCTTTAAATATGAGCGAGGAACGTAAACAGATAATCAAGCTTTACGGCGCAGAATTAATTCTGACTCCTGCGGAAGAAAGCCATGATGGAGCTATTAAAAAATCTATAGAAGAATATAAAAGAGGCGGAAATAATATTTATTATATGCCTGACCAATATAATAATCCAAATAATGCCGTATCTCATTATGAAACTACGGCATTAGAAATTATTACACAAACAGGCGGCAATATTGATTATTTTGTAACTGGCATTGGAACAGGCGGCACTATTTTAGGAACAGGAAAAAGACTTAAAGAATATAATAAAAATATTAAAATCATCGCCATCGTGCCAGATAATCCGATGCATGGCATAGAAGGATGGAAATATAATTACTCATTTAATTTTCAAGGATTTGATTATAACGATATTATAGATGATTACATAAAAGTAGACACGGAAGGAAGCTATTTAATGCTTAAACAGCTTATAAAACAAGAAGGTCTTTTATGCGGCTTTTCTTCTGGAGCTAATTTGTACGGAATTCATAAACTTAGTCAAAAATACAAAGGAAATTATAGCACGGTTTTGCCTGACGCAGGCTCTCGATATTTATCAACCCTTGTTTTCCAAGAAATATTATAATTGATTAATATTAATTATTTATTATCTCTAAAAAATTTTAAATTAACGTCAATATTATGTAAATAATGTATCCCACCCAATACATATAACTATTTTTATATTTTATAAATATGTAAAAAATTTAAACGTCATAATTATTAATATCAATTTTCACAATTATTTAGAGATTAATCTATAATTTGCCGATATAAATTAACTAAAAACTAAATACCCCCTTATTTATTTTATTTTCACCTTGATGGTGAATATAAAATAAATAAGGGGGTATAAAAATAGATTTAAAAAATTCAATCGGCAATTTTGGGGTAATTTAACAAGTTGACTAAGTTAAGCCAATATGATAATATATATTTTATAAGTTAATTAATTAAGATACTTATTAAGATATAAATATAAACAAAAAAATAATAAAATGCTAGGGGTGCCTAATTATATTATAATAGGCTGAGATTGGATCTATTCAAAACCCTTTGAACCTGAATATGGACAATACCAGCGAAGGAAAGCTTGAAATTAAATTAATTTAATTTAATTAATTAAATTTATTTATTTAATTTATTTATTTAATTTATTTATTTAATTTATTTATTTAATTTATTTAT